>JALYKW010000036.1 GCA_030774575.1 Chloroflexota bacterium | reverse complement strand
CCCGAGCGCCTCGCCGCACTCCCCATTTTCCTGGACGAGTACAATGGGCACCGTCCACACACCGCCCTCGGAGGACTCTCTCCGATCATGCGGATCTGTCAATGACGTCCGTGGGAACTACAGCTAGTCTTGCTATGGGGACGCGGAAGGGCGAGCAACTGACGTAGGCGAGGATGGCGCCGCTACGCTCGTGCCTTGCGACGAGCCTTCGTGATCGTTCTTGGCCGGAGAGGACGGAGCTAAAGCTTCGCCCCTACGGGAGTTGGGAGGTGGAGTTCGATTGCGCATCTCACCGATCCGCTCGGGGCCTGCGTCTAGCGCGGCCTGGGCGGCGGCTAGCCTTGCGATGGGCACGCGGAAGGGGGAGCAGTTGGCGTAGTCGAGGCCGATCTTGTGGAAGAACTCGACGGAGATGGGCTCGCCGCCGTGCTCCAGATGCCGAGCTTGAGGACGGGGGTCTCGTGGCCGATGGCGCGAGACCCCAATACAAACGGGGCCGAATCGCGGCGATTGCCGGTGACGTGCGACTCGCCGGGAAGGCGGCTGGGGTGTTCGGCTATAGTTCAGCGGCTGGGGGTTCCAGCGCAGGTCTCCTCAACGATGGTGCTTTACTCTCCGACGCGCACGACAATGAGAACGATGGCGCTCGTGCTGCTGCTTGTTGTGGCGACGCTGTTTCTTTCGGAGCGGGCAATGGCGCAGACGGGGCGCGGCGGCTCAACGACGGGGCCGCCTACTACGCCGACGGCGGTCGACCTGCGCACGGTACCGGCGGGTGGCACCAGCTCGAGCGCCGGTCTGCCGCGACGGCACCCTGGCGGCGAAGCAGAGCTCAACCAGTCGAAGGCGACCGTCGATCCCGCGGCGGCGCCCTCCGACGGCTCCACGGCCGGGCCATTCACTGTGAGTGCCGGCATCGGCTTCGATGGCATCGACAGCTCGCAGAGTGGGTGTGGCTGCCTGCCACCAGATGGCGCGATTGCGGTCGGGCCGAGCCGGATCGTGGCGGCGGTTAACACGGCGTTTTCGATCTGGGACAAGAGCGGGAATCCCGTGGCGGGATATCCGAAGGTCCTCAGCAGCCTTCTCACCAATGCGAGCTGCCTCGGGAGCATCTCCGATCCATTCGCCGAGTACGACAGGACCAGCAACCGCTTCATGGTCGGCGCGCTGACGTACGATGCGTCGAACAACTCGAGCGTCTGCATCGCAGTCAGTCAGACGGGCGACCCCACTACGACATGGGAAGTGTATGGCTTCCCGGTCAGTCCGGCGAGCGATCTGTTCGATTTCCCCCACGCGACAATCGGCGCGACGGCGATCTACGTGACCGGAAATCAGTTCCAGGGCGGGACGACCTTTACCGGCGCGCGCGTTTACGCCTACAACAAAGCCGATATGTATGCCGGTCTCGCGACGGCGCCGGTCTTGGTCGATGTTGGGAATAACGCCGCCGGCAAGCTCGCCGACACGGTGATGCCTGCCCGCGGCACTGTGGCATCGGCCACCGAGTACTTCATCGCTGCTGACAACAGCGCCTGCCCTTGTTCCAATGTGAGTGTGTGGACGTGGAGCGACCCCTTCGGCGCATCGTCGTTTGCGTTGCAGGGTGGCGTCGGTGTCACGTCGTACGGCCAGCCGCCGAACGCGTTGCAGCTGGGCGGTCATGGACCGCCGGGCCAGATCACGACGAACGATGCGGGCGGCCTCGCGGCCTACTTCTATCGCGGCTCGCTGTATGGCGCGCACACGATTGCCTTCAATCCCGGATCGGGCACTATCGCTGCGATCCAGTGGTATCAGCTCGGCAACATCGAGGGAGCACCGACACTGGTCCAGCAGGGCATCGTTGCGGCTAATGGAGAGTACCGGTACTTCCCGAACCTGTCGGTCGATGCCGCCGGCAACGTGACGCTTGGTTATGCGTTCTCCTCGGGCACGCAGTACGCGGGCATCCGCTATCGCGGGCGCCTTGCGCCGGATGCTGCCGGCACGCTTGGAGCTGAGGCTGTGCTAAAGGCCGGCGAGGCGACGATCAACGGATCGCGCTATGGCGACTACGCGGGGGCGGCCGCCGATCCGGATGGGTGCACGGTCTGGCATTTCGAGGAGTACGCGCGAGCCGGATCGCTTTGGGGCACGTGGGCAGGTTCGCTGCGCGCTTCCGAATGCGCGACGAGCGTCGGCGGGATCTCGGAAGCTCCTGTATTGCCCGCCCTTCGCAGCGAAGAGCCGGGTGGTCAACGCTTCCCATGGTGGATCCTGCTGTCCGCCGTGATGCTGGTGTGCGTTCCGTGTCTCGGTCTTCTCCGGCGGCTGACGAGGCGGTGACGGTCGAAGCAGACCGCGCCGAAGTCCTGGGTGAGCTATCGATCGCGGTCGGGGGTGGGGGCCAGGGCGGCCTGGGCGGCGGCTAGCCTTGCGATCGGCACCCGGAACGGCGAGCAGCTGACGTAGTCGAGGCCTATGTTGTGGAAGAACTCTACCGAGATGGGCTCGCCGCCGTGCTCGCCGCAGATGCCGAGCTTGAGGGCGGGGCGGGTAGCGCGGCCGGCGGCGATCGCCTGCTTCATCAGCGAACCAACACCGACCTGGTCGATGGACTCGAACGGGTTGCCGATGAGGATGCCCATCTCCATGTACTTGCTGAGGAACTTGCCCTCGGCGTCGTCGCGGCTGCAGCCGAGCGTGGTCTGCGTGAGGTCGTTGGTGCCGAAAGAGAAGAACTCGGCGGTCTTGGCGATCTCGCCGGCGGTGAGGGCGGCGCGCGGGAGCTCGATCATCGTGCCGAATTGGTACTTCACCTGCTTACCGGCTGACTCCATCTCTTTGCGCGCGGTGGTCTCGAGCAGCGTGCGCAAGTAGGTGAGTTCGGTCTCGAATCCGACGAGCGGGATCATCACTTCGGGGAGCACCTCGACGCCTTCGCCGGCGAGCTCAATGGCAGCGCGGAAGATCGCCTTCACCTGCATCTCGTTGATCTCGGGATAGAGGATGCCGAGGCGGCAGCCGCGCAGGCCGAGCATGGGGTTCTGCTCGCGGATGGCGTTGACGTTGGCGAGCATCTTCTCGGCTGCGTCGAGCTCGGGCGAGCCGGGCGACGTGATGCGGAGGCGGGTGACCTCTTCGAGCAGCGCGTCGTGGTCGGGGAGGAACTCGTGCATCGGCGGGTCGATGAGGCGGATGGTGACGGGCTTGCCGGCCATAATGCGGAAGATCTCCTCGAAGTCGCCCTGCTGCATGGGCAGGATGTGGTCGAGGGCGCCGCGGTAGTGGCCCATGGGGCCTTCCATGCGGCCGAGGACATCGTTCAGGCGCTGTTCGAGCGTGGCTCTCTTGTCGCCGGACGCGCTCTCGAGCTCCTTGCGCAGCGCCGTCGCTTCGCCTTCGAGGCGCTTGGCGTCGGCGGCGGCGAGCAGCATCTCGCGCACGACGGGCAGCCGGTCGGGATGCAGGAACATGTGCTCGGTCCGGCAGAGGCCGATGCCCTGCGCGCCGAACTCGAGCGCCTTCGCGGCGTCGGCGGGAGTGTCGGCGTTCGTGCGGACCTTCAGTCGCGCCGCCTCATCTGCCCAGCGCAGCAGTTCCTCGAACTCGGGGAAGATGACGGGCGGGATCGTCGGGATCGCGCCCAGCAGGACGCGGCCGATCGTGCCGTCGATCGTCAGCGTCTGTTCCGCCTCGATGGTGACACCGTCGATCGAGAACAAGCGCGCACCCTCGTCTACATCGATGCTCTCGCAGCCGGCCACGCAGGGCTTGCCGAAGCCGCGCGCGACGAGTGCGGCGTGGCTGCTGAGGCCGCCGCGCTCGGTGAGGATGCCGCGTGACTCGTGCATGCCCTGCACATCGTCGGGTGAGGTCTCCTCACGCACGAGGATGACGGCCTCTCCGGCTTTGCCTCGGCGCCCGGCCTCCTCCGAGTCGAACACGGCGGCACCGGATGCGGCGCCAGGCGAAGCGGGCAGCCCTCGCGCGATCTCGATAAAGTGCGGCCGGCGGGCGAGAGCGTCGGTGGTGGCTTTCGCGCGAGCGTCCTCCGACATGGTGCGCCAGGCATCGGCGGCGATCGTCCGCACGTCGTCGCCGTCGAGCCAGATCGCGGCGGGCTTCGACTGCAGCGCCGCGCGGATGTGGCTGCCGGCTTCCGCGACCGAGATGGTCCTCACGCGCGGGTCTAACTGTGGATGCAGCAGCTCATCGAGGCGCTGCGCCGGGAGCCGCTTCAGCGCCTCCCGCTTGTCGATCAGACCTTCGTTGGTCATGTCGACGGCGATCTTGACGGCGGCGCGCGCGGCTCGCTTCGCGACGCGGCACTGGAGGAAGTAGAGCCGCCTCTTCTCGAAGGTGAACTCGACATCCATCATGTCGTGGTAGTGGCGCTCCAGCGTCTCGCAGATGTCGGCGAACTGCTTATAGAGCGCGGGATTATCGCGCTCCAGTTGCGCGACATCGGTGGGCGTGCGGATGCCTGCGACGACGTCCTCCCCCTGCGCATTCATCAGGTACTCGCCGCTGATCTTCTTCTCGCCCGTCGACGAGTTGCGCGTGAAGGCGACGCCGGTGCCCGAGTCCGCGCCCATGTTGCCGAAGACCATCGTCTGCACGTTGACGGCAGTGCCGAGGTCGTGCGGGATCTTCTCGATGTTGCGATAGCTGAAGGCCCGCTCGTTGTTCCACGAGTTGAAGACAGCTCTGATCGCCAGCTCGAGCTGCTGCATGGGCTCGTCCGGGAAGCCGCTGCCGGTCTCGGACTTGACGTGCTGCTTGAAACGCTGCACGACGGCCTTGAGCGCGTCCGCTGTGAGGTCGGAGTCTTCGCGGACGCCGGCGCTCTGCTTCGCTTCGTCGAACATGCGATCGAACTTCTTGCGGTCGAGCTCGAGGACGATGTCGGAGAACATCATGATGAAGCGGCGGTAGGCATCGTAGGCGAAGCGCTCGTTGTTGGTGGCGGCGATGAGGCCATTTAGGGTGGTGTCGTTGAGGCCGAGGTTGAGGACGGTGTCCATCATGCCGGGCATCGAGAACTTGGCGCCGCTGCGGACGGAGACGAGGAGCGGCGCCGCGGCGTCGCCGAACTTCTTGCCGGCCGCCTGCTCGGTGGTGGCGAGCGCGGCGCGGACCTGGTCCATCAGGCCGTCGGGCAGGCGCATGCCGAGGCGGGTGTACTCGTTGCAGGCCTCGGTGGTGATGGTGAAGCCGGGCGGCACGGGCAGGCCGAGATTGGTCATCTCGGCGAGGTTGGCGCCCTTGCCGCCGAGCAGATCCTTCTGGTCCTTGTGGCCTTCATGGAAGAGGTAGACGTACTTCTTCGACATCAGTATCAGTTACTCCTGCTTATGGCGCGCGGACGGTGGCGCTCTATGCCGAGCGTGAGTGGATTTTTGGGGTTGGTGTTAGGCTGGCGCAGATGTGGCCCGCCGGCTTCGGTCTCGATCCTGCGGGGGAGATGTGGCGCTGTAAACGGCCGCGTGCAACCGGGCGCTCGCAACTGCTGGACTGAGGGGACGTGGTGCGGCGATACGCCCAACGAGACCGGACCTCCGCGCGTGCGACGGGCCATCGGCCCCCGTGAGAAGCATCGAATTATAGCACCGGGGATCCGGCCGAGGGCGGCGAGATATGAGCCGTTACCCGTCAGCTATCCGCCGACGGGAGAGGACGGAGCTGAAGCTTCGTCCCTACGGGCGCGGGCCGATGCAGCGGACGATGACCGACGACGGACGACTGGTATACACTCGTCTGGTGGACGACGCACTGACGCCGATTCGCCGGCAGTATCTCGACATCAAGCGGCGGTATCCGCACGCCATCGTCTTCTTTCGGCTCGGAGACTTCTACGAGACGTTCGACGATGACGCGGAGCTGTGCGCACGAGAGCTCGACATAACTCTTACATCGAAGCCGATGGGGAAGGGTCTGCGGGTGCCGCTGGCGGGCATCCCGTACCACGCCGTCGATGGCTACGTGGCGAAGCTGATCGCGAAGGGCTACAAGGTGGCGCTGTGCGAGCAGATGAGCGACCCGACGACGACCAGGGGCATCGTCGAGCGGAAGGTCGTGCGCGTGGTGACGCCGGGGACGGTGATCGAGAACAGCCTGCTCGACGAGCGGGCGAACAACTATCTGGCGTGCCTGACGCCGGCTCGACGGCCGCGCGGCGGAGGCGATGCGTGGGCGGGGGATATCGGGTTCGCGTACGTCGACATCACGACGGGGGAATTCGTCGCCGGTGCGCTGACGCCGGAGCAGGCCGCGGGCGAGCTGGCGCGCATCCGGCCGGCGGAGCTCTTGCTGCCGGACGACGTGGAAGCGCCGTCGTGGCTCGATCAGGCGCTCAACGTGACGCGCGTGGAGCCACTGTGGTCCGATGCCGATCTCGCGACCGTCACACTGCAGGAGCACTTCCGGGTTGCGTCACCGGAGGCGTTTGGCATCGACCGGGCGTCGCCGGCGGTGGCGGCGTGTGGCGCGGTGCTGATGTACCTGCGCGAGAACCAGGCTGCGAGCGCGCCCCTCGTAACATCGATCAAATTGCACCGGCCGGCGGAGTACGCCGGGCTGGATGCGCACACGATCCGCAATCTCGAGCTGTTCACGGCGGGACGCGACCTGCGGCGCGAAGGATCGTTGCTGGCGACGCTCGACCTGACATCGACGCTGATGGGGACGCGGCTGCTGCGACGGCGTCTCGGGCAGCCGCTGATGGACATCGGTGCGATCGACCGGCGGCTCGACGCGGTGGCGTTATGCCACGAGAGCACGATGAGGCGCGCGCGGCTGATCGAACTCCTGCGCGGGATGCCAGACCTGGAGCGGCTCGTCGGGAGAGTGGTGGCGGGACCGGCGCTGCCGCGCGAACTGGTGGCGCTGCGGCGGGGGCTGGAGCTTGTGCCGGAGCTGTGCGGCGTGCTTCGCGGCGATGCACCGGGCGCGGGTGCAGACCATGCGACTGCTGATGCGCGCATCGATGAAATCGCGGGGAGGCTACGGCCGTGCGACGACGTGGCGTCGGCGATCGCGCTCGCTATCGCCGACACGCCGGGCGCGAAGATGGACGAAGGGGACATCGTGCGGCCGGGGTTCTCGGAAGAGCTGGACCATCTGCGGCTGATCACGCGCGACGTGCGGCGGTTCCTGGCGGAACTGGAGGCGGGCGAGCGCGAGCGGACGGGGATCAAGTCGCTCAAGGTCGGCTACAACCGCGTCTTCGGCTACTACATCGAGATCAGCAAGGCGAACGCCGGAGCGGCGCCGGTCCACTACGAACGCCGCCAGTCACTGGTCAACGCCGAGCGCTACGCGACGCCGCAACTGCGCGAATACGAGACGCAGATCCTGCACTCGAAGGAGCGGGCGGAGGAGATGGAGACGGCGATCGTGCGGCAGGTGTGCGCGCAGGTCGCTGCGGCCGCGACGCAGGTGCTAGGCACCGCTGCTGCGGTCGCCGAGCTAGATGTTGCGTGCGCGCTGGCGGAAGCGGCGGCGCGTTACAACTACGTCCGCCCGTCGCTGCATGATGGCGATACGATCGGCATCCGCGACGGACGGCACCCGATGGTCGAACGGTCGATCTCGGCGGGTGCGTTCGTGCCGAACGACACAGGGCTGTCGTCGAGCGATGCACAGATCGTGATCCTCACCGGGCCGAACATGGCGGGTAAGTCCACCTACCTGCGGCAAGTGGCGCTCATTGTGCTGATGGCACAGTGCGGGAGCTTCGTGCCGGCGTCGGCGGCGTCGATCGGTGTGGTGGACCGCGTGTTCACGCGCGTGGGGGCAGGCGACGACCTGACGTCGGGGCAGTCGACGTTCATGGTGGAGATGATCGAGACGAGCGCGATCCTGCACAACGCGACGGCGCGGTCGCTGCTGATCCTGGACGAGATCGGACGCGGGACGAGCACGTACGACGGCATGGCGATCGCGCGATCGGTCGTGGAGTACCTGCACAACCGGCCGGGCCTGCAAGCGAAGACGCTCTTCGCGACGCACTACCACGAGTTGGTAGATCTGGCGCAGCACCTGCCGCGCGTGCGCAACTACAACGTCGCCGTTGCCGACGAGCAGGGGCGCATCGTCTTCTTGCGGCGGATCATCCCGGGCGGGGCCGACCGCAGCTACGGCGTGCACGTCGCGGAGCTGGCAGGGTTGCCGAAGGCGGTGGTGCAGCGCGCGCGCGAGGTGCTGCACGAGCTGGAGACGAGCGACGGACGCGAGGCTGCGTCGCTGACGGCGGCGCCGCAGCTGGCGCTGTTCGCATCGACTCCGCCGGATGACGGACTGCGGCGCGAGCTGGCGGGAATCGATGTCGATGCGATGACGCCGCTGGACGCGCTGACGCGGCTGTACGAGCTGCGCGAGCGGGCGCGGGATGGGGCGGGCGGAGCTTAGTGCGGAGGCTGCGCGTGGGGCTGCGCGTGGCGTCGCGATGAAGGACGAGAAGTGCGCGCCGTAGCGTTGTTGCAGGTCTTCGCGCATCCAGTCGATTGGGTCAGGAATTGAGTGCGTAGCTCGCGGCCCCGCGTTGCGCGCCAAGGTTTCGTCCGAATTGCTGCGTGCTTTGGCCGACCGGTACGGACTCCGCGGCAAGTTCGAGGATCTAGGCGGCTCGTCGAACTTGAACTTGCTCGTCGAGCACCGCCCAGACCGTTTCGTCGTCCGGGTGTATAGGCCGTGGGTAACGCCCTCCCGTCTTGCGGACCTGCAGCTCGTCCGTCGCGCGCTCGCTCGCGGCGGCGTTCCCTGCACCGAACCGATCGAGACGCACGCGGGAGAGAGTTGGGTCGTTGTTGAAGATCGCCTCGTTGAAGTCGAACCGTACGTCGAGCACGATGGCAACATGGACTCCTGGCAGCGCCTGAAAGTTGCCCTTCCACTGCTCGGACGCGCGCACACGCTGATGCAGGCGCTCGAAGTAACCGAAGACGGGAGGGTCGCCCCGGCTGCGAACCATGTGGAGGCCGCCGATGCGGTCGCCTGGACCTCGCGTGGAACAGATCGCATCCGCTCGTGGGACGCATCGCCCTCAGAGCTGCGGCTCGCGGAGGCGTCGGAGGAACTGGCCCGGCTGCTAAACGACGCCGAAGGAGGGCGCCCACCGCTCGCGCGACAACTCGTACACGGTGACTTCTGGGACAACAACGTGTTGTTCCGAAGTGATCGCGTGGTACTCGTCGGCGACTTCGATTTCATGGGCGAACGCCCTCGCGTTGACGACCTTGCGCTCGTCCTCTACTGCACCAATTCGACGTTTTGGAAAGACCCGCTCTCGGATGACCGGATCCACCAGCTACGCGACCTCGTCGACGCGTACGACCATGGGTTAACCGACCATCTCACAGGCGTTGAGCGTGCCGCAATTCCGTTGGCGCTCGCTCGGACGCCGCTTTGTTTCGTCGGTATGGTCGCTTCAGTCGACTCTACGGCTGGAGCAAAGCGGCTGGCGGCAGAGATCAGTTGGGACGTCGCCTGGGGCCTGGCTATTGTCCGAAACCTTGACCGGTGGCAACGCGCGTTTGCGTAACACGTCGCAACTCCAGATCCCTGCTTCTCAGGGGTTAGCCTGCCGGCGCACGATGAAGGGCGAGAAGTGGGTGCCGTAGCGCCGCTGCAGGTCCTGGCGCATCCAGTCGTTGCCGGTGATGGTGCCGCGGCAGAGCGGTGAGCCGCACGCGCATTCCATGCGCCACTCGGGGAGCACGCTGTGCAGCGCGTAGTCGATGGTGATCTCTTCGCCCGCGGCGATGGGGCGGCGCGCGACTTCCGTTACTTCGTCTGCCATCCATAAGTTTGGGTCGCACGAATGGTTGCCGAAGCGAATGAGGCTATCGTTGTCGATCAGGAGATTGACGCCCTCATCGACGGCGAAACAAGAGTACGGCGGCGTCAGCGAGCGCACATCGTCGTCGGTAAGCACCCGGCCGCCGCCGATGCTGATGGTCTCGCCTTCGGTCGATCGGTTCGGTGGCGAAGAGGCCGGTGCCTTCGATGGGCGACGGCCGGGGCACGAGTTTAGGACTGAACCAGGTGGTTGCGGGGTAAGCTCTTGATGGCACGCGAGGATACTAGCAACTCGACGCCAGTGAGGCGGGGAGAACGATGAGCGAGATGTTTAGCGAACGGCAGCTGCGATTTGTGGAGAAGCCGCGGATCGGGCGGCTCGCAACAGTGCGGCGGGACGGCAGCCCGCACGTCGCGCCGGTCTGGTATCGCTTCGATGCGGGAGCGTTTCTCGTGTTGACGGAGCGCGGCTCGCAGAAGCACAGGAACATCGAGCGCGATCCGCGCGTGGAGTTTTGCATCGACGACGAACGGCCGCCGTATCACACCGTGCTGGTGCACGCGCGCGTGACGGTCGAGGAAGCGCCCGGGCGCGAATGGCGCGAGGCGCTGGCGATTCACTACCTGGGCGAGGAAGCGGGCCGCCGCTACATCGCCGAGAACATGCACCCAAATGATGTGATGCTGCGGATCGCGCCGGAGAAGGTGACGGGCTGGTGATCGCCCGGCTCGGGCCGGACGCGGCAGCGGATGACAGCGCGCGCGTTACTCGCGGAGGGCTTCGCGAGCGGCGAGCGGCGGGCGCTCGACGCGGCGCATCTCGATCAGCTGGTGGGTGAAGAAGACGGCGGCGGCGGTCAGAAAGATGGCCGAGAAGACTTCGCGCGAGACGATTCGATGAGGCGTCGCGAACTGCGCGACGAAGAGCAGGCCCAGCACCGCCGCCTCGATGACCGAGATGCGGAGGTTGATCAGCAGCGTCAGCCCCATGAGCCCGAGCGCGCTGGTGAGCAGCACCTCTGACGCCTGACGCCCGTCCGTCGGCAGCGGGTTGATGCTGTGGCTCGATATCGCGAAGGCAATCGGCAGGCAGCCGATGAGCAGCGTCCACTGGTTGACGGTGGACGAGACCAACGCGCCCATGGCGGCATCGGCACGCAGGCGCCATGCGAGCAGGCCGGCGACGAGGAACTCAGGGAACTCGGACGCCAGCGGGGCGACCCATTGCACGAGCAGAAACTCATCGACGCCGAAGCGGGTGCCGGTGGTGATCAAGCCGTCGGCGAAGGGTTCGGCGGCGACTAAGATCGCCGAACCGGCGTATAGGAACATAACCAGCAGAAGGACACGGCGCCGCGCCATCGGCAGATTGGCGATCATCTCGGCCGGCCCGACGATCGCGGACTCTTCTTCGATTGCCCCTTGCGATGCGAGGTAGACGTAGGCGATGAAGAGCGAGAAGAGGAACGCCGCGTCGAACAGCGTGATGCCGCCGCGAATGGGGATGATAAACGAATAGATCGTGGCGATCGCCAGGATGCCAACCTCGGTGCGATGGACGGGATCGAGGCGGAGTACATTGCCGCGGGTGCGGTACCAGAAAATGCCGACGACAGCGGCCCAGCCGACCCCGATGAGCAGACGGTTCGAGCCGGTCATGTTCGCTGTGGCAAATGCGGCGTACGAGGGGTCGTTGCCCGCCTTCCAGGCGAAGGTGACATCGACGGCGTACTCCGGCAGGACGGCGATGAGCGCCAGACCGGCGAGTGCGAGCGTGCGCGGGATGTCGCGCTCGGCCGCCTCGGCGCACCACGTGAGCAGGAACGCCGCCGAGACGATCGCCATGCCGTAGAGCAGCGTCTCGAGCGGCTGCGAACCGGACCATAGGCCAAGGCGGAGGGTCGCCGCCGGCCATGCCAGCGTGGCCATCAGCAGCGGCCACTGCCAGCGACGGATCTGGATCACGATGGCGGCGCCTCCCGCTCAAGAAAAAAGACCTTCGATGACGCAATGTCATCAAAGGTCTCACCGTCCCTGCGGTTGGCCGCGGGGTTGTCCGGACCGGGCGATCAAGCCGGGTCTGGCGATCCGGACTGCCCGTATAACGCGGGCCAGTTACTCCCCTTTGAGGGTCTTACGGAACGCTAACGCGGATCCACTCACGAGGTCAAATGCGAGCGAACGGTAGCTCTTAGCTGGCGCGGGCTGCCTTGCGACAGTCGACGTGGTCGACTTGGTCCAGGAGTTCGGCTCCGCGATAGTCGTCTTTGCTCTCGCCGGGTTCGGGGTAACGAAGGCCGAGCTCGAAGAAGTCGTCGTCCGTGACGGGACCACCGCAGGCCGAGCAGACGAATATCGGGCGTCCATAGAAATCGACGACGGGCCCACTTGCAAGCGCCACCAGATACCTCCTCCTAGTGGAACGCGGGGATCCGGCCGGCATGACACGCCCTTCACAGGGGATGCTTCCACGCGACATAACGGGACCATCAGGACGGCGAGGCGGATGCCGATGTTGGAAGAGGGAATGAAGGGGAATCGCCGAGCCCGCGGGTACGGGCAAGGGGCCGAGCAGCATGGCCCCGCCGGCATCAAGACGGCCTGGCGGAGGTGTATCCGGTGGGCCGCGACTGGGGTCACTGCTATCACGTCAACACCGTCGAGATACAACCCGTGCCGCGCGGGCGTTAATCCCAGCAGACGACCCCGAACGAGAGGGACGACGCCATGAGCGACCGCGACTACTACGAGATCCTCGGCCTGACGCCCGCCGCCGACGGCACGATGGTGGACCAGACGTACTGGCACCTCGCCAGGAAGTATCAATCCCTGGGCACGACGAACCCGCGAGCCCGTGACATGCTCGATGAGCTCAACGAGGCGTACGGGGTCATCGGGACGCCGAAGCTGCGCGAGCAGTACGACTCCTTCCGCGACGACGTGCTGATTACGGCGGGCATCATTCGGCCGGTGAAGGCGCACTCCAAGCCGGCTGATCGCGACGTGCGCGTCCAAAGCGAGAAACCGTCACGGCGACGGCTTCCGTCGTTGCTGGGACGTATCCCTAAGGAACACTGGCGTACGTACGGGACCGGGGCGGTGATCCTGGCACTGGCGCTGGCGGCGGCGTGGCAGGGTGTGAACATCGGGTTCGTGATCGGGGCACTGGGGTGTGGGCTGATCTTCGCGCTGACGCCGACGCTTCGCCGCCGGTTGCCCAATATCGAACTGGGCATGCCCGATCTCAGCCTGCCAGAGCTGCGGTTGCCACAGGTCTCGATACCCAGGGCGGGCGACGCGCAAATGGCCCGACTACGAGAGTTGGGTGGCGGCGGTAAGGACGAACATGCAGATGCAGGCGAGATCCATGCATCGACCGCGGCGATGATCTCGCGCTGGAGGAACAGCGTCGGCCTGCGGTCGATGGCTCCGGCGGCGCACGGGGATGCCGAGCCGAGTATGAGGTTGGTCGACATCGTCGAATCGGAGCATGATCTCGGCGAGCCCAATGAGCCGCTTTCGGCCGTCATCGATATTCTCCGGGGAGCGCGCCGGGGCGTCGAGAGCGAGTAGAGGCGGCTGCGGGCTGCCGGGCGCGCCGGCGGATCGCATATCGGTTTACTTCGCACTATAGATGTTATGTCGTCCAGGGTTGCTGACGGCCGCGAAGCGGAGCGGGCTACTTGGCGACAGACCGATACCGATAATCTCATCGGAGGAGAGCCGGAACGCTCAGTACGCGCCTGACGCCGGGCGCGAACGATCGCGCGGCGACGCGGTGCGGCATGCTGGGCGAGCCCTCAGTTCCGTCTCCACACGATGGCAAACGAATCCCACGAGAGCATATTGAGCGGCACACGCCCGCCACTTGGCGTACGTTCGCGCCGTCCTTCGATCGGCCTTGTCCAACTTGCCGGGGTTGCCGTCCTCGGGGGGGCGCTCTGTCTGATAGTGGCTGGGCCAAGCGTTATGTCCAGACTGGCTTTCACGTCGCTTGAGATCTTCACCGCTATCGCATCCGCTGCGTTCGCCATCTTCCTGGCGGCGCACTCGCGGAGCACGCACCTTGATCTCGAGCGCGCGTACTCGGCGCACCTTGAGGAACTGAGCCAGCGGCTGCGCACGATGGCGTATCGTGATGCGCTCACAGGCCTTTACAACCACCGGTATTTCTACGAGCAGCTCTCGCACGAAGTAGAGCGCGCCGTGCGGTATGGGCAGCCGCTAACCGTGCTGCTGATGGACATGAACAACTTCAAGGACATCAACGACACGTACGGTCACATCATCGGTGACAAATTTCTGAGCCTGGTGGGCGAGGTGATCTCGCGGCAGATCCGCGGCAGCGATATCGGTGCGCGGTACGGCGGAGATGAATTCGTCGTGATCCTGCCGAACACGGGCCTGGACGATGCGCGGTTGACGGCCGAGAAACTGGCTCTGGGGGTTGAGCACGCCGCGGCACTGAGCGCAAGCCAGGAGACAGTGAGGCTTGGAATCTCGATCGGCATGGCGGTCTGTCCGGACGATTCCAAATCGCCCGGTGAACTGCTGCGGCTGGCCGACGGCCGGCTTTATGAAGTGAAGGCGCGGCGAAAGTCGCCGCACGGCGAGGTCGGCCGCGCGGACGTAGCGTAGCCTTCATCGAGCTGCCGATGCGTTGGTAGCCGGATCACGTGGATGTTAGACTTCGACGAAAGCGCCCGGTGAGTGGCGGCCTCGCCCTCCGGCTAAGGAGCCAATCCCCGCATGCTCAACGCCGCCCGCTGGATCGTATTTAGCCTGCTGGTCGTGTCGGTCCTCATCCTTGCCGGGGCATTAGGTTATGTCTATCGGGGCGATTCTTCGTCCGCAGCGGCGCGGCCGGCGGCGGGCACGAACGGGGTCAGCGCAGAGGACTTCTCGAACCTCAACCAGATGCTGAAGCTGCTAAAAGACAAGTACGTCGACCCGAACCTCGTGGACGACAAGACGCTGTACGAGGCGGCGATTACCGGTCTGCTGCAGACGTTCCCGGACAGCGGTACATACTATGTCGACGCCAATACCATCAAGACCAGCGTCGGTCTCTCGGGCAAGTTCGAGGGAATCGGCGCCACCGTCTCGACTCAGAACGGCCAGATCGTCATTGTGGCGCCGATCGACGATACGCCGGCGCAGCGCGCGGGCATTAAGGCTGGCGATGCGATCCTGGAGGTCGACGGCGAGTCGACGTCCGGATGGACGCAGGAGAAGGCGGTCCTGAAGATTCGCGGCCAGGCCGGCACGACGGTGAAGCTGAAGGTGCGCCACGCCGATGGGCAGGAAGAGACGCTCGACATCGAACGGGATGAGATCAAGGTCGCGAGCGTGACCACGCAGCCTCCGGGCGGCGCGCTGAAGGATGGCAGCGGCACCGAGATCACGGACATTGGGTACGCTCACATCCGTGAGTTCACAGAACTGACGACGGATGAGATGAAGAAGGTGCTGCAAGGCGCCGTGGGCAGTGGCAAGAAGGGCTTCGTGCTGGACCTGCGTAACAACCCTGGTGGCCTGCTCCTCACAACGGAGGACATCGCGGACGAGTTCCTCGACGGTAACAAGGCGATCCTTACGGAGCGTGACCGCGATGGAAAGGAGTCGGTCGATAAGTCGCACGACGGCGGCATCGCGACGCAGATACCTGTCGTGATCATCCTCAATCGCTTCAGCGCGAGCGGCTCGGAAGTGCTGGCGGCGGCGCTGCACGACAACGGCCGCGCGACGATCGTGGGAGAGAAGTCGTTTGGCAAGGGCACGGTCAACATCGCGAACAATCTGAAGGACGGCGGCCAGCTGTACATCAGCATCGCAAACTGGCTGACGCCCAACGGCACGCTGATCGAGGGCGTCGGCATCCGCCCGGACATCGCGGTGCATCTCTCGGACGACGACATCGATGCCCGGCGCGACGTGCAGCTCTTCAAGGCGCTGGACGTGCTTCGCGGCACCGACACGACGCCGGCGATTTCGCTGACGCCGCAGCCGAGCACGCCCGCGGCGGAGGCAGCCCCCACGCGCAGCGGCGGGTAGCGGCGCTACTCATGGCCGATATAAAACCGATCGCCTCGAACCGCAAGGCGTTCCACGACAACGAGGTCCTCGAGCGCATCGAGGCGGGCATTAGTCTGACGGGCACAGAGATCAAGTCGATCCGCGCCGGCGGCGCGAACATCCGCGAGGCGCACGCCCGTCCGTTGGAGGGCGAGCTGTGGCTGTATGGCGCGCACATCGCGGTGTATGCGGCCGGCAGCCACCAGAACCACGAGCCAACCCGCCCGCGCCGGCTGCTGCTCCACAAGGCGCAGATCCGCGAATGGGCGCAGTCGATGGCCGAGCGAGGCCTGACCGTCGTGCCGCTGAGCCTCTACCTCAAGGACGGCAAGGCGAAGGTGGAACTGGGCCTGGTGCGCGGGCGCAAGTCATATGACAAGCGCCAGGCGATTGCCAAGCGCGAGGCCGACCGGGAGATCCAGCGCGCCCTTCGCGAGCGGCAACGTGAATGAGGGGAGCACTCCCTCGCACGTTAGGTTGGCGATGGATTACGTGGCTGGGGAGCGTCGCCCAGCAGGTAGCGGGGACCAGGGCCGCCGGCCCGGGCGCGATCCGCGGGATTGAACAGGCTGCACCGCTCCAATGACAGACAGCCGCAGCCGATGCACGAGGAGAGTTGATCGCGGAGCTTCTCGAGGGTGGCGATGCGGTCACTCAGCCCCCGGTGCCAGGCACGCGACAAGCGCGCCCAGTCGACAGGCGTCGGATCCCGCCGCTCGGGCAACGCCGACAGAGCGGTGCGGACCTGGCGCAGCGGCACGCCCATGCTCTGTGCCACTTTGATCACCGCTACGCGGCGCAGCACGCTGCGGCGGTAACGGCGCTGATTGCCGCTCGTGCGCTCCGCGGCGATCAGGCCCACCGACTCGTAATAGCGCAACGCCGAGGACGCAACGCCACTGCGCGCGGCGAGTTCGGTAATCGTGATGCGGTCAGGTAACCCTGCCAAAATTTTCTCCGAATGGGGCTTGACTTCAAGTGTCCTTGAAGTTTTACCCTTTTGCTCATGATATCTGCAACTCGTACACCTGCCTCCGAGCCACTCGCTGGATACCCTGACCTGGGCCGGCTGATGAGCGTGATGACGGGCGATGAAAAGCACACGTCCAGCGCGACATCGACGCTGGATGTCCTCTGGGTGCTCTACGATCGGGTGCTCCGGGTTGATCCGCGCCGGCCGGACGACGACGATCGCGATCGCTTCCTGCTGTCCAAGGGGCACGGGCCGATGGCGTACTACGCCGTGCTTGCCGCAAAGGGATTCATCAACGAAGAGACGCTGCGAACGTGGGTGCGGTATGACTCGCCATTGGGTCTGCATCCGGACCGCAATCTGATTCCAGGGGTCGAGATTTCGAGCGGCTCCCTGGGCCACGGCCTGCCTATCGCCGTGGGTATGGCGCTGGGGCTGAGGGCGCGCGGAAAGAGCGGGCCACGCGTCTATTGTCTGCTCGGCGACGCGGAGTTCGATGAGGGCAGCAACCACGAAGCCGTCGTGGTGGCGGCGCGTTTTGGCCTCGAGGCGGTGACGGCGGTCGTCGTCGATAACCAGTCATCGTCGCTCAGGTGGCCGGGAGGCATTGAGCGGCGGTTCGCCGTTGAAGGGTGGTCGGCGGTGACCGTCGACGGCCGCGATCACCGCGCGATCGAGGCGGCGTTGACATCGCCGCACCCGGACGCGCCGTTGGCGGTCGTTGCTACTGTGGAGGCGAAGGAATGAAGTCCGAATCTATGCGCGATCGGTTCGTGAGGGTTGTCACTGAGTTGCTTGATACGGACCCACGGGTTGCCGTGGTGATGGCGGACATCACCGTCGATCGGTTTCGAGCGAGCGGCGCGTGCGAGCGCCATCCGCTTCGCGTCATCAACGTCGGCATCCGCGAACAACTGATGGTGAATGTCGCCGCGGGCATGGCTCTGGGCGGGACGCGCGCGATCGCGCACAGTTTCGCGCCGTTCCTCATCGAGCGCGCGTTTGAGCAAGTGAAACTCGCCTTTTCGCATCAAGGCATCGGCGGAATCCTGGTGAGCTGCGGCGCGTCCTATGACGTTGCGGCGTACGGACGGACGCACGAGGCGCCAGAAGACGTGGCGCTGATGGCGACGCTGCCGGGGTGGCGCATCCATGTGCCAGGCCACCCCGATGAGGCGGATGCGTTCCTTCGCGATGCAGCCCGGACGGACGATGCGGTCTACATCAGACTGTCCGAACGCAAGAACGCGTCGCCGGTGGCGAGCGACGGCGGGCTGGTGGCGCAGCGGCGAGGATCGCGCGGCACGCCGACCGTGATCGCGGTGGGGCCGATGCTGGACCCGGTGATGGAGGCGACGGCGGCACTCGACGCGACGGTGCTCTACACCGCCACGGTACAACCGTTCGACCGGGACGGGCTGCGGGCTGCAGTTACGGGCACGGACGTGGTCCTCGTGGAGCCGTACCTGGAGGGCACGTCAGGCGCGGAGCTTTCCGCCGCGCTTTCGGACAAAGCGCACCGGCTGCTGTGCATCGGCGTACCGCGCACCGAGCATCGCAAGTACGGCAGCCCCCAGCGGCACGACGAGGCGCACGGACTAGATGCGGCGGGCTTGAGGCGGCGGATTACGCACTGGTTGGGTGGGACAGGGCGCTCCCCTGCCCGCTTGCCGGCGGTGGCGTCCCAACGCTGATGCGCGTTATGTCGAGTATGATCCTCGTCCATGGCGTATACTGAGGTGTCGCATCTGTGGGGACGAAAGGGCTCGACAGGGGGCGGCGGATCTGAGTTGCAGGCGGAGGGTGGTCATCGACCTCCATAATCGTGGTGACCAACCAATAAACGGCGAATCACAACTCGCCCTCGCTGCCTAGGCAGTGACGTTCATCCTCTTCTAACCCCGGCGGGTGGGGAATGAGCGACGATTTGTCCGGGGCGCTGCTCGCATGACGCCGATGGCGCGGGCCTAAGACTATCGGCTGGCCCCGGCCGTTCGGGCCCTCGGCGGCCGGCCGGGGCGAGATCAATCTGTAGGGATAAGCTTGTAGCAGACTCAGGGCGTTGTTCACCTGGACGGGGAGTTCAATTCTCCCCCGTCTCCACCACAATAACCCGCCCTCCCGAAGCTAAATCGCGGCTCGGGAGGGCTTTTTCGCAGGCTTTGACAGTCACGCTAACAGTCACCGGAGGGGGCACTGATGTATTTTCCACAGGATCGACCTCCGACTTTCACTGAGGTTACCGGCCTCCTCCTCAATGCTGTGGTCCCGATCGCGATTGGAACCCACGCTGAGCGGCGAGCCGAACATCGTGGGGACCGGCTTCTGCGCCGAATTTACTGAGATCGTCGTAACGTGCTGGCACGTCGCCAAAGAGCGTTCGAAGCTCGCAAACATGGCGTTGGCGAAACTGAACAAGCAAAGTCTGGCCGAAGGACAACGGTTTCGGGTCGGCGTGCGAACGTCCGACGGAAGCTATGTCTGGTTCGAGCCGGTCAAGGGAACGAGCATGTACTTCGACCATCCTGAGTACGACGTCTGTGATTATCGCTTGGCTGGACTCCCACCGCTGAGACTTCGAGCCGCACCGCATGTTGTACAGGGAGATGATGTTGGAGTGCTCGGATTCCCAATGGGCAATCGCTTGCAAGGACAGTCGATTCGCCCGTTCGTCGCTAAGACGGTTACTTCAGGCGTGTACGAGGGCGAGGACAAATCGAAGATCATCGGTCCGAAGATCGCTATAGCCGAATCGGTGGCAGGCGGCTATAGCGGCGGACCGATTTTCTCGGCTCGCGGAGGCGAAGTAGTGGGTATGTTGTCATCGACGATGTTCGAGCAGGGCCAGTGGCCCGCCGGGATATCGCTCGGAATAGCTTCTACGACCGTGCGACAGTTCGTTTTCGACGCACAGGCGGAAAGCGCAATAACCATTCAACGAGCATTAACTTCTAGATCATCGAGCAAATAATCGATCCATCGCGTCAGCCGCGGCATCCTGCATCGACGGCAACACGTGCGAGTAAATCCGCAGCGTCGTGCTGATATCGGCGTGCCCGAGCATCTCCGACGCGACCTTCACCGGCACGCCCTCGGCCATTAGCAACGTCGCTGCGCTATGTCGTAGCGTGTGGAAGCGCATGGCCGGAAGATCCGCGCGCAGCAGCAACCGCGCGAAGGACCGGGTACGCACGTTATTGCCATCAAGCGGATGTCCGCGGCCGGTCGTGAACACGAGGCCGTGATCCTCCCACACAGGACCGGCGGCGAGGCGCTGCTCAAGTTGGCCGTTACGGTGCCTGCGGAGCGCATCGATGGCCATCTCCGATAAGTGGATTTCCCGCTTGCTGCGCGATGTCTTCGGCTCCGACAAGATCGGCTTGCCGTTCTCGACGCCCTGCAGCGTCACAGCGACGTTGAGGCGGCGTCGGTCGAGATCTACGTCCTTCCAACGAAGCGCCTGCAACTCACCGAGTCGGAGTCCGCAGGTTAACGCCACTGAGTAGAACGCCTCGAGCGGATCGCCCTGGGCGGCGATGAGCAACCGCGCGGCCTCCTCCGGCGTCAGCACCCGCATCTCTTCCGTCGTGCGCCGCGGCACGTCGACGAGGTCCGCCACGTTGCGGATGACGAGATTCCAACGGGCGGCGTCATCGAGCGCCTTGTGCAGCACGCCATGCATGAGCGAAAGCGTCGTGCCGGATAGTCCCTTCGCGCGGCAATGCGTGTATGACGCCTGGACCTGCGCTGGCGCCAGCTTGCTCAGGCCGAGCCGTCCGAGTTCGGGTATCAGGTGCAGCTGGCACATCTCGCGATATCGGCGAAAAGATTCGGGCCTGAGCGATGGCTCTTTCGTGGCCAGCCACTGCTCGAGGAAAGCCTTTACCGTGAGCCGCTCGCCCGGCAGCGGCGCGCCGTCGTCATTCGCCTTCTGTGCCGCGGTCAGCCGCCGTCGCGCTTCCGCCTGGGTTTTGACGTAGAACGAGCGGAGCCGACGCTTCGTGCCTTCGTAGTACGTGACCTGCGCGACCCAACGTCCGTCTTTGCGCTGGAAGATGCTGCCCTCGTTCGCTGCGCGGGCCTTAGGTTTGCGTGCCATCTCGATCCTCCTGAGTCTTCTTGAGCCTCGATAGACGCTGCTTCGCACCGCGCTCGGCGCACGGTAGACAGTAGTTGCGCTGACCACGTTTCGCAGCACGACCTTCACGAAGGTAGGGCACACCACAGGAGGAACACACCGCAATGGCTTGGCCGCCGCCGATCACTGCAACCATCTGTTGCCACAGGGCTGGCACGAAACCAAGGCCGGCGTTGATCTCCGGCTCCAACCGCGAATTGAGCCCCACGATCACCCCGTATCGCTCTAACTCCCCATTGACGAGAGCGCTGACCAACAGTCCCTGAGGTTCGGCCCTGCCGTACGGTTTCTCTGGAGGCGTCCATCCCATCGCGCGCCAGTCGTTATCGCGGAAGATCTGGCCGTCCCTGATCTTCGCGACGCTCTCAAGGGCGGCCCGCATCCGCTGCGCGATCGTAAGCCACCAATTAATGGGCTCGGTATTCACCCAGATACAGGAGGTGCCGTCGTCTCGCGGCACATGATGACCACGCCACAAACACGGGAATTCGTGTTGAAGACACGCCCAGAGCGGACCGTGCTTCTCCGCAAAATCCTTCGCGTCCGCGGCCGTCGTCAGCTCGATGAATCTTCGGAGCGTCCGCGCGCCTTCTAACTCGACTCTGCGCCAACCGGGCCACGGGAAATCTTGCGGCGACAGACCGTCGCCTCGCATCCATTCTTCCTTCGCCGGGAATAAGAGCCCTTGCCGGCCATCGACATCTGTAAGGATGGAGACCCCGCCGTCCGGGACGAAGATGCCAGAAACGACCGGAATTGGGCGAGCGAACTTCGCTTCGGCGTCATAAAACAGGTCATCCGATACCATAACATCACCTTAGCATCTTGTTCAAAGCAATCGTCGCGCTTACGATACGGCGTGTCGCGACCAAAATCAATCGCCCTGCGACGAAGGGCGCCAGCGGTTCGAGGAGGTGATGCCCGTGGGTGACGTGAAGCCACTCGCGCTTAGGCCGAATGCTGCTGCGGCGTCGCTCGGGATCGGCCGCGACAAGCTCTTCGCGCTTCTCGCCAACGGGTCGATTCAGTCGTTCCGCGAAGGCAATTCACGCCTCATCCCAGTCACGGCGATTGAGGATTACCTAAAGCGACGACTCGAAGCCGGCGAGTAGATATAAGCGTGAGCGGTTCGCACCGTCGGACGCGGATGGATGCGCGGGGAAGGACGAGACGGACGCTGGGCTGACGATCGGTGCGTCGTGGAAGACGACCCCTACGGTCCGGAGGATCAGTGAATAGATATTCGCGAGCGAAGGACATTGAGCGCGAAGAGCGCTGGTTCCTTCGCGACTTCTGCAAGGCGCCGCGATTCATGCTCGACGATTCCACGTTCCAGCGCCTTCCCTTTGAGGTCCAGGGCGTGTGGTGGGCTCTGCTGCTCTACTCGATGACCGAGAGCAAGGTGCCCGGCTGGTTTCTGGACCGTGCGACCGGCGCGCCGATGAGCGACAACGATATCGCTTACGCGCTCGCTGGCTCGGTCGAGCGGATTGATACGGTCAAGAGCGCGCTGCAGGCGCTCCGGAAGGCAGGTGACGGTTCGCACCTCGCGCACCATTCGCGGGACGGATGGTGCATTCCTGGCTATGCCGATCGCTTCTGCACGACGGGAGAGCGGCGCAAGGTTCGGGAGGCGGATGCGCGCAGACAGCGCCGCCGGCGCGACCGGGACCGGGACGCCGAACACACGGTCGGGCCCTTGAATCAAGGTATCAGCGGGTGATGGTCGGGGAGATCCAGGGCCAACTCTCTTATCTCTATTCTGCTTCTCTCCTCTGTCACGCTCGTCGCCCTCTAACGGGGCACCATGACCGCGGGTATGACAGACCACGTGACAGCGATCGTGACCATGGGATGACGGGCGGCGATCGCCACAGTTCCGGCGGCAAGCCGACGGAACAGCTCCGCTCATTGGAGGTGGAGGCATCACCGACCGGGACGTGTCGTAGCATCCCAACAACGCCAACAGGACGAGGCGACGGGGAAAGAGGGGGCGAGCCAGGATGCGGCGCGATGAACGGACGGTGCGGCTGAACTCGAAGAAGCAGCGCAGCACACGCTGGTGTCCCCGCTGCGATCTGCGCTGCGAGCAGGAGGCATTCTCCCTGCTCCACGATCAGGCGTATCTGGGCGATGGCGGTAGGCGCGTGCGGATCTACGAGCACGGGGCCTGCCAGGCGATCGTCGTCGTGTTCGTGCGGTACAATCAGCAGAACACAAGTTGAGCATCCGCCATCGCGGCTGCGGCAGCACACGAGCGGCTGCCATCGTTGACCCCGGAGGGTCCGATGGTGGCCGTTTTGCGTTCCGGCGATACGCCGGGGAGATGACCGTGAAGACCTCCAGTTCGAAAGCGGTCACAATTGAGTACGTCGACATTGATCGACTTCATCCGGTTGGCGCCAACCCGAGAAAGATCAGCGACTCTGAGCTCGAATCGCTCACGCGATCGATCCTGGAGTTCGGCCTGATCGATCCGCTCATAGCCCGTCGCGAAGACGGCATGGTGATCGGCGGCCATCAACGATTGGTCGCTGGGCGGAAGGCCGGTCTTCGCCTCGTCCCGGTCGTGTTCCTCGACATCAGCATCGAGCACGCCCGTTTGCTCAACGTCGCTCTGAATAACATCTCCGGCGCGTTCGACGAGGAACTGCTGGCGCGACTGCTTGCTGACCTGAGCGCCGTCGAGAGCCTCGACCTGACCCTGACGGGCTTTGACGAAGACGAGCTGAACAAGCTGCTCAAGAGCCTGGACGCGCGTGAGAGGAAGGAGCGAGCGGAGTCTTTCGACGTGGACGCCGCCCTGGAAGCCGCACGTGCCGCCACACGCGCCAAACGTGGCCAACTGTGGGCGATGGGCGACCATCGGCTCTACGTGGCGGATGCGACCGGCGCGGCGGCCGTACAGCGGCTGCTCGACGGCAAGCGCCCGGCGATGGCCTTTTGCGATCCGCCCTATAACGTCGCCCTGGGCGATCACGGCGGCCAGCAGCGTGGCGAGCGCAAGCGGCGCATCCGAAACGACGCGATGCCGCCTGAGCAGTGGTTAGCGTTCATCGGCGCCTGGTCGAAGAACCTTATCGACAGCGTGGACGGCGCAATCTATTGCTGCATGTCGACCAAGGAGTGGGCGAGCGTCTCACGCGCGCTCGAAGAAGCCGGCGGTCACTGGTCGGACACGATCATCTGGCGGAAGGACCGCTTCGTCATCGGCCGCGCCGATTATCAGCGACAGTACGAGCCGATCTGGTACGGCTGGCGTGAGGGCGCGAAGCATCACTGGTGCGGCGACCGCGACCAGGGCGACGTCTGGGAGATCGCGAGACCGTCGGAGTCGGAGGCGGCGCCGACGATGAAGCCGCTGCCGCTCGTCGAACGCGCGATAAACAACAGCAGCAAACCGGGCGACATCGTGCTCGATCTCTTCCTCGGCTCGGGGAGCAGCTTGATCGCGGCCGAGCGCACCGGGCGCGTCTGCTGCGGCATGGAACTGGATCCACACTATGCGACGGTAGTGCTGGCCAGGTGGGAAAGCTTCAGCGGGGAGACTGCCACATGCCTCGGCTGATTTTCGAGTTGGTGCGCGACGCCCGCGGCTCGCTGGTCCACGTCAGACGGCGCGACGACGGCGAATGCAATCGGATGCATCGAGATCGGGCTGTACGAGATCGTGCGCACGCTGGTCGTGGAGGAAGTGGGAGCCGCAAGCCGCGCAACCGTGCCGCTCCACCAAGAGACGGACAGACAGCGGACCGGCGGAGAAGGAAGTCTTCCACCGGCCGCACCGTCTACGGCCCTTTTGACCGGCGGCACTGAGATTATGGTCAAAAGGAAGCGAGGCAGCGATGGGCGGGGGATGAAGTGATGCGGCTAGACGTTTTCCGGCCGGACGATCCTCGCCAGCCGGACGATGCTCCGTTCCGTCAGCTCGGCGCGGCGACGCGCGGCTTGCCTCGTCTGCTCGTACAGGCGCTGGTCGGCGCCCGGCGGCGGCTCGGGCGCTGGAAGACGCGTGCGCTCCCAGTGCGCGACGCTGGAGTACCGCGTGATCAGCAGGAGCCTGGCCTCGCGGCACAGTACCGTGTCGCGCCAGAGGCCATCATGCCGGCGAACAGCGCGGACACGGAGCCTCCCGCGGCGACCGTCTGGTCGGAGCAGGTGCCGAAGACCGACTGGCTGAAGCGCGGCCAGCCGGCGCGTTCGATTCGCAGGGTGCGGTACTCGTAGATGCTCACCACCGGCCAGCGTACAACGCCGCTGGGAGACAAACGATGATGGAGAGTGAGTCGTTGCATCTGGGTCGCAAGAGAGTGATGTATGTGCTCGCCCAACAGGAGGGCGAAGCAAAGGAGCGACGACATGCCGATCGAGAACAGGGAGATGGCAGCGGGGACCGTGCTCGTGGCGCGGCACAAGAAGGAGGAGAGGACGTGCGAGGTGGTGCAGACCGACGACGGCCTGCGCTTCAAGACCGACGACGGCGAGCTGTTCAAGAGCCCTTCGTCAGCAGCGAAACACGTGATGGGCGGGGTAGCAGCGAACGGCTGGAGATTCTGGTCGATCGCCGGCACCGAGAAGCCGAAGCGCGAAGCGAAGGCCAGGGCCGCCACGAAGAAGCCGGCGAGGGCGAAGAAGGGCGCGAAGAGCAAGAGCGCCAAGAAGGCGAAGGCCGCGAAGAAGCCGAAGGGCAAGGCGATGCGGGCGAAGGCGACGGACGTCGCTTCATACGGCTGCGGCGCCTGCGGCGCGACGTTCGGTTCGCAGAAGGCGGCGGTCAACCACGCGCTGACCCACACCAGCTAAGCACCAACGCGGACGCGCAGCGAGACTCAGGCTCCAGACGGAGCCTGCTCTCGTCGTCAGTCGTTGCAGCTGTTCTGGAAAACGGTGTCCGGGACATTGCCAGCCTGGATCTGCTGCACAATCCCGCCCACGCCGGTGTTGTCTTGCGCCAGCCCGGCGATCTCCTGACCGGCTGCGCTTCCGAGGGCAACCGACTCGGCCGACACGCTTTGGCCGAAGCACCCAGTAACTGCTGGCTTGGCGGCGGAGATCCCGGTCGCCGTCGCGCCGAAGAAGATCAGCGCTCCGAAAATGGCGATCACAGTCGTCTTTCGCATCGTTCGCTCCTTTCGACTCTCCGGAGATTGAACTCCTGCGCGGCGTTACGGTCAATAGTTTCTGTCAAGTACAGCCGCACACGATGGCGAGATAGGGATGGGTAACCAACCGACGAGGTAACCAGCAAGTTACCTGTGGTTACCCCCTCGAAGCTGGAAAGCAGGTAAGCAGGAAGTTACCCCATGGTTACCCCCCGCAGCTGCAGAGCAAGTAAGCAAGACGGCTCCCCATGCGGCTCGCCGCCGGCGCTCGACGGTGAGTTCTGCTACATGCACGACCCAGCGCACGTACAAGAAGCGCAGGAGGCACGGCGCGCCGGCGGCCTCAACAAGCGCCGTGAGCACACGCTCGCCACGGTCTACGCGTTCGAGGGGCTGGAGAGCGTCGATCAGGTCCGCCGTCTCTTCGCGATCGC
>JALYKW010000035.1 GCA_030774575.1 Chloroflexota bacterium | reverse complement strand
CGGAAGTTCCGAACAGAGGAAGCTCGCGCTCTTTGACGTGTTGAGACTGTTCTCCAATCGAATGGCGTTTGCGCCGACCGGCACGCCCGCCGTGCTGAGGTCGAACGTCGCCGGACTCGTCGTGCCTACCGGGAAGGTCTCGCTACCCCCCGGTACGGGGACGAACGTACCACTTCCAGGCATATGGTAGGTCAAATACACCGTAAACGAGACCGTCGACGGCGACGGCGCGAAGGTGAACGTTCCCTGGACGTTTGCGCCTGGTACATTCGCGGATGTGCAGCTGTATGTGTAGGGAGGGTTACTGACGGTACCCGTACCGGCAGCCGACACGTCGCTCCCCGGACGGCCGAGATTCGCCAGTGGGGAGCCGATCACTGAGACGGCGACAGCCAGCACAACGGCCAGCGCCAGAGTCAACACAACGGTCGACGTTCCAGAATCGTGCTTCATGCGCTGCAAACTGAGCTGCCATCGTACTACTCGCCCGCGCTTCTTCATTCCCATCACCATTTGCTCCTCGGTCCTGACACCGTCAACTGCGACATCTACACCCGCCGATCCAGGCGGACGCTCTGCCGCTCATAGCGCAGGCCCCAGGCTTTGGGCGAACGCCGGTCACTCAAACAAGATCGGCGCTAAACGCCGTGTTGCAACCACAGCTTATCAGCGATCGAGTCAATGGACGGTAATAAGTTGACATCCGTTGCATTGCGGTGACGTCTCATGTCAAGCTTCCGACCTCTCCAGCTAGAGCCGATGATTGCGCCCGGGGCGCGTGGGCGTTGGAGCCCGTGGGGCCGGTGTGGGGCCGTGAGCCCTGGAGCTTCGTATGCGAAGTTCTGTCAAGTCCGTAGAATTTCTTCTTGACAAATTTCTTCTTGACCAATTGACCCTCGCGTATCGCGACCTTATGATCAGCGCCTACCCGGTTTCGGCAACATATAGCGTTCGCGCTTCGATGGCGGCCGATCCCGGGGGTAATGCCTTCACCTGCGGGTTCGGCGAACCGTTTCAAAACGGAATGGCCCATCCGATGAGGACGCGGCGGCCTCGGTGGCTGCAGGTGAGTAATTAGGAGGGACCCGTGAAGTCGTTCAATCTGTCCTGGCACAGCCGCTCCGGCCGCCTGCTGCTCGTTGCACTCGCCGGGGCCGCGGCGACGGCCTTGCTCTTCGCCATGACGCCGTGGCGCACGTCGGCCGTCGTCACACCCCCGCCACCGACGCACGGCATCGGATTCTCGAAGGGATGCAATTTTCCAACGATCGTTGGCGGCCCGTACGTCTGCCATTTCGTGATTCGGAATAACCAAGACGACGCCGGCGACACGCTGACCATCAACTCGATCATCGACACGGTGCATGCGACGGCCGGCGATCAAGTATCGGCCAACCTGCTGCTATCCCCGACAGTCTTGACATTCACAGGCGGTGCGAGCTGCAACGTTGGCCAGACGCTCTGTACGCTGCCCACCGGATCGACGATAACCACCGCTGACATTACCCTCTACACACCGGTACTGGCAGGCGATCCGAACCCGCTCCGCGATGACGCGGTGCTGAGTTGGAACGACTTGTGCAACGGCACGTCGGGCAATTGCAACCCCAACCCGCCGCCGAATGGTGCCGCCAGCTCGTCCGGCCTCGTCACGCAGACGCCCACCAATACGCCGACGAACACTCCCACCAACACGCCGACGAACACGCCGACGCCGACGAACACGCCGGTGCCGCCGACGAACACGCCGACGCCGACGAACACGCCGACCAACACACCGACGCAGACGCCCACCAACACGCCGACGGTAACCCCGACGAACACGCCGACGCCACCCGCAGTCGTTGGAAGTTGTTCGCCGGGCTACTGGAAGAACCACCTCGGCTCGTGGGCACTGACGGGCTATTCACCAGACGCTAAGTTCGACGCTACCTTCGGCGTCAACGTCTACACGACGACCGACCCGAGCCTGCTGCAGGTCCTCCAGACCGGGGGCGGCGGCATCAACGCCGTGAACCGCCACGTCGTGGCAGCCCTCCTCGGTTCGGCGCTGAACCTTGGCTACCCGTACACGCCGCAGCAAGTAATTGCGCTGTACCAGCTTGCTGTCGCCAACGGGACGACCGGTGCGCTCTCTAACCTGTTCGAGAGCATCGAGGACCCGTGCCCCATCGACGCGCATGGCAGAGTGAACTGACCCCCCTGTAGAAGCCGAGTGAACGAGCGCCCCGGAGATGATCTCCGGGGCGCTTCTCTCTTCCCTTCAGACTGGCTGTGATCGGCGACCATGCTTACGGATCGCAGGAGCTCCGGTTCTTACGGCGTTGCAACAACGAAATCGGCATCCGACGCCGAGGACAGCTCGGACGCTTCGACAATCCCAAACGGCCCGTTTCCATACACGGGCACCCTCTCGGCGCTGAAACAGTAGTCTGCCGGATCAGCCGTGCCGGCTGCCAATACCCGGAAGCATCGCGTTGGCGCCCCCACAATCGTCCTGCTGTCGACCTCTGCCACGCTGATCGAGCCGAAGCTCGCGGCGGCGGGAAATATGATCGGCCCAGCGGCCAGTGGAAGGGGCCGATCGAAGGGCTTGATCTGCCCGCAATTGCGTTCGCCCCCGTCAAACGAGCACGCGAACGTAGAGCCTCGTAAATCGAGGATGATCTGCGACGATGGCTCACGCGCGCCCTCGGCGATCGTATCCACGCGCGCCGCGGGCGGCCGGTTGAAGACAACGTAGCTATCGCCTTTCTCCCCGCTCGCCGACGATGTCTCGTAGCGCGCCCGATACGTCGCCTGCTGGCCTGCAACCCACAGCGCTGCGAACGCGTCGCGGCTCCGGTCCGAAGGAGCCGGCGCATTAGCCTGCGCGTCAGTGGTTTGCGGGCTGGCCGCTGGCGACCGCTGTTCGGTGACGCTGCCGCCCGGCGCGCTTCCTGCGGGCGTTAGTTGCTGGGTGGCGCTCGCAGGCTGGAACTGGGCATTGCGTTCGACGGTTGTCCCCACCGCTTCCGGCGTATACCAGTGCAGCCAGAGCTTGTCGGCCGTCATAAACGCGCCGAGGAGTGCCGCCATAACGACCACCGGGACGACAACGGAAGACGGACTGTTTATCGTCGGCCTCCTTCAGAAGCAGTGCCGTTGTTTTCATGCACACTCAGAGTGGACAGGTTATCACTCGGATGGCGATGACCCCACACCGTGGAGGGTCGACCACTCCACCAACCTCCAGCAATCAGCAAATCGCATACTTGGCAGCCGAACTTTACAGGGGGCGCGGTGTTTCTGTTGCATCCCGCGACCTGCGACGATTACTCTTGTGCCAGCGTCCCCGCCGCCGTTGAGATCCAGCTTAGTGGCGGTCGTATCCTTTTGTTCGCCAAAACCGATAAACCAGTTGAACGGGCGGTAGCCCCCGCATCGGCGGCTCCCGCGTCTTCAGCCGATCTCGTCGTCGCCACTGACGACGTGCTGGCGGTGGAAGCGCGCGCGCGGAACGAGGCCGCATGGGCGGAGATCTACCGGCGGCACGTGCCACAGGTGTACGCATACATCTATTTCCGCCTCGGGGACCAGCACGCCGCCGAGGACCTCTCGGCGGACGTCTTCGTGAAGGCGATCGCGGGCATCGGCGGCTACACCTACCGCGGGACGCCGATTCTGGCCTGGCTATATCGGATCGCGCACAACGTCACTGTCGACCACCGCAACGCCGCGGCGCAGCGGACGCAGAACCAGGCGGCAGAGGCGCTCGAAGACGTCGCCGACAGGCGAGACGTGCTGACCGAGCTGGACGACCGCAGAGACATGATGATTGGCATCCGGGAACTGACCGAGGAACAGCAGCAGGTGGTGATCCTGCGGTTCTATCACGGCTTGAGCAGCGCCGAAGTGGCAAAGGTGATGGATAAGCCGGTCGGTGCGGTGAAGGCGCTCCAGACGCGCGCCATCCGCTCGCTCAGACGGATACTCGAGGCGACGGCCCGAGAGCAGGTGTCCGCGTGACGCCGCGAGAAACCTTTGATGACGCCCTCGATTCGGCGATCGATGCACTCGTCTCCGGCGAACCGATCGAAGAGGTGCTCGCGCGGCATCCACAACGGGCCGCCATGCTGGAGCCCCTCATCGATACGGCCGACCTGGCGGCGCACGATTCGTCGTCGGCAACGCTGCCGCGTCCTATCGCGCTGGTGCACAACTACGCCATCGTACGAGCGGCCGTCGAGCGCGCGCAGATGGTGCCTCGCAGCGTGCCGATGCCGGAGCGCGAGCGCGCGACGTCATGGTTCGGCCGCCGGATGGGCTTCGCTTCGCTCACCGTCCCATTCGGTGCGATGGTAGCGCTCGCGCTCGCCAGCATTTCGGGCGCCGCGGCGGGCTCGATCGCCGTCGGCGGAGATGGCTTCGCTTCGACCGTGGCCAGCTACGTTTCGCCATACATACCGCTCATCGGCTCCGAGGAGAGCACGAAGAGCCACGCGGCGAATCCGACCGGAGAGGTGCACACGCCGTCCGCGTCAGGCGTGGCAGTCCCAGCGGCCGGCAGCACGCAGGCGTCAGACAACCATCCTCTCTTAGTGACCGTAACCGGCACCGTCAGCGGCTCGAACGGCAACGCATTTGTGCTGACAAATGGCGAGGGCGATACGCACGTGAACATCGACGCTCTGACGAAGGTGACCGGCATCATCGCCGATGGCGCAACGGCAACGGTCTCCGGAGACATCACGGCGGAGAAGAATCTGCACGCGGCGGCCGTGGACGTTGCGCCCAAGGTTGCCGCGGCCCAGGAAGCGACGGCGACACCACGTGCCGCCGCGTCGGGCAACACACCGCAGGGGACGGCGGCTCACACACCCGCTGGACCGCCGGCCAGTCCGACGCCCAGCCCGGACCCGGAACCCACCGCTCCCGGCGCATCGGGAGACCACAAGACTCCGGTGGATCCGGGCAATAAGGGCGGCAAGAAGCCGTAGCAACGTTCACATCGCAGACCGCCACAGGGCGTCGAATTGATCCTCAAGGGTGTGAATGGCCGGCTCAGGTCGCGATCCAATGTCACAACGATGAGGACCGGCGTTCGGGAGCATCCGTCCCTGATCGACGCGCGTCAAGAGAACGTGGCTCATCATGTTCGTGCGTGGAGCTTGAGGCCGGCCGAACGAACGATGCCCAAGCGATTCATAAGGAATTGCGTGTGGCCATAGCTCCATCGCGCCAGTAACGACGCCTGGCGACGCGACTAGGTGTAGTTCCCATAGAGGTTGTTGACACAGAGAGAGTGCTCGAGTCGGCTGTGGCTATCACAACACACAGCCTGCTAGCGCTTGGCTAACGACGCTGGAACAACATCGCCGACATCATCAGACGCGGGAAATAGACCAGCGGCGCAGCTCCGGTCGATGGGGGTGGCCCGGAGCTTTGCCGCTGCTCTTGTTCCTCTTAACCACGCCCGTTCTCGAATGGATACGGCCTGCAGCGTAGAATCGAGAATTTTGACGGCGCCGCGAAGAAGACGCCGCGACCCCGAATAACGTTCCGCACGTTCCGCAACACCCGCAAACAGATTCAAATCCGGTGACACTTCTGCTGCGGATGTTGTGCGGAACGTCGCCGCCAGCACGAACAACGTTCCGCAATGCAAGCGCTGTCCTCGTGTCCCTGAGAGACCCAGCCGTAATCGCTGCGACCAGTGCCGCGCCGACGGTTTGCGCGAAGCGTGATGACGGGCCAGCAATGAACCTACACGGTGACCGAATGGTGACAACGAAAGAGGCGCCCCATCGTCGAGGCGCCTCTCCCTTGGTTCGCAGTGAGGATGGCTTAGTGCGTGCCCACGACGAAGCCCTGGACATCGCCGCTGAACGTTCCGGAGCCGGAGTCGTCCTCGATCGTTATCGTGAAATGGCACGACAAGATGTCCTTGTTTGCGGGCGTGCGATGCGACACGTCCGGCGGGTCCTCGGTGAAGACGTTCCCCTCCGTGTCGGTGAATGTCCCGTGCTGATTCGAAAATGCCACGGGAATGAACGTTCCGCCGCCCACGATGTGCGCAGCGGAGAACGTCCCGTTGTTTTGACTCACTTGAACGATGAGTGTGCCGTCGGCGCCGCAATCAGCAGACACCTGAAGCGGCTCCGGCTTTGCTGCGGACGCGCCCGTCACATGCCAACCGCCCAACGCGAGAGCGCCCAGTACAACGATGCTGACAAATATTCTGGTCACCTGTCCTCCATATCTACCCCATCGTTCACAGCCCCGGGCCGACCGGGGATGGGACATACCGTACGCCAACCGAACATAACCGTCAAGGTGGACCGAGATGATTTGGACGAGATGATTCACGATGTGTTCGATGGGCCGCCGCAGCAGGAAGCGATAGCGCCGCCGCCGCCGATGCCTGATCTAAGTACCGCGTAATCGAACCATTTCATCAGCAACACCTCACGACTTTGTACCGGCTCTGGAAGCCGTCTTGCAGACTCCGCCCTACACCCCGAGTGCTGATTTTTCGGCGACCCGCTGAACCTTGGGGCAGCGGATGTCCCCGCCACAAGTACGATGGATCGCGCGCGTCGATGGAGTGCGGCATGTTCTGAAACCCGGAGATCGCCGGTCTCCCGGCAGCGACGCCGCCGACGAGATCGCCCGACATTCTTGGCGGCGCAACGCAAAATCGGCCGATTTTGCACATTTGGCCGGCCGTGCGCCTGCATTTTTGCCCCATCTGACGTCGATTTGCGGCATGATGCTCCCACTGTCTTCTAACAGGGTGTTGAAAAAGTCGATTGTGGACTGGTTATGGCTCCGACGCGATCGGACGCTGATCCTGACTTGACCGACCGTCATCGCGGAAAACCGGTTCATCAGCACCGTGCTACAGGACTTTTAGCACGCAAGCACTCGCGCGGCTGAAGCCGCCGCTCGCTGGCTTCGTTTGCCGCGCCACTCAGGCACGCCGCCCACGCGCTGGGCCATGAGGGAGGGTTACATGCTGCGATTTCTCATCTTCATACTCGGAGCGGCGGCGACCGGCGCTGGCATCGCCCTGATGGCTGCGTCCATTACAGACGCCACAGGCGGCAACGGCACCAGCGCGCCTCAAGCCCACACGCCGGTGACATTGTGTCACTGGGTGCCCGCGCACGGCGGCTCATACATCACGATTACCGTCGATGACGACGGCAGCAGCGGCAACAAGAACCTCCAGGGCCATGAGGGCCACCCCAACGACATCATTCCTGCGCCGCCAGAAGGCTGCCCGCAGCCCGCGACCGCCACGCCAGAAGCGACCGACACGCCGAGGCCCGCAGACACGCCGACGCGGACAGCGACATCCATCGTCGAAGGTACGATCACACCGCTGAGCACCAACACGCCGACGAGGACAGCGACGGCTAAGCATGAGGAAGAGACGAAGACGCCCGTCCAAACTTCGACGGGGACGCCGGCAGCGTCTTCCACGCCGACGCGGACACCCACGGCCGTCGCCACCGCGACGGACACGCCTGTCCCCACCAGGACGGCTACCCCGACGCTCACCCCGGTGGCTGCCGCAACAGAAACGCCGACAGCGACCGCGACCAGAACGGCGACTCCGACCGGCAGCGCGACCGCCACGACAACCCCCACACCAACGCCGACCGGGAGCGCGACCGCGACGTCGACGCTAACTCCGACTTCGGCGCCACGATCGCGCGCGCGGACAAGCACCTTTACGCCGACGGCGGTGGTGCGCATAGTGACGGCGACGGAGACCCCCACACGGATCTCCACCGTCATCTCCAGCGAGCGGACGCGAGTGCCGCCGCCCACACGGACGGTTGTCGGCGTAACGCAGCTCCCGGGGACCGGCGGTAGCGGTTCGGCCGGGGGCATCGTCGCCGGGCTCGGCGGTGCGGTGCTGATGGCGCTTGGTCTCGGTACGATGGCGGTGGGCGCGCGAACTCGCAGGCGCTAACCGTCGGCCGTCCAGCGCACCCAAGGCTGCTTCGGTGCGCCGGCTCTTCGCACTCGGTGGCGTGGCCGATGCTGCGGCTACAGCCGATTCGCCGGACCGCCGCTAGCGTGCGTTAGGCGCTGCCGGCATGGCCGCGGGGTCTTTCCGTAGTTGTCGCGATGGATGGCCCCTGCGTGGATCGCTCTACCGCTGGCAAGCAGCGCGGCGGTTCGCGGAGATACCACTCTCACTCTGAGTTCGGGCTCCGTTTGCCTGCCAATCCGGCCGGATCGCCGCTTGATCGTCCTGCTTTGATGAGATGGTAGGGCGCATCAAGGACTGCGCCCTTCGCTTGCAGGGACGCCAATCACCCCCTCTAGGAGTTCAAGGCTGAAGACGATCCCGTTATGCCGTCCGCGCTGCTAGTTGTGGCCGTGCTGCCTATCACTTTCGCCACCGCGTTGTTTGCGACGTTCACGTCGAGCGATCCGGCGGGCGCGGGCCGAGCTGCCCCGCATCCGCCGGTCGTCGGCTCGGTGCCCGGAGGGTCCAACGCGGCGGAGAGTCATTGTCAGCGTCCTGGTGTTACCCTGAGCTAAGCAACCCCTAGAATAATGGTCGTCCCTAACACCCCAGGCCGGTGCCGCTCAGCAACAAGAAGAGACCGACGATCACATTCCACCTCCAGGAGTGTCCGTGCGCGATGCGCGGTGGCGCGAGATCCAGGAGCCGCCGTGTCGCCCGCGTCTGGTAGCTTTCCCAGAGCTTTCTCATACCGCCGAGTATTACGCCCGCCGTCACAGTTCGTCGAGGTGTCAGGTGGACATCCACTTAACTTAGCAGTGCTTGATTACACGGCGATCTGGGATGAGTCGCGCGCAGTCGCCGAGGCGCAAGGGGCCTTGCAGCGCAACTACCCGAATGCCTCGCCATCTTCGGCCTGAACACCAAGGCGCGCGGCGGCAACAGCGGATTTACGGTGAACGGCCTTGTGTGGGACACGCTGCCCGTCCCCGTGAACTACAACGACGTGGGCCGCCCGGGTCACGCGATAGGCGGCTCGATCACTCGCCTCCGCGCCGGCGGGCGGCACGCGCCACCAGCCACAGCAGCGCCGGGCCGACGACGGTCGCGCCCGCCAGCGCCAGCCGGCCGTCCATGCGGCGGTCGTCGGCATGCGTAGGCTCTCGCGGGGCGTCATGATAGGCGCTCGCACCGGCTTGGGGAGGGCTGCGGCGGTGATCACGTCGCTGCGCGAGGGTGGTAGTGCGGCATACGGCGGCGTTCCCGTCGCAGCCAGCGGCGGCGCTTCCGGCTCGCTGAGCGATATCGGCTCTGCGCGAAGGACGACGACGCGGTCTGCCGTGGGTTCCGAAGCCCGAGCCCGAGGGCGCTCCTTCGGAACCGGCAGAGTCGGCGGGCCGCCGGTCGCCGGCGAGAGCGGTGTGCCGGGTGCCGAGCGCCCGAAGAAGCTCCGCACCTCGTACACCAGCACGGCGATAGCGGCGATCACCGCGAGGCTCGTGAGCGGGATCTTCGGCATCAGGAGCGGCAGCGCCAACGCTATTCGGAGCCCTTCCGGCACGTATATCACCCCCGCCGACGCGCCCTCCCGTTAAAGAGTCTACTCCATTAAGCGTCTTCGACCAGATTTCCAAGCGGCGACGCCTTCAGGAACGGACGACTGCTCCGATAGTTAGGTTGACGCCGGAGTTGGGTAACCGGCGCGTGCGCGGTGCCTCCACGGCGCCGCTTGCCGGTCAGGGGAGTTTTATGCGCATTCGTGCCTCACTTCGTTCTATTCTGGGTGCCGCAGCCGTTATCGCCGCTCTGATGACCATCGTGATTGCCGGCGTGATGCAATCCCGTCACGCCACTGCGTCAGGCGATTGTACGGCGGACGCGTCGATAGACGCCGAGGAACAATCGTTTCTCGGCCTGATCAACAACTACCGCGCGCAGAACGGTCTTTCACCCCTGGCATTGTCGTACACCCTCTCAAAGTCAGCGTCCTGGAAGTCCATGGATATGGCCGTGAACAACTATTACGCGCACGATGATCTGACGCGAACATGGACCCAGAGACTAAAGGACTGTGGGTATACCTACAATGCCTGGCTCGGCGAGGCCATCGATGCCGGGCGACCCGACGTTGGAGGCGGGCTCTCCGTGTTCACGGAATGGAAGAACTCCCCCGAGCACAACGCGATCATGCTCGGCGCTAACTACACCGCCATTGGCATCGGTCGCGCCTACTACGCCGGCGCACCGTACAACTGGTACTGGACCACCGACTTCGGCAGCTATTCGGACGGATGGCCCGCAGTTACGCCCACGGCGACGTCGACGCAGAGCGCCCCCTCTCTGACCGGCACGCCGTCTGCGACGCAGGTCAGTCCCACTGCGACGGACAGTCCCGTGGCGTCGCCAACAGCTACAGTCGCGACTCCGACATCGGTACCTGACACGACTCCCCCCCTGGTTACGGACACCCCCGCGGCGTCGCCTACGGCTACGGTCGCGGCTCCGACATCCGTGCCTGACACGACTCCCCCCCTGGTAACGCTGGTGAGCCCATCAGCCGGGGGCGCGTACGAGGGTAAGGTTGCGGTTGCCGCGAGCGCGAGCGACAACGGCGGCGTCGCGAGGGTGGAATTCTACGTGGACGGCGTTTTGTACAGGACGGATTCGCGGGCGCCGTATTCGACGTCATGGAACCTGCGGCCCGTGACACCGGGTTCGCATACCGTCACGGCGAGGGCGGTGGATGTGGCCGGCAACACCGCAACGGATTCGGTCACAATTACCACTAGCTGAATGTGACCTAACGAGAGACAAGGAGAGCCCCCCTGTGTGTGGGCTCTCCTTGCGTTTCTACGGCAAGCCTAGGGCAGACAGGTTCCAGTCTGGTTCCAATAGGCAAGCCTGTCTAGCGAGGTCGAGAACCAATGTCCGGCCCTTGCGGGACGTCCGTGTGGTAGTACGGCGTCGGACATTGTAATCACAGATGCCAGGCAACCGCCGGTCGTTGCCCGCTGCGATGCCCAGCTTCGCCGCAAGCAGCTGTCCAGCGAGCTTGTCAATCGCGTCTTTCGCCGACGTGTTATTGAGTATCGCGGACGTCTCGGCTATCGAGTCGACGAACATCTTCGTGGTGTCAAATACGTTCGTGCTCGAGCTTGATATCTGGAAGTCCCTCCCGTCAAGATGGAGATCACTGAACTTGACATATTTAGATAAAATTGTTTAGGCGTCGTTTATCTCGTAGGCTAAGGTTCCATCCTGCATGTGCCGGTCTCTGAGGTTCGTACAACGGGTTGCCGGGCGCGTGTGATGGGTACGCTTCCGCACAGCACACACTTAAATCGTGGCGACGGTGTTTCAAAACGTCACCTTTGACAGTCGCGCAAGCGACTAACCTGGTCGAAGCTTCGGCCAGCAGGAGTTCGATGAGCGGCGCTAAAGATGTGGCTCGAGTAACGATTGCGTGGCGCCCGTCCTTGAGCTCTCGACGCTTACCGCCGGCCTTCCTGCTGGGACTCATCGCGACAGCGTTGACGATTGCCGGTGGCTGCAGCGGAGGCGGCGGGGGCGGCTACCCTACAGGCGTCAGCAAGCCTAAATCCTCCAACATCTTGCTGACACCGCAGCCAGGCGAAACGTCGCAACCAGCGGTGCTCATCCCCATTCCCACCGATTCGACCGCACTCGCGTCACCGGTCGCCGACACCCCGGCGACGACGCTTGCCAGGTTGCTGAACGACGGCCTGAACGCAACATACAGGGTGACCTATCGCACCGAGTCGCCGGACGGCGAAGCCGGCGATGAGGTAACTATTTTCAACCGCCCACCGTTGAGCCGGCTCGACCGCGGATCGCCAGGTGCCGCACAACCTGACAGCACTACGATCCAGCGTCGCGGCGGACCTGCGATTGTCTGTTCGGGATCTCCCGATTGGCAATGCCTTCAGGTCAGCGACCTCGGACCCTCAATCGTAGTTTCCGGGGGCCCAATCTTCTTACCAAGCGCAGATGATTTTTCGTCCGCCGTTATCACCGAACTTGGATCCCGGATTATCGCCGGCGTAACGGCGCAGTGCTTCAGCGTCGCGCCAGCAGACCCGAGCTTGACGGTTGAGTACTGTCTGGACGTTGACGGGGTACCACTTCGAAGCAGGTCGGCCGTCGGTACGGTTGAGGCGTCCTCTATATCGAGCACCGTTACAGATGCTGATTTTACCGTTCCAGACTGAGCTCACGGCCAAGGGCGTGCTTAGATACCCTCGCTTTCCAGCGTCCCGCCCGCATGTAGGGTGGGGCCTGCTCGCGCGCCCACCGCCATCGTCCCAAGGCCAAGCGCCATCAGCACCGCACCGCCGAGCCGGACGGCGATGCCCCCGGCCGGACCGCTACTGCCGATCCCGGGGAGCTGCGTGACGCTGGCCCGTCGGCATGGGCGGCACGAGCGTCAGCTCGCTGCCAGTGATGGAGAGATACGGTGCGGCGTACCGGTCGCCGTCATGCTGCGCAGCACCGCGGTCGGCGTAGAGGTTTCGGCCAGCCGGATCGGACTCCGATTGAACGGGCCAGGTCGTCCTCGTCACCTTCGATCCCAACAGCTATAGCAAGAGCCCCGGAATTTCCTCCGGGGCTCTCGCATTGCGTCGAAGTTGGTCCGGTTTAGCGGACGATTACGTTTCCGTCAGCGTCCACCGTACAGCCGGCGTTGTTGTACCCGTCCAGAAGGTTCTTCAGCGCCTCTATCTGGCTGCCGTCACCGCTGGCGACTGCCGTTTGATAGGCAGCGATAATCTGGCTCGTCGTCAGCGGGTATCCGACAAGCGGATCGCTTGCGTTCAATATCGCAGCCACTGCGCTGCGCGAGAGCGCGTTGATCCCGCCACCCTTTAAGCCGAGTACCTGGAGCAGCGTGGGGTTCCCTGGCAAGTTCAGCCCAAAGACGGAGAAGAAGCTGTCACCCGGGTGGTAAGGCTGTCCGGTCT
>JALYKW010000034.1 GCA_030774575.1 Chloroflexota bacterium | reverse complement strand
CATCCGCCATCGCAGTCTACCCCGCTGCTCGGTAATATCGTTCCCATGAAGTACGACGTCACCGTCATCGGCGCAGGCGCCGCGGGTGCGGCGCCACGCCGTGGGTCTCTACGGGCAGCTCTCGCTACGACTAGACAGCCAATGAGCGACATCCGCCAACGTCAAAGCTGGTCGAGTTCTTCGCAGACATCGACCGCAGCGCCAAACGGGCAATCGCACGATTTGGTCATCGTGCCCGCAATCGTTGACTGTGCTCATTGCGAATCAGCACGTTACCATACGCGGCGGAGGACACTCGATGGCAAAGATGAAGTTCGGCATCATGCTCGGGCAGGCGGCGGGCTGGAACGAGGTCGCTGATATGTGGCGCTTCGTTGACCGCGAGACCGCCTTCCACAGCGCGTACGTGTTCGACCACTTCGTCGCCGGCGATCCGCGTGCCGACGCCAACTACGACGGGATCTGCCTCGAAGGCTGGAGCGCGCTCTCCGCGCTCGCGGCGATTACCGACCGTGTCCGCCTCGGCGTCCTCGTGACGGGTGTCACGTACCGCAACCCCGCGTTGCTGGCGAAGATGGCGGTGACCGTAGATCACATCAGCAACGGCCGGCTGGAGCTCGGTATCGGCGCTGCGTGGCACGAGCCCGAGCACCGGATGTACGGCTGGGACTATCCGTCGAACCGCGAGCGAGAGGACCGGCTGGAGGAGGCGGTGCGGCTCATCCGCCGGTTGTTCGAGAGCAACGGACGGGTCACGTTCGAGGGAGCGTATTACCATCTGCAGGACGCCGTCTTCGACCCCAAGCCCTTGCAGAAGCCGCGCATCCCGATCCTGATTGGCGGCGGCGGCGAGAAACGCACGTTGCGCACGCTCGCGCGCTACGGCGACATCATGAACACCGGTGGCACGCCCGACATCATGCGCCACAAGATCGACGTGTTGGAGCGGCACTGCCGCGACGCCGGACGTGACCCATCGGAGATTGAGAAGACGTACTGGGGCCCGATCATCGTGAGCGATAACGAGCGCTTGGTCGAGCGCGTCGCCCAGATGTCAGGCGCGCCGCTCGGCCTCAGCCCCGAAGACGCCAAGCGCGTGCTACCCATCGGCAACGCCGGGCACGTGCGCTCCGTGGTGGAGGAGTACGCGCGCGCGGGCGTCCAGCGCATGGTCATGATGAGCCAAGCCCCGTGGAAGCAAGACCTCTACCGCCGAATCAACGATGAGCTGGTGAGAGCGTTCGAGTAGCAAGCCCCGCCGCAGACGATCGCCCGATCGTGCGGAAGCACCTTTGCATCTGCGCCGTTGATGCGGCGCATGTGTTTCATCGCCTCCAGCGTCAATCGCCACAGCAGGACGAAGAGTGGCAGCGAGGCGGCGGCGCACGCCTCCTCAAACTCCGCCTTAAACTCGCTGCCACCATCGATCTGAACCGCCTTCACCGGGAAGGGCATGCGTATAAGCCGGTCGGCGCGGTGGGGCGCTGCAGACCCGCGCCATCCGCTCGCTCAGACGGATACTCGCCACGACGGCGCAAGAGCAGGTGTCCGCGTGACGCCGCGAGAGACCTTCGATGACGCGCTCGACTCGGCGATCGACGCGCTCGTCTCCGGCGAATCGGTCGAAGACGTGCTCGCGCGGCATCCACAGCGGGCGGACATGCTCGAGCCCCTCATCGACACGGCCGACCTGGCCGCGCACGATTCATCGGCGGCTACGCTGCCGCGGCCCATCGCGCTTGTGCACAACTACGCCATCGTGCGCGCGGCCGTCGAGCGCGCGCAGATGTTGCCTCGCAGCGTGCCGATGCCGGAGCGCGAGCGCGCCGCGTCATGGTTCGGCCGCCGGATGAGCTTCGCTTCGCTGACCGTTCCGGCCGGTGCGGTGGTGGCGCTTGTCTTCGCCAGCATGTCCGGCGCCGCCGCTGCCTCAATCGCCGTTGACGGAGATGGCCTCGCTTCCACGGTGGCCGGATATGTCTCGCCATACATACCGCTCGTCGGTTCCGAGGAGAGCACGAAGAGCGACGCGGCGAATCCGGCCGGAGAGGCGCAGCCGCCGTCAGCGTCAGGCGTGGCAGTGCCGGCGGCCGGCAGCACGCAGGCGTCAGACAACCGTCCTCTCTTAGTGACCGTGACCGGCACGATCAGCGGCTCGAACGGCAACGCATTTGTGCTGACGAATGGCGAGGGCGATACGCACGTGAACATCGACGCGCTCACGAAGGTGAAGGGCATCATCGCCGATGGCGCAACGGCAACGGTCTCCGGAGAGATCACGGCGGAGAAGAATCTGCACGCCACCGCCGTAGACGTTGCGCTCGACGCTGGCGCGGTCGCGGAAGCGACGGCGACACCACGTGCCGCCGCGTCGGGCAACACACCGCAGGGAACGGCGGCTCACACACCCACTGGACCGCCGGCCAGTCCGACGCCCAGCCCGGACCCGGAACCCACCGCTGCCGGCGCATCGGGAGACCACAAGACTCCTGTGGATCCGGGCAATAACGGCGGCACGAAGCCGTAACGCCTTTCACGGCGTTGCCCAAGCAACAGGGCGTCGAACTTGATCTTCACGGTGTACATAACAGGGTGTACATGACCGACTCGCGTTGCGATCCAACGTCGACGATGAGCCCGATGTTCGGGAGCGCCTGATACGTTGTCGACGCTCGTCAGAGAAATTGGCTGATCACGTTCGTCCATTCGGCGCCGGGCTAGCAAGGTTACGGCGTTGCCGGTAGCGAGTCAGTGTGAGCCTAAGCGGGTTCGAGTACGCCGGGGGAACACTCCATTTGTACGATGTAGTGAAGCTCGTCAATGCGTAGCGGAGGTGTGAACTCGATAAGGTATCGAGGACCGAGGATCTTCACCACGTTGCCAGATGCATCGAAGAACTCAGCCGGCCCATCGAACCGCTGAAGTTTCACGATCACTTCGTCGCCACGCAATGTGGTGCGGAACGACGCCCAAACGATGCCGACGTCATTGCGCGTGGCCATAGCCGCCATCGCGCTAACGACGCTGGGACATCGACGACATAATGAGACGAGGGAAATAGACCAGCGGCGCAGCTCCGGTCAATGGGGGTGGCCCGGAACTTTGCCGCTGCTCTTGTTCTTCCTAACCACGCCCGTACTCGAATGGATACGGCCTGCAGCGTAGAATCGAGAATTTTGACCGGGCCGCGAAGAAGACGCCGCCGATCCCACATCGTCCACGTTACGGACGCTCTTCGCACAGGTCACAGCCCGGGCGCAGCCCCGTGAAGCAGAACGTGCCGATCGTGTGACCCAGGCACACTCCGTGTTTTCTCGTTGACGAAGGCGGGGGCCTGGTTGCGTACGGGCCCTGACTGGATGAAGGACGAGATGCTCACTCCCGTTGGGCGCACCCGCATATGGAAGCACGCGATCCTGCCGCTTTTGTCCGAGTACTTCTACAACCGTCAGGATCGCGCTGTGTTGCTGCAAGAGTTCGCGCTAGACAACTTGCTCAAGCTACAGGCGCCCGCGGATGCGCCCCCGGCCCTCGATGCAACCCCAGATTGAACTGACGGAATACGAGACCTGGACTGGATCGCTCACTGCGGACGATGCATCGTTCATTGCGAGTACGTTGTCCCAGAGAATCACGATCGCGCGGCGGCCTGTTGGCGAGGCGTTCACGCTGAACCCCAACCAGTTCGTCGGCGTAGTGGTTCTACCTACCCAAACGACAATCAGGTGTCGGACCAAGGTGCCGGTGGCAAGTCTGTTCCACATGCTCTCGGTGGCGTATGACCTACCGCCTGAGTTTCGCCCTGACCTAACTGGCTACGCACGCGAGGACGAGATCGTCGAGTTCGTGGTCCGCTACTTCGCCGGTGCGGTCGAGCGGCAGATCGAAAACGGCCTCTACCGTGCCTACGCGGAGCAAGAGGACAATCTTGCATTCGTGAGAGGGCGCATCGTCTTCGCGGAGGACATCCGTCGCAACTACGTCCTGCGCCACCGCATCTACTGCCGGTTCGACGAGTTCACCTGGGACGTCATCGAGAATCAGCTGATCCGGCAGGTAGTTCATACGCTGGCAGACTGGATCTTGCCGGATCAGCTCCGGCTGCGATTCGCTCGGCTCGACGCGACTTTGGACGAGATCTCGCCGACATCGTTCGTCTCCGACGACATCGATCGAGTTCAATACCATCGCCTCAACGAGTCCTATCGCTCATTGCATGCCTTGTGCCGGCTGTTCATGGAAGCGGCTTCGATCTCCGAGCATCCCGCCGGAATCGAATTTCAATCCTTCCTAATCGACATGAACAAGCTCTTTGAACTCTTCGTCACCAAGGCCCTGAATGCACGCGCCTCGGTCTACGGCATGAACGTGCTCGCTCAAGAGTCGCTACACCTGACCGAGGGCGGTAGGGTGGTCATCCAGCCGGATCTCTTAGTCCGTTCGCACGGGGATCTCGTCCTCGCCGCGGATTGCAAGTACAAGCGAATATCGATCGGAGAGTTCAAGAACCATGACCTCTATCAACTGCTTGCCTACTGCATCGCCACTCGAGTCGAACGCGGATTGCTGATCTACCCCAGGCACCGCGCGGACGTGGTAGCGACCGAACGGATTAGGAACGCAAACATTCAGGTCCGCGAATCAACGATGAACCTCTCTCTAAGGCCCGGCGACCTTGACAGTGAGTGCGATCGGCTCGCGCGAGAGGTGTTCGAGTGGGCGGCTATCCCAGCAGCTGCGATTGCTTAAGCGCTTCGACGCCAACACGAGGAAGTCATCGTGCATGGCATCAGGGTTCCGCTGGTAGGACGCGGTCGAACCGCTATGGCTTGATGATGTTGTGGACCGGCATGATCACCGGTTGGGCCGGGTTCACGCCGTTTTTCGCCAGGATGGGCATCAGAACCGCGCCGAACGCGTCGAACTCGGCCTGTGAGTCCCAGATGTCGAAGACGTGCAAGTCGTTGGTATCGCCGATCGAAGCATGGTAGAGACGGCCCTTTGGGCTGCCGGCGCCCGCCGCTTCGAGCTGCTTGACGACTTCGCTGTACCGCTGCGCGGTCATTGATTGACTTCCGAAGTACACGCCAATCGCCATGGTCATGCTCCTTTTGGAACCCGATGCGGAAGCCCGACGCGGAGGTCGAGTCTTCGGAATGTTCGATCTGCGGGCCCCTTAGATCAAGCGCACCGCTTGGAACGTTGGCGGCGCGAAGCGCTGGAGAATCAAGAACGACAAGGAACCCCACTATGACAACATCGTGGCGGTTGTGCGTTGTCCGGATGGTCGCAGCTACTCTCGCCAGCGCACTTCGTACAGCCGTACAGCATCGTCGAAGCCCTTCATGGCGAACTCGCCGCGGTCCGAGAACACGAAGCTCTTGCCGGAGAGGAGATGCCGCACTGGTTCCGGGATGAGGATCTCGCCCGCGCCGGCCTTCGCGGCGATGCGGGAAGCGAGAATCACCGTTGACCCGAACAGATCGCCGTCTTCTTCGATCGGTTCGCCGGCGTTGAGGCCGACGCGGACGTGCAGGGGCTCCGGCATCGATGCAGTGTGCGCGGCGAACGCGCGCTGCAGCGCGATCGCGCACTCCATCGCTGACGTCACGCTGCCGAATGAGGCCATGAAGCCGTCGCCCATCGTCTTCACTTCCGCGCCTCCGTGCTGCTTCAGCGTCTCCCGCGTGATGCGCTCGTGCTCCCGCAAGACGTCCCGCCCCTTCGCGTCGCCGAGGCGCTGCATCATCTCGGCGTGCCCGACCATATCGGTGAAGAGGACGGTGCGCACGGACGGAGCGGTGGGCGCGTCCTGCGCTAGCAGCGATGCAGATTGAGCAACGAACTCGTGTATCAGCTCGGCCTCCAGCGCGTAAGTTGGGTCCGAGTATTGCCGATACCGCGCCCCCCGAATCTTCGCGGCGACCCGCTGGCAGCAGCGGGCAGGGACGAAGTATGGGTCATTTCTTAGGATCAGCGTCGGCTGACGCACACGAGGCAGGAGGTCGCCGACATCCACGGTCTCCCCCTCTCTCACGTACTGGATGCCGACGGACGGGTCCACCCAACCCCCCATCGCGCTTGCCAGCGGTTCGATCATGTCCGAGGTCGCTGAGTCCCACCCGACGAGGACGCGCACAAGAGTCTGTACGTAGACGGTCCAGTTCAACTCGGCGAGGGCCAAATTCGTCTGGCCCATGGGCGTATCTGCTATCTCTCGGGCGTTCAGGTACGGAGCGTCGAGAACCACGTGTGTCACGCGCTCCGGAAACGCGGTTGCGATCCGAAGGCACGTTGAGAGTGCCAATATGATTCCGCCACCAGCCATGATGATAAATCGGTCGAGCTTCGCCGCATCGATCACCGCCAGTGCATCCACCAACATCGTCTCGGCCGAGACGCCTGTAACGTCGCGTTCGGACATACCCGTGCCGCGCGCATCGTAGGTGACCAGGCGAAACGACCGCGCGTAGGCCTCGAATGAAGCCTCATACACTGCGTACTGCTCCTGCACGTGAGAGAACGGCGTGATGGGAAGCTGAAGTAGCGCAGGCCCCTGCCCCGCCTCGGCCCAGGCGATGCTGACGCCGTCGCTCGTGGTGGCGTATTGGACCGGTGGCGCTTCCATGGGCAGATTATGCGCGATCGGCTCCGAGCGCGCCTCGGCCGCGCCTGGACCGGCGAGGCGATCCAGGACGGCGACGACTTCTACGGCAAGAATGTCATCCTCGCATCCCGCGTCGCCGGCAAGGCCGTTGGCGGAGAGATCCTCGTGTCGTCGCTGCTGCGCCAGCTCGTCGAAAGCAGCGTGGGTGCCGGCACGTTCGGCGAGCCGCGTGATGTGGAACTCAAGGGATTGTCGGGCGCGCACACGATCTACGCAGTGGCAGTTGCCTAGAGCGACAGCCGTCGCACGATGACCAGATCGTGCCCGTTTGACGAGCCGCTAAGCTTTCGACGTAGCTTGGTCTCCAAGGTCACACCGTCGGCAGCGGAGTTTGGGATGACTGACAGTCAACGTGGAACCACAGGCCGAGTCGTCCGTGCCGGCGAGAGCTACGCTGGCAAACAAGGCCTGTCGTACACCCCGGGCGTGAGCGCCGAGACCGTCGGCGCGAAGGTGTTATGGCTTGGCTCCGTTCCGGTATCGGTTGGCGGACGCACCAAAGCGCACGTCCACGAACACCACGAGTCGGCGTTCTCCATGGTCAGCGGCGAAGAAGTAGAGCTATGGACCGGCGACCAGCTGCAGCACCGCGACGTCGCGCACCCTGTTGAATACCTGTTCATCCCTGCTGGCGTGCCGCACGCGGCGGTGAATCGCTCCGCGACGCCGGCGCTGTTTGTCGGCGCTCGAAGTGATCCGAACGAGCAGGAAAGCGCCATCATGCGCCCCAAGCTCGACGAGCGCGTGCCGTAGATATGTCGTCAGACCGCCAGTCATCGTGTGCTCGGTGGCGCGCCGCTGCTCAACGGTCAGTTAGTGGATCGTCTCGGCGCTGCTTCCGATTGTGCTGCCCGCGCCCGCTCTTCAACGCAACGAGGCTCAGTGTCCGGCCGGAAGCCCGTCAGATGGTCAGCGTTTGGCCCACCACTTCCTCGTTGGCCACCCCGAGCGAGATATGCGTCTGGACGAGCTTCCATCCGCCGCCCTCGCGATGAAGCACGGCAGTGACACGAGTTGGGATCTCAGTCCCGTCCGGCATGCGAATGATGGGCCGGTCCGAGGCCCAGCCGACGCTACCTTCCTCGTACCCCTTCGGTGCGCCGGCCACCAGTCTGGCGCCGCCGAGCTCTTTCAATTGGGCCTCGAACGCATGCCGCATCTTGTTCCGTTCGTCCCACCACTCCTGAGGATCGGTCCCGATCGTCAGGACGCCTCGCGCGCCGGACATGAGATCCATGAGCGCCGCCGCGTCTCCGCGTGAGAACTGGTCGTAGAACTTCACCAGCGTGTTCTTAATCTGCGCCGACGGTTTCATGTGCGTCGCACTCGTACGATTCTTCGCTGCTGACTTCGCAGGTGCCGCTCGCTTCGCGGAGTTCTTCGCGGTCGACCTCTTCGTCGCCGACTTCTTCGCGGCGGCTTTCGCTGTTGGCCTCTTCGCGGTCGCCTTCTTGGTCGCTGGCACTTCCGCCCTCCTAGCTCTGTGCGTTCCATCCGGTGGACGTATCATAGTCACGTCCGCGCTCGGGGCTCAATAGCGCCTCCTCGCCTGGGTTACCTCCGTGGAACGTACCCGACACAGAGAGCGGAATCGTGCGGGCCCGCGGGCTCGGGCGGGATAGCGAAAGCGGCGCGGCGACGCCGCCCGCCCTATGCCGTCACGTGCCCCACCGAACCTCGTAGAGGCGCAGGGAGTCTTCGAAGCCCTTGAGCATCGTCTCGCCGCGGTCTGCATACACGTAGCTCTTTCCCTCGAGAAGGTGTCGCAGGGGCTCAGGGATCAGGATCTCGCCCGCGCCGGCCTGCGCGGCGATGCGCGACGCGAGGATCACCGTGGAGCCGAAGAGGTCGCCATCTTCCTCGAGCGGCTCGCCTGCGTTCAGGCCGATGCGTACGTGCAGCGGTTCCCCGCCACCCACGTTCCGCGCAGCGAACGCGCGCTGCAATGCGATCGCGCAGTCTATGGCCGCGGTGACGCTGCCGAACGACACCATAAAGCCGTCGCCATCGGTTTTGATCTCTGCCCCGGCGTGCTGCTTGATCGCATCTCGTGTGATGCGTTCGTGCTCGCGGAGTACATCGCGGCCCTTCGCATCACCGAGACGACGCATCATCTCCGTATGCCCGACGAGATCTGTGAACAGGACCGTGCGGACGCCGGATGGCGCGCGAGATGGACTGGGAGTATTTACTGCCGTGGCGTTGTCCCCGGACAAGAAGGCGAGCACGGGGTGGAGCAATGACTCGACGTCATCCGCCCAAGGGATGTGATTGCTGCCTTGAAGCGGCACAAGGCGCGTATTCGGCAGCAGCATCGCCAATTTGCGCGCCTCATCGAACCGGATGATCTGATCGCCGCGGCGGTGCAGCACGATGGTGGGCATCGTCAACGACGGAACGAGTTCTCGCACGTCGTTTCGACTGGGATCCGGGTCCATGAGCAGGGCGGCCATCTCACCCGTCGCCGCAATTCGTGTAAAGTGATCGAACTGTTCGGCGACCTGCGGCGAGACGGGCTGACCGGCGAACGCACCGATCATCGCTTCGGTGAGTGCCTTGGAGCCCATCCCCCAGTGCGCCCGTACGAGCGCGATGACGGCGGTGTGCATGGCAAGCTGCTCTGGCGTCAGCTCGCGGCCGCCAGCCGAGGTGCCAAAGAAGGCTATTCGCTCTACGCGCTCCGGATTCTTGGCCGCGAACTTGATGGTCGGCGGCCCGCCTGAAGAGTACGAGAAGAATCTGACGCGTGGTACGCCCAACGCATCGATGACCGCGTCCAGGTCGAGGAGATCATCGTTTACAGAGAAGTCCGTGCGGTCGCGGTCAGATAGCCCGCAGCCGTGCCGGTCGTACATCACCAGTGTGTGGCGCTCCGCCAGCCGCGATGCGAACGCGCGCCCGTCGACGGTTTCATCAAAGACTTCGAGGTGGCTGACCCATCCCGGTGGGGAGACGAGTAGCGGCCCCTGGCCCATTACTCCGTACGCCGTTCGGGCACCGTCGGAGCGCGTGGCGTACCTGATCGTCATCGGCATGGCGCCATTATGGAGGATCGCGACGCTGGGCTGCTAAGACCGCGCCGCCCGCATGTCTCTGAGTGCTGACCGCCGCGGCGTACGAGACGGCAACTCTAGGACAGGAAAGATTGCACGATGGACGCTCCTATGTTCAAGGGGTAGTGCCAAATTCGTCGCCTTCCACTAAAATAATGTTCGTCAAGACGGGAGACGGACCTCGGCGGTTTCGCTGCGGTCCGTTTTCTGTTGAGGTTTCATGCGGCCGTGCACGGAGCGGCGGACGCCGACTGCGGCAGTTCGCACTGTTGCCACAGCCTCCAGATCGCGCGGGCGACGTACCGCTTCAGCGCGCGCCGAGCCTCGCGTCGCGTCTTGCCTTCACTGACGCGGCGATTGAGATACGCTCTGGCTTCCTCGGAGTGGTGTGCCTGCGTCAACACGATGCGATACAACACGGCATTCAATCGCCGGTTGCCTCCTCTATTCAGGCGATGCCGTACGGCGCCCGCGGACGAAGCTTCTAGCGGTGCGGCTCCAGCATAGGCTGCGAGCCGAGCATCACTGCTGAAGCGTCGGCCTGGTCCCAAGATCCCTGCGAGCGTGCCCGCCGTGAGGAGGCTGACGCCGCAGAGCTGTGTTAGTGGCGTGAAGCGCCCGGCAGCGAGTCCCTCGATCTGCTCGGCGAGGTCGTCCGCTTGGATCAGCACGATGGTGAGGCGTACAGCCAACCGGCGAACGCTCGCGGCGCGTCGTCGCGGTAGGCCGTCGGCCCTCGGCAGCGGATAGCCGGTGATCGCTTTGAGGCCGGCGACGGAATCGAGCCGTGGCAGGTGTGACTGGTATTCCGGGTCGACCTGCATCAGCAGAGCATGAAGCTGGTTCCGCAGGCGCCCAGCATCTACCAGCAGCGCCTCACGCTCGCTGCAGAGCAGATCCAGCACCGCCGTCTCGTCATCGGCGTGCACAACGGGTAGCGCCGGTGCTTCCTGGCGGACGAATAGCGCCACGGCGCGGGCATCAAGACGGTCAGACTTATCCGGTTTCTTGCCGCGTCGTCTCCCGAACGCGGTCCAACGACTGTTGATTTCGTAGACCGTCTCGCTGGTGGAGACGAGATGTTGCGCGAGCCCACGCCCGTAGCTCCAGGCGCCTTCGATGCCCCACCGACGTATGGGTCCGAATTCATCAGACCACGCCGCCAGGCGAAGCCAACCGTTCTTGCTGTTGGGCCCGCGCCACTGGCCGAGCTCTCGTCCCGCATCATCGACGGCGACTGCGGCGTGCACTTGTTTGTGCGCATCAACTCCGATGCTAATCATCGTGCCTCCTAGCAACTAAGGACCTGGCCGTTGCTAGGGCTGACGGGGCTCTCTCGGGTCAGTTAACCAGGCTCCTATTAGGTCAAGCCCTAGCGAGAGCGGCGGGTGGCGACATGTCCATCAAATGGCACGAGACCACACAATAGTAGGGTCAACCACCCGCCGTTCACGAGCCTACACTACAGAGAGCACAATCGTG
>JALYKW010000033.1 GCA_030774575.1 Chloroflexota bacterium | reverse complement strand
CCAACGCGTTCGTATTCGACAGCCAGATGCTGATCGATGCCGTCCTCTCCCGGCGCTTCCGCATCGAAGAAGTCGCCATCCCAACCAAATACACCGCCGAGTCGTCGTCGGCAAGCGTCTCGAACTCCGCCAAGTACGTGCTGCTCACGGTGTGGTACGCGCTGCGCGGTCGATTTCGCCGACAGCGCGAGGCGCGAGCCGTGCAAAGGCGCTGATCAGTGGCGAAGAACGTCCCCGGCGCTGAGCTGCCGAGCGTGCTCGGCCTGCGCATGGAACGAGAGTTCGCGATCCGCGCGCTCGAGCTGGCCGGCGTCCTCCTTGCCTTCGGCATCACGTATGCCGGCGTCCAGCTGCTCGAAGGCCAGCAGCACATCACGCGCGGCGTCATCTACTTCGTCGTAGCCACAATCATCCTCGTCGTGGTGACCTGGCGCGTTCGCCAGAGCGACGAGTCGGCTTCGCTGACGCTCCCGGCGCTCAACAGCTCGACGCTGCGCCAGCCCAGGCAGCTTGCCCGCGACCTTGCGGCCTCCTGGCAAGCCATCGCCTGGTGGTGGTTGCTCATTGCGGCGATCGGCCTCGGCTTCGCGTTCCGCCTGTATGAGATCGCATCGGAGCCTTCCGGCATCTGGTTCGACGAGGCACAGAATGGCCTCGTAGCGCGGCAGATCCTCCACGGCGAGCACCCGATCTTCGTCAGTGGACAGACGCAACTGCCGGCGCTGTTTTTTTATGCGTTCGCGGCTGCGCTCAGGATCCTGGGGGACAACGTTACTTCGCTGCGCGCGGTGACGACGCTGGCTGGGGTGCTGAACGTGATCTTCGTCTATCTCCTGGCGCGGGAACTGTTCGACCATCGCGTCGGCGTGCTCTCCGCCTTCTTCCTTGCGGTCATGCGCTGGCATGTGAACTTCAGCCGGTTCGCCACGCACGGGATCTTCGCTCCGCTGTTCATGGTGGCAACGTTCTACTTTCTTGTGCGAGGCCTCAAGGGCAACGGCCGGTGGAACTTCGCCGCTGCCGGAGTGATGGCGGCGGTTGGATTGCAGGGCTACTACGGCTTCATCCTCGTCCCGGTTGTCATTGTGCTCTACCTCGCCCACCACATGATCTTCGAGCGCGTGTTGCCCTGGGCGAGACTCGTGACGGGGCTCCGCATCTTCGCTGTCGCGGCGATCATCGTCTACGCCCCGCTCGGCGACTGGGCGATCCATCATTGGGATCAGTTCAACGCGCGGACCAACACCGTATCGATCACGAAGGGCCGCTCGACGGGCGAGGCGCTTCACGTGGCCTTTGAATCGACCAAGAAGCATCTCCTCATGTTCAATTCGCGGGGTGACCGGAATGGCCGCCACAATATTCCCGGTGAGCCGATGCTGGACACCTACACGGGCTTCCTGTTCGTCCTTGGCGTCGGATATGCGCTCTGGCGCGTCAAGAGCTCCCCGCATTTCCTCCTGCTGATCTGGGCGGCGATCACGTTGCAGAGCGGCATCTGGTCGGTCGATTTCGAGGCGCCACAGGCGTATCGGACGGTCGCCATCACGCCCGCGATCGCCATGCTTGCGGCGCTTCCGCTCGCAGAGCTCTGGCGTGTTGCATCAGCTCGGGTCCGCGATCAGGACGACACCGGCGACGCATCCCGTGGCTGGCGGACGCGTTCCGAACTCGCGCGCACCGCCCTGCTCGGCGTAACGGCGGCGGTCACCATCTTCCTATTAGCCGAGGCCGGAACAACGAACTTCCACGACTATTTCGATGTGCAGCTCGTGGGTGCCGATGCCTGGAGAGCGTTCAACACCGACATCACGCTCGTCGCGCAGCGGATGAGCGGCGCCGAGAAGAACCACAAGATCCTCATATCAAGTCTGTTCTTGTCGCCCGTCATCACGTATGTCGATCCGTCAGCGGGCGAGCTGAGCCAATACCAGATGGATCTCTCACGCGACGTGCCCTTCGGTGGCGACCGGCCGACTCTCGTCCTGCTCGACGCCACGAAACAGCCTGACGCCGACTGGATCAAGACGCTCTACCCCGCCGCCGCCGTCACGGCGATCCGCCCGCCCGGCGAGGGCGCGGAGCCTGTCGTCTACCAGGTCGACGTCCCCGCCGACGCGATCGTGGGACTACAGGGCGTGCGCGCTTCGTACGAGCGTCCCGCCACAGCGCCCGTCACCCGCCGCGAGCCAAAACTCGACTTCGATTGGCTGTCGCCGCCGCCGCCGCTTCCCTTCCCCTTCCACGCTCGCTGGTCCGGCGTCATCCGCTTCTCCGACTATCAGAGCCACGTCCTCAGCGTCGTCGCTCCCGGCGCGATCACGCTCCGCATCGATGGGCAGGAGGTCGGTGCCGGCAACGGTCGCGTCGATTTCGCCAGCCCGCCGTACCGCGGCCTGCGTACGATCAGCATCGATGCGAATATCGACAGCCCGGGAGAGGTCGTCCTGCTCGATCAAGGCCAACCCGTCGCGGCCGGCAATCTCTTCTCCGGCGACGCTGTCGAGACGCGACATGGGCTCGTTGCGACCTTCTATCACAACACCGGCTTCAGCGGACCACCCGCCTTCCAGCAGCTCGATCCTTTCGTCGCCTTCTACAACCACGAAGAGCTGCCGTTTGGCAGCAACTTCAGCGCGACATGGAAAGGCCGTATCGACGCGCCGGAGACCGGCTTGTACACTTTCTTCCTCGCTGCCGTCGATACGGGGTCGTTGTTGATCGACGGCCAAGTAGTCGTCGATGTGACGGACCGCGAGAAACAGCTGACACTGGCCGCCGGAACGCACGACATCGAGGTGCGGATGCGGAACGTAGGCGGCTACGCCGAACTCTTCCTCCGCTGGCAACTCCCCAGCGGCGCACGCGAAATCATCCCCAGCGACCGCCTTACGCCGTAGATGTGCGGCAAGCGCATCGCATCCCGGCACCGCCGCCGTGTGCGCGCGTGCCGGCGCCACCACACCCTGGACCAGTTCATCACGCACTGTTTGCCGTACACCGCGTTCGCCGATGCGCTGTCGCACCAGTCTCCCGACGAGATCCAAGACGATTCTCGAGTGGGGTCCGCTCTAACGCTCCGCGCTAGTCGCGGGCGAGGCACACGATATTCGTGTTGTGCGTGCCGCCGGAGTCAGCTCCATTGCGCTCGTCGTGGTATCTGGTGTCGCCCTGTACGGCTGAGTCGCGTGCGGGTTTGTCACGAGATGGTCACCAATTGCTTGCAGTGCCGGCCCGAACAGGAACGTCGCGCCGGTTCGCTTCAGGTGGCTTGCCTTATGAGCTGACGAGCTTCGTCCACCACAGCCTCCGAGTGGCCTGTGGCGAATAGGAATGCCCGGTTGTCAACAGTCTCGAGCCCCGCGATCACTTGATCGTGTTGACTCCCTGATGATCGGAGCTGGAGCACTCAGTCGTCGTGGCGCCAGCACCGCCCCAAACTTATGGCGCCGCCCTAGAGGGCTGGAGTGGAAGGAGGTTGAATTGGATCACGGCGCTGGGCAGGACGGCATCGGCGCTCGAACCGATCTGGAAGTAGTAGGTCGTCCCGGTCGTCGCGGGGAACTGCACCTCGGCGCGCGCGCTGCTTGCCGCGTCTGCACACGCGATCGCGTGCAGGCCGTCATCGGACGCGCCCGTATAGGCCGTCAACACGGTGTGCACCAGGCTCCCATCGGTGTTCGCGACGATCGTCCCGTCCGCCGCCGGCGTGAACGCGTACCAGATGGGCTGCCGGCTTGACCCGCACGGTGGCGCCGGCTCGCCGGGCTGCGTTTGCGCGTTCGTGTTGTCGGCGAAGTCCGTGACCGGCGCTGCGGCGATGATGATCGCCCGGCGTACCGTGTCGGGCGGGCCAACGGGTGGTCTGCACGTATTCGCCGACTTCAGCTCGTACGACCTGAGGATGAGCTGCCCTTTGAACGAGACGGTCCGCACCAGTCCCCCTGGGCACGCGTTCATGACGCCCTGGATCCGTGCGTCGCGCCCCACGATGAAGACGTAAGCCGAGGGCGACGCGCGCGTGACCGGCTTGACCGCGTTTGGCACCGAGTCGAACACCTCAATTGGGTGGCGCCCGCGCATGGTGAGCTCCGAGAACTCCGCAGTGACTCCCGGCGCGCCGAACCAGTACACCCGCGTCTCGGCGGGCAAAGAGAGGATGTACCGCTCGGCCACCGTCGTCACGAGCACGCCGTACTGGAGATTGCCCTGCGCGGCGCTGTAGTAGGTCCACGCGCCCGCGCTCGCCAGGCTGGCGGCGGAAAGCACGGTAACGGCGCCAACCAGCGCCGGCCGCATGCCGAGGATGCGCTGCCCGAGCTGCCACAGCCCTACACTGATCAAGGCCACGACCGAGGGCACCGCGCCGAACAGCCTCTGTGCGTTCGGCGGTCCGATGGTCAGCGCCCCGCCGATGAACGTCGGGACGACGAATCCGACGATCAGGAGCGCGTAGCGCCGGTCGTCGATGTGCAGAGAGGAGTAGACGATCCCGGCGATCAGCGGGATCACCGCGAGACCTTGCAGGAGCGGCTTCGACGGGGTGTAGAAGAAGAACGGAGAAGTGTCCGCATAGTAGAACCAGCCGCCGAACGCGTGGCGCGTCTGGCTCCACAGGATCGACTCCCCGCTCCTCCCCAGCGCGCGTTGCTGGTCGAACCAGCTCGACTGGAAAATCCCGATGTCGTCGAGCCGCGCCCAGAACGCGTGCGGGTCCGTCATGTAGAACGCGATGATTGGCAACCCCGCAACGAGGAAGGCCAGGCCCGCCAGCACGAGATGTCCGGCGTGGTCACGCGCGAAGCGCCAGCGGAACAGCGCCATGTAAGCGAAATACAAGAAGATCACAACCGGCACGACGCGCGTGCCGTGGTAGAGGTATAGCGCCAGACCGCACACCACTCCGCTCGCTGCGAAGTCGAACGCCTGCCCGTCGCGCGACGCGCGATACGCGAAGTACATCGCCGCTGCCATGGTGGGCGTGTCCCACACAACGTTGAGGCCGACGCGGCTGAACTGTAGGTGCAGGTCGTAGCCGAGGATGAACACGGCGCCGGCGAGCGCCTGCCAGCGGCCGAACATCTCGCGCAGGAGCAGGTACATCATCGGGATCGCTGCCGCGCCGAAGACCGCCGAGGCGAGGCGCACGGACACGATGTCGCCGCCGAAGACGCGCAGGAACGCGCCGATCAGGTAGAACCCCATGGAGGGATTCGCGCCCCAGCTGATCCCGAATGGGTCGCCGAGTTGACCGTGGATCGCAAGCCAGGCGTCGAACCCGATGGCCTCCTCGTCGACGTGGATGAGCGGCGGCGCCACGCTCAGCCACGTCGCGCGCATCACCAGCGCGACCGCCGTGAGCGCGGCGACCAACGCGTACTCGGATCGAACGGCGGCAAGCAGGGACTCGCGCCAAGCGTCTAGACGCGGCAAACGGAACGACAGCGGCTCGCCGAACGATGCGAGCAGGGTCGCGATCGATCCTGCCCAGAGGGCGAATGCACCCCAGTAGGTCGCGGAGGAGTCGGGCGTCAGCGCCATTCGCGCGACGACGTACGAGCCCGCGAGCGAGGGCGGCAGTGCGATCGCCCATCGGGGCAACCGGCGCACTGTGGCGGCGATTCGGCCCATCGGCCCGATTGCGTGCGTCTTCCGGGTCGAGCTAGCGGCCGCGGCAAGCGCTAGGAGCGCGGCAGCGCCCGCGACCGCCCAGTTCGCGATGTCGAACAGGACATCGACCCGCGCTGACGCAGGTCGAACCGGCGTGCGCCAAAATGACCAGTACGCGAGGACGGACACGGCGGCCAGCGCAGACAACCGCTCGGTCGCGGTCGACCGGCGCGCGCCCGTCCATTCCGGCTCAGGTGCGGTCACGTCCATTGCGGTGCCTGAAGTGGATTCCCTACGCTTGGTGTGAATGATTGTCGATCCAGCAATGTTGCGACAAGCTTTGCCGCGAGCTTGACAAAGGCGACGCCGCTCTGAGATCTAGGCCGGCACGCAACCGACACCTACCATGACGTTGCCCAAGGACGGGAAGCCAGGTGAGCGCCGAAGCGCTCCCGGCTGGAAGGGGCTGCTGCCCCTCTGCTCCGGACCGCCCTCTTGATGTTCATCGCCGCTGCGGTGAGCCACACCTGGATCTGGCCACGGCACCTCCCCCGCAGCGACCGCGATGATGGCGATGAGCGTGACGGAGATAAAGATCAGCGGCCCGGAAAGTATCCGTACAGCCCTGCCGTCACAAAGAGCCCTGAGCCGGCCCACCATGCGAACGCGGCGCGGCCCGGGGTCTTGAGCGCTCGCGTTGTCGTCCAACAGGCGCCAATGGCGAAGAGTGCCGCGTAAATGTTGTCCCAGGCCGTGCGCGAGAAGTTGAGGGACCGGAGGTCCGTCGCCAGCAGCATCATCGCCGCGAGCGCGGCAGCCGCGCGTATCGTGTCGCGTGCGACGGCGTAGAATAGGATGATCGTCAACAGGCTGATGATCACCGGGACATGCGGAAGTCGGCGACGGAGCCACCGAAGACGCGGACCGTCCAGGCCCAGGGGATAGAGATTGAGTGCTGGCCGATCGGCCCCAATCGAAGCCGAACACGCCGGGCCCAGTGCCCGTGTTCACGCGGATGGCGGTCCGAAGGTTCTCGAGCTCGTCGCCGGCGAGGATGCGCGGCGTTGTCCCAAGGTGGACGACGCGGACGGCGACCGATACGGCCAGCACTGCGGCGAAGCCCGTGGCCTCGATCCAGTGCCGCCTCACGCGCCGACCGACGCCAAGCACCGCATCATGCGCACCGCCCTCGATCGTCGCACTAAGCCGCTGCAGATAGTCGTCTTGAAGGTGCAGGCGCAAGATCCAGCCTCCTCTGTCTCGGCGCCATAGTATGTGCGCGGACACTTTTGAGAAAGCGCGGCGCACGGCGCCGGGCCCAGACGGACACCCTGCGGTTCAGCCCGCAACATGATCGCCGAGGGGTCCCTCCGTCACGCCGCCGTCACCGCAACGTCGAGGTTCGGCTGTGCGATGATGAGACCGCGTGGGCTAGAGGCGCCGCCGTCGCCGCCGCGCTGCCGGTAGCTGCGCTTTCCGTCGTCGCCGCGCCCCTGCTCCGCCTCGTCGCCACGCTCAACGACTCCCGCTGCACGCACGCGCCGCCCGCACGCGTCGGCTTAGTGATATCAGCCATCTGCTCCCCCTCCTGAACGCGTCTAGGCGTGTCATGCGACCAGAGGGCGCGTAAAGCCACAAGCGGGACAGGAGGTCTCCGATGCTCTTGAATAGACGCAAATCGCGCTGCTCTGATATGATTCCGTGCGTTCGTCTAGCATCCAGGCGTGCCTGCCTGACGAAGATAGTGTATGAGCGAACAGACCTCGCCATTTCATGACCCCTCGTCTGCGATTGATGCGTTCGAAGCGGAGGCGCGCGCGCCACGCACCCTGCCGCGCATCAAGCTCGGCGCGCTCTTCGCAGACAGGACCCGTGCGCTGACGGCGGCGGGCATGATCGGGATCCTGCTTGTCGCGGCGTTCTTGCGTTTGAACCACGTGAACTGGGACGCGAATGGCCATCTTCACCCGGACGAGCGCTTCCTGACACAGATCAGCGCCGACACTCACGGGCCCAGCAGCATCGCCAACTACTTCGATACGGATACCTCTGCGGCGAACCCTTACAACATCAAGAAGCCCGACGGCGGCAAGCAGACGACGTTCGTCTACGGGACGCTGCCCTTGTTCCTGAACAAGGTCGTCGCGTCGAAGCTGAGCATGCTCTCGCTGGGGTATTTCGACGACTACGACAACTACGACCACTACAACCGCAGCGGCCGTGCTCTCTCCGGGCTTTTCGACCTCGGGACGGTCCTGTTCGTCTTCCTGATTGGGCGCCAGCTGGCGAACCGCCATGTCGGCCTGCTGGCTGCGTTCCTCTATGCGCTGTCCGCGTTTCCGATCCAAAACGCCCACTTCTTCGTCGTCGACCCGTTCGTAGCGTTCTTCACGGCGTTTACCCTCCTGTTCGCGATCCGATCGGCGCAGGACGGCAGGTGGCGCGACTTCCTGCTGGCGGGGGCGGGCGCAGGTCTCGCCGCCGCATGCAAGATCACGGCTGTGTCGCTGCTACCGGTGGTCGTGCTGTCCGTAGCGGTGTACTGCTGGAAGGGCGTGCATCCCTTCATCGCACCGCTCTGGGCAGGCGACAGGCCCGAATATGTGGAGTCGCGAGATGGCGTGGCGCTCAATGCGTCGGTGTTGCGGTTGATCTTCGGTTCGCTCCTGGCACTGCTTGCGGGCTTCATCGCCTTCCGCATCGCAATGCCATATGCATTCAACACGCCGCGCTTTGGCGACCTGCTCGCGTTCCGGTCCGGACATATTGGTCTATTGCCGCTCGTATACCCGGACATCATGAACCAGCATTGGATCCAGGATCAGAGCGGCCAGCAGAAACTGCTGAGCGGCGACGGGGCGTTCCCGCCAAACGTACAGTGGATTGGCCGCTCGAAGTGGATCTGGCCTGCTCAGCAGATGATCGCCTGGGGTATGGGTCCGGCGCTGGGCGTGACTGCGTGGCTCGGCGTGATCTTCGCCGGCATCTACGCGGTGACGAAGCGCCAGGGGGTCTGGCTCATACCGCTGGCCTGGGTGCTGGGCTACTTCGGTTATATGGGCGCCCAGTTCTCCCTGTACATGCGCTACTTCCTCCCGCTCTACCCGGGGCTGACGGTCTTGGCGGCGTTCCTCATGTACCAGGCATGGCAGTGGGCATCGTCCGGACCGGCCTTCGACCGGCTCGGCGCACTCGGAACGCGGCTGGCACCGCTGAAACCCGCATTGCCGGTCGCGGTGCGAGCGGGCGTCGTGACCATCGTCGTATTCACGACGCTGATGGGGCTCGCCTTCTATCAGATCTACCGCGAGCCCGTGACACGCGCCGCTGCCTCGGTGTGGATCTACCAGAATGTGCCCGAAGGTTCGGTGATCGGTCACGAGCACTGGGATGACGGCGTGCCGACGGGGCAGCCCCGCGTGCCGGTAGTCTCCTATGGCTCCGTCGAGTTCCAGAACTTCGAGGTTGACACGCCGGCTCGCATCGAGCAGTTGCTCTCAGATATCGACAAGGTAGACTACATCGCGCTGAGCAGCCGGCGTCTCTCGGGAACGATCACGCGGGTGCCGGCGGCGTGGCCGGTCACGTCGAAGTACTACGAGACGCTCGAGTCGGGCGCACTTGGTTTTGACAAAGTCGCGGAGTTCACGTCGTACCCGTCGATCTTCGGCCACGAACTGAATGATACCGGCGCGGAGGAGTCGTATTCCGTCTACGACCATCCGCAGGTCACGATCTACAGGAAGACCGACCGCTATTCAGGGGCCAAAGCGATCCAGGTGCTGCACGCGGATGCGTTCGTGCCGGGGATCAACGCCCTGCCAGGCGACTCGGCGCAGAACGGCATCCTCTTCCGCCCGGATGTGCTTGCCACGCAGAAGGCGGGCGGCACGTTCTCCGACATCTATCACCCCGGCAACTTCATCAACCGTCACCCGCTCTTCTTCTGGTTGCTGGTGATGGAGCTGGCGGCATTCTCGCTCGTACCCCTCTCATTCGTGGCGTTTCGGGGGCTGCCCGATCGCGGCTTCCTGCTGACGAAGCCCCTCGGCATCCTCGCACTGTCGTACGTAGCGTATTTCGCATCGAGCCACGGCGTGCTGCACTTCACACGCCTTGAGATTGCGGCCGGGCTGACGCTGATGGTGGCGGTCGGCATCGCGACAGCGGCATGGTGGCGCAACGAGATCGCGCCGTGGGTGAAGGAGCGCTGGCGCTTCGTCCTGCTGGCCGAGACGATCTTCCTGCTGGCGTTCCTCGGCGCGTACTGGCTGCGCATACAGAATCCAGACCTCTTTCACCCGTCCCAGGGGGGCGAGAAGCCGATGGACCTCGCCTATTTCACCGCGGTCACCAAGACCACCGACATGTCGCAGGGGCCGATCGACCCGTGGAATGCCGGCGGCTACTTGAACTACTACTACTACGGCCAGTTCATCTCCGCCACGGTCACTAAGCTGCTGGGCATCGTGCCCGAGGTCGCGTACAACCTCGTCGTGCCGATGTTCTTCGCCCTGGCCGCGTCGGCGACGTTCTCGCTGACGTACAACCTCACGGAATCGACGCGGCGCCTGATGCGCCGCCGGCCCGGACGGATGCCGATCAGCGCGAACGGTCCGATCATCGCGGGCCTGCTCGCGATCTTCCTGGTGCTCGTCGCCGGCAACCTGCGCGCCGTCGGCGTGCTGGAACAGCAGTTGACGAAGCAGAGCGACTGGCATCTGAATTTTCCACTGCTCGGCGGCGCAATCGCGATTGCAGGCGGGCTGAAAGAAACGATCTTCAGCGGCAGTTTCCGCGACGTGGTCTATGGCTACGACTGGTGGGCGCCCAGTCGCGCGCTTGCCGCGCGGCCGCAGGAAGTGCAGCCGATCACGGAGTTCCCGTTCTGGACGTTCCTTTTCGCCGACCTCCACGCCCATCTCATGGCGATCCCGTTCGCGATGACGTTCGCGGGCGTGGCGCTGGGCGTCGTGCTCAACTTCTCCCACCTCAATCCCGCCGGCTCGCGCGAGCAATCCCGCAGGCGCGAGATCTCAAGCTGGGCGATCGTCGTTGTGCTGGGTGTGATCGTCGGCGCGCTGCGATGGATCAATTCCTGGGACTACCCGCCGTTCCTGCTGCTCGGCGCGGCGGCGTTGCTCATCGCCGAGCGTGCGAAATACGGCAGCTTCTCCGGGAAGGCGCTCGGCTTTGGCATGCTCAAGATCGTCGTCATGGGCGCTGTGTCGTACGAGGCGTTCGCGCCCTTCGCCCGGAACTACAGCCAGGCGTACAACGGCTTCCACCAGTCCGAGCAGACGACGGCGCTGGGTGACTACCTCAGCCACTTCGGCGTCATGCTGTTCTTCATCATCGGCTTCCTGCTCTTCGCGCTCAACCGCTCGATGACGCGGGCGGGGGTTGTGCGCACTGTCTTCTTCGGACGGACGCATCGCGGACATCCGAGCGAAACCGCACCCGCGATGGCGATGCTGGTCGTCGGAGCTGCGGCGATCATCTGGCTTGCGGCCCGCCACGATTACGGCGTCGTCGGCCTCGCAGCGATCGGTCTCGTCATCGTCGCACTGGTCTCGATCCGGGAAGTGCGCAGCCCGAGTCCCACAGCGCCCGTGCTGCTCTTCGTGTACGCCATGATCGCGCTGGGCTTGGGGCTGTGTGGGGGAGTCGAGCTGCTGACGCTCGACGGCGACATCGGCCGCATGAACACCGTGTTCAAGTTCTACCTACACGTCTGGATGATATGGGGCGTCGTGTCGGCGTTTGCCCTCTGGTACCTGTTCGCGGTGATGCAGCCGCAGGAGGCGTTCCTGCGACGCGCCAGTGCATTCAATGCCAGGGTGGTGCGCGTGCCCCGCTACGCGTTCGCGATGGTCGCCGTGCTCATGCTGGCACTGACGCTCGTGTTCCCGTACTTCGGCACGCGGGCGCGGATCCACAACCGCTTCAATCCCGCGCAGGGCGCCAGCAATGACGGGCTCGCGTTCCTCGATAAAGGCGGACCGTACGTGAACGGTCCCAACGAGCAGGGACGCGGCGGCACGTACAACATGTCGTACACGCGCGACGGGATCAACTGGATCCGCGCGAACATCAAGGGATCACCCACAACCATGGAGGCGGTAGGGCCGTCATACCGCAGCCTGGGCAGCCGCGTTTCGATCTACACCGGGCTGCCAACGGTCAGCGGCTGGGACTTCCACCAGATCCAACAGCGCGGCAAATTCGGCCCGTACGTGCAGAAACGCCAGGCCGACATTAAAGAGTTCTATTCCACGACCGATCCCTACCGTGCAAGAGAGATACTGAAGACCTACGACGTCGAATGGGTGATTGTCGGCGACGAAGAGCGCTTCGACTACCCGGCCAGCGGCCTGACGAAGTTCGAGAACGGCCTCAACGGCAGTCTTGAGAAGATGTACGAGAACCCGGGTGTGCAGGTCTGGCATGTGATCCCGCAAGATCAGCTGCCAGCGCCCGCGAGCGTGCGGGCCGCGCCCTAGCCACCGCCACTGGTACCACGCCCAAGTCCTCCACCCCTCCGCCGCTGACCCGCCAGCTTCAGCTGAGCAGCGGACGTTGCCGCGCTCCTCGCCCCTGATACAATGCCGGTAATGCTTGACTCCCTCTCCGAGAAGCTTTCTGGCGTCTTCCAGAAGCTCGGATCCCACGGCACCATCACGGAAAAAGATCTCGACGAAGCGATGCGCGAGGTCCGCGTCGCCCTGCTCGAAGCGGACGTCAATTTCAAAGTGGTGCGCCAGTTCATCGCCGCCGTCCGCGCGCGCGCACTCGGCGCAGAAGTACTGAAGAGCCTCAGCGGTCCGCAGCAGGTGATTGGGATCGTCAACGAGGAGTTGGTGAGCATCCTCGGCGGCAGCCAATCGACGCTGCAGCTGGCTTCGAAGCCGCCTACCGTCATCATGCTCATCGGGCTCAAGGGCTCCGGGAAGACGACGACGGCCGCCAAGCTGGCGCTGCATCTGCGCAAACAGGGCGCGCGCCCGCTGCTGATTGCCGCCGACCCGTACCGGATGGCCGCCGGCGAGCAGTTGAAAGCCCTGGGCAAGCAACTCGGAATGCCGGTGTTCGAGCCATCTGAAGGCCAATCTCTAACCGACCTCTGCACCGCCTCGCTCGCGGAGGCCAGGCGCCAGGGCGCCACGGTCGTCATCGTGGACACCGCAGGCCGTTCCACCATCGACGACGAGATGATGAGCGAAGTCTCGGCGATGCGCGCGGCACTGGACCCGAACGAGACCATCCTGGTGCTCGATGCGATGACCGGCCAGGAAGCCGTGAATGTCGCGCAAGAGTTCCACAAGCAGCTCAACGTAACCGGCATCATCGTCTCCAAGATGGACGGCGACGCCCGCGGAGGGGCCGTGCTGTCGATTCGCGCGGTGAGCGGACTGCCCGTGAAGTTTCTCGGTACGGGCGAGAAGTCCGATGCACTGGAGCCCTTCTTTCCGGACCGCTTCGCCTCACGGATCCTCGGCATGGGCGACATGCTGGGCCTGATCGAGCGCGCGAAAGATGCCATCAGCGAGCAGGACGTCCAAGACATTGAAAAAAAGATGAAGTCGAAGAGCCTCGACCTCAACGACTTCATCGTCCAGTTCCAGCGGATCAAGAAGATGGGGCCGCTTAACCAGCTCGTCGACATGATCCCGGGCATGGGGCAGATGAAGCGCCAGATGAAGGTCGACAGCTTCGACGACGGGTTCTGGAAGCGGGCCGAGGCGGTGGTGTATGCTATGACGCCGCAGGAACGCAAGCATCCGGAGATCATCAACGGCAGCAGGCGCCGGCGGATCGCGACGGGGAGCGGCACGTCGCCGCAAGAAGTGAATCAGCTGCTGAACCAGTGGAAAGAGGCGAAGAAAATCATGCAGAGCTTCACAGGCAACCGCGCCGGGTTCCTGCGTATGTTTGGAGGATAGAACTCAGTGTTACGAATTAGACTTCGTCGCGTCGGCAAGAAGAAGCAGCCCGCCTACCGGCTCGTGGTGGCGGACTCGCGCGCCCCGCGCGACGGCGCCTTCATCGAGACGATCGGCACCTACAACCCACTGACCGATCCGGCGACGATCACCGTGAACGAAGCGCGCGCGCGTGAGTGGCTCAGCAAGGGCGCTGTGCCATCGGACCGCGTGGTGAAGATTCTCGCCAGCCAGGGCATCGGCGAAATGCCGGTGTACGCGCCAAAGCCGAAGGCCGAGAAGGCTGACGCAGCCACGGCCGAAGCGTAAGCCACGGCGACATGAAGGACCTGATCGAGTACATCGCCAAGGCGCTGGTCGACAAGCCCGACGAAGTGAAGGTCATCGAGGAAGATGACCGTGGGCGCATCATCGTCCGGCTCGAAGTCGCAGAAGACGACTACGGGAAGGTCATCGGCAAAGGCGGCCGGATAGCCCAGTCGATGCGCGCCCTGCTGAAGGTCGCGGCCGTGCGTGCTGAGGAGTACGCCTCGCTCGAGATCGGCGACTAGCGCACCATTGCCCCGCAGACGCACTTCCTTCGCTGCCCGTGTGAAGTCCCGCCGCGGCAGTGCGGCGATTGCATCGACTACGCCGGCTGCCGCTGCTGCGCGGCATCCCGCTGCCGAATCACTCAATGCTCCCAAACGGAACGCTGAACCCGCCCCGGCGCCTACCAAGCCCCAGCAGGATCCCGATGAGGGCTACGTCGCCGTGGGCCGCATCCTCGGCCCTTTCGGGCTGAAGGGCGAACTCAAGGTGCTGCCGCTGACCGACAACGCCGACCGGTTCAAGGCGGGAGCGCGGCTTTGGGCGGAGCAACAGCCCGTTACCGTCCGCTCTTCTCGGGAAGCCCAGAACCACCTGTACGTGACGCTCAAGGGCTTCCCGGACCGGCGCAGCGTCGAGAAACTGCGCCATGCGCTGCTGCAGGTGCCCGAGACCGAGCTGCCGCCGCTGCCCGAAGGCGAGTACTACCGCTTTCAGCTCGTCGGACTCACGGTTGTGAGAGAGGATGGCACCGCGCTTGGCACGCTCGCCGAGATCATCGAGACGGGGTCGAACGATGTGTACCGCGTGCACGCCGACGACGGTTCCGACATCCTGCTGCCCGCGCTCGGTGACGTCATCCTGAGCATCGACCTCGATGCGCGCCGCATAGTGGTCGATCCGCCGGAGTGGCGTTAAGGTTTCGTCCGAGACAGCCCGCGCGATGTTGATTGTATAATCGGGACGAGCTGGCGGATCCGGCGACGTTCCATGTCACGCTAATCAAGCCCCGACACGGGACTCACCGCAGTTACAGCATTCCGCTCTTCGAAACGAACGATAGCACCAGCGTTCAACGCCGCCGCAAGTCGCCCCGCTACCTGCGGCGTCACGGCTATAATCACGCTATTGAGCGGAACGTCCTTCAGTGCACCGGTCGACCCTTGGATGGGCGCTGCCTGTTCGGCGCCACGTATCACCAGCACCTCCGCGCATGTGGCTAACGATTCAGCTGTGAGTGGCCCCGAGCCGAATTTCGCGCCACCGCCGATATATACGTCAACCCAGTCCCCCGGCGTCATGTCGCGGACAGATTGTTCGTCACGAACTTCAATCGCGATCGCCCGCAGCCCCGGATAGTCGGCGGTATACGATTGGCCGTTTGGACCCACACCGTTTGATGGCGGATAAGGTTTTGTACAGGTCCCGACCGGCACGGGCGAGTTGACTGCATCGTCCCGTTTGTTGTGGAGCGTGCCGGGACTGCTTGGGTCGGTGCGAGCCACGCCCCACGCAAGAGCACCAACCAGCGCTACGCAACAGGCGATACTAGCGAGGCCGGCGAACTGCGCGAACGCAGAGCGATGAACGTGGCGCCGAAGTAACGTCCAAGGCGGAATCAGCGCCCTTTGTCCGCGTTGGTCATGTGCCCAGTGGGCGGCCTCATCTCTGCTCGCGACTCCGAGTTTGCCGAGGATCTCGGAGACGTGATACTTTACGCCTCCCACGCTGATGCCCAAGCGCTTCGCGATCTCTTCGTTGGAGCATCGCTCGCGTAGCAGCGCGATCACCTCCCACTCGCGAGGCGTGAGAACGTCAGGGTGTCGAGGTCGACCGCGGTCTGGCATCGTCGGCTAGCTTAGTCGACTCAAGACGGAATTACACTAGTCTTCGGCGTAGCCGCGTCAAGCCCGAATCCGGCGCGCGTACCTTCGCTCGAATGCGGGGCCGATGTTTGATGGCGCGCGAAGCCTATCGGTATACTGTGCCGTCTCGGGGATATAGCTCAATTGGGAGAGCGCTGCGTTCGCAATGCAGAGGTTAGGGGTTCGAGTCCCCTTATCTCCACCACCGATACCAGAACGC
>JALYKW010000032.1 GCA_030774575.1 Chloroflexota bacterium | reverse complement strand
TGGCAGGCTCGGCGACAAGTCTCATACAGGGCACGAAGGCCTGGACATCAGTTGGGTCAGTCGAGCCCGCCAAGTGCTCGCTACGTTAGCAGCAGAGAAGAGCAACTTACAGAGAGGACATCGTGGGCCGAAGTTGACGAAGCGCCGGGGCACACCTGCATCTGAGCGTCCGGGCACGGCAAACCTCTGTCAGGGATGAAGGCGATTGGGTCGTCCAGCTAAATCGCGGTTCGGCGGCGGTCCGCGCCGCCAGCGGACGGCGATGTAGTTTGCCCGAACTGAGGCTCTCCAGCCGCCGGCACCAGCCACGGCGTCGGACTCGCCTCAGCCTGAGCGTCGTACTCAACGCGCGCAGCCTCGATGTCGCCTCGGTGCGCGTCGGCCCACCCCGCCAACCCCAACAGCGGCGCGAGCAGCGTCTTCCCAAGCGCCGTCAACGAGTACTCGACCCGCGGCGGCACGATCGGGTACACCACGCGGTCGACCAGGCCGTCGCGTTCGAGCTGGCGCAGCGTCAACGTGAGCATCCGCTGCGATATGCCATCGATTGATCGCTGAAGCTCCGTGAAGCGCATCGTGCGCTCGCCGAGCAGCGTGATGACGAAGACGCTCCACTTGTCGCCGACCCGCGCGAGGACCTCTTTGACAGTTGTGCAACCCGGCTCGCTCAACGACCGGCGTGACTCAGATCGGGACGCGGTGGTCATGCTGGTTACCTCCATGTTCCTGCTGCACATGCGCGTGCGTACTTCCTTTTTGTGCGTGACTCACAGACAATGATACCAGACACAAGAAGGAACTGGAGGCGCTTCATGACTAAATTACACATCATCGTCGGCAGCACCAGGGACGGCCGCGCTGCCGAACCGGTCGCCCAATGGGTCTATCGCCGCGCCAGAGAACACGGCGGCTTCGACGTCACGCTCCTCGACCTTCGCGAGTGGCCCCTGCCGATGTTTGCCGAGACGATGGCGACCGTCGGCGACTTCAGCAACCCGACGTACTCTGCGCCAATCGTCCAGCGGTGGAACCGCACCATCGCCGAAGGCGACGCGTTTATCTTCATCACGCCGGAGTACAACCACAGCTTCTCGGCTGTCCTGAAAAACGCCATCGACAGCGTGTTCGTGAGCTGGGGATTCCGCAACAAGCCCGCTGCCTTCGTCGCTTACAGCGGCGGCGCCGTCGGCGGTGCGCGCGCCGTCGAGCAGCTCGCGCTCGTCCTCATCGAAGCGGAGATGGTCCCGCTGCGGAACACCGTGCTCATCCCTGCCGCCCACGCCGCCTTCGACGACTACGCGCAGCCCACGAACCCGCAGACCGACGCCGCGCTCGAGATCCTGCTCGAGGATCTGGCGTGGTGGACGGACGCCACGGTCGCCGCGCGCTCAGCCGGCGAGCTCAAGCCCGGATCGATGCGGTTCCGTGCCGCTGCAGCGGTCGCCAGCTAATAGTCTTGCTGCTGCGTCGCCAAGCTAGTTTCGGTAGTTAAAGGAGGAAGCCAATGTCCACTGCAATTATCGGTGTTGGCAACATCGGCAAGTCGGTCGCCCGGCATCTCGCAGAGGGCGGCGAACGAGTCGTCCTCGCCGCGCGTCACGAATCCAACGCGAGGGCGCTGGCGAACGAACTAGGCGAACTGGCGAGTGCCAGCTCGGTTGAGGAGGCGATAACGGACGCGGATGTCGTGGTGTTCGCTGTCGGGTTTGACACGCTCAAAGATCTGATCGCCCAACATCCAGACCTGCTCAGGGGCAAGGTCGTCGTTGATCCCTCAAACCCGATCGCGCCGGACAACAACGGTGGATTCGTTCGGACGCTTCCCGACGGCCAGTCCTCGGGCTCTGTCATCGCCGGACTGCTGCCCGCCGACGCTCAGTTCGTGAAGGCGTTCGGCACCCTCGGCGCCGAGTCGCTGGCCTCGGAGTCAAACCGGACACCGCGTGCGGTGCTGTTCTATGCGACCGATGACGACCAGGCCGCCGGCGCGATAGAGCGACTCATCTCAGCGGCGGGGTTCGAGCCGGTGAAGGCCGGCGGCATAGACGCTGCACTCCGCATAGAAGCATTCGGCGGGCTGAATGGGAAGGTGGTCGATGCCAACAAAGCGCGCACGATGGTCGCGACAGTCGCATGACGGTAAGATGGCGCCCGCAAGATGGCGCCGTTCCCAAGCAGACGAACGTCCCTGATGCGGAAAGCCGAACTCGCGCAGGGCCCCCTGCCACACGCACACGAAGATTGAGTTACGGGAAGAAAAGCGTCGCCTCGATATGAGTGTAAGGGCAAGTACGACCACCAATGAGACGAAGAGGATCCGTGTCGGCATCATCGGAGCAAATCCCGATCGCGGCTGGGCGGCGGAGGCGCACATCCCTGCTTTGAAGTCGCTCTCGGATGACTTTGAGATCACGGCGCTGTCCACCAGCCGGCGCGAATCCGCCGATGCCGCCGGCAAGCTCTTTGGTGTGCCTGTCGCATTCGACAATCACCAAGACCTCGTGAACAGAGCCGACGTGGACGTCGTCGCCATCACCGTGAAAGTGCCGTATCACCTCGAGCTGGCGAGTGCGGCGCTCGACGCGGGTAAGGCCGTGTATTGCGAATGGCCGCTCGGCAACGGCTTGATCGAGGCGGAGACCTTGGCCGCCATGGCGAAGAAGAAGGGCGTCCTCGCCGTGGCAGGGCTGCAGGCCCGCTCTGCGCCGTCGGTGGCTTATGTGCGTGAACTGATCCAGCAAGGGTACGTCGGCGAGGTCCTCTCCACCTCGCTGATCGGTTCGGGGATGGGCTGGGGACCGACGGTGGAGCCGTTTAATGCGTATCTCAACGACAAGAACAACGGCGCAACGATGCTATCGATCGCGCTCGGCCACGCCGCGGACGCGCTGTGTCACTGCCTCGGCGAGGTCCGAGAGCTCTCGGCCACCATGACCGTGCGCCGAACATCCTTCACGATCGCGGGGACGGGCGAACGCAAGCCCATGACTGCGGATGATCAGGTGTGCGTCAGCGGCCTGCTCGAGGCCGGCGCCGCGCTCTCGATCCACTATCGCGGCGGCGTTTCGCGCGGCACGAACCTGCTCTGGGAGATCAACGGCACCGACGGCGATCTGCAGCTCACCGCTGCCGGCGGCCAGGCCCAGATCTTCGAGATGACGGTATGGGGCGGCAAGGGCGCGCAGCCCTCGATCGAGGTGCTGCCCGTGCCAGAGCAGTATCGGTGGTCGCCACCGCAAGGCCCTTCCACCAACGTCACCCAAGCGTACGCGCGTTTTGCGCGCGACTATCGAGAGGGAACGCATTTGTGCCCCACGTTCGACGACGCGGTGATCCGCCATCGCATGCTGGACGCGATCGAGACGGCCGCGGCAACCGGTCAGCGTCAAACGCTCGGTTGACGGTCGCCGCACGCTCGGCCGGCGAGTTGAAGCCGGGATGCTGCGGTTCCCTGCCGCTGAAGCCGGCTGGCTATCGTGTGTGGTGATTCGCGAAACGCTCGGAGCGACGCGGTGCGGCCGCGTCTGCGCTTTACGTCGTTGCAGATGTGTAGGGTGGATATGAATGTGTAAAGAAGGAAGATCACAGATGGAAATTGGAATTGACAGCTTTGCAGCTGCCTACGACGACAACAGTATGCAGGTGAGTCCGTCAGATCGTCTGCGTAACCTGGTCGAGCAGATCGAGTATGCAGACCAGGTCGGGCTGGACGTCTTTGGGATTGGCGAACATCATCGCAAGGAGTACCTCGACTCCGCTCCCGCAGTGATTCTTGGGGCCGCGGCCGCGAGAACGGAGCGCATCCGTCTGACGAGTGCCGTGACCGTCCTGAGCTCAGCCGACCCGGTACGGGTATTTCAGAACTTCGCTACCCTCGATCTTCTTTCGCAGGGCCGCGCAGAGATGGTCGTGGGCCGCGGGTCGTTCACCGACTCGTTCCCGCTCTTCGGATTCAAGCTGGATGACTACGACTCACTGTTCGCGGAAAAGCTCGAGCTGTTGCTCAACATCCGTGACAACGAGCACGTCCACTGGTCCGGAAAGCATCGCGCCGCTCTGACCGGGCAGGGTGTCTACCCGCGACCGATGCAGGATCCGCTGCCGATCTGGCTCGGCGTTGGCGGCACGCCGCAATCGTTCGTCCGCGCGGGCGAGCAGGGGCTTCCGTTGATGGTCGCGATCATCGGCGGCGAAACACGCCGTTTCCGCCCGCTTGTCCATCTGTATCGACAGGCCGGACGACGAGCCGGCTTCACACCCGATCGATTGAAGGTCGGCGTCCATGCGCTCGGCTACGTCGCACCCACCAGCGAGCAGGCCGCCGATGACTTCTTCCCCGGCTACGCGCGCGCCTTCGCTTCTGTCGCCAAGGAGCGGGGCTGGCCGCCCGTCACCCGCGACCGGTTCGATGCCCAGCTGACGCCGGATGGCGCCCTGCTGATCGGCACGCCGGAGGAGGTGGCGGCGAAGGTCGCGCGGCATAGCGAGGCCCTCGGCGGCATCTCCCGCATCACGTTTCAGATGAACGCCGCCTCGTTGCCGCACAACAAGATGATGAACGCTATCGAACTGCTCGGCAGTTGCGTCGCGCCGGTCCTGAACAATGAACGTTATCGGAGGCCGGTCTGCGACCCCAATCATGTTCGTGGTGCACCGGGGTCACACCAAGACTTCATCGTCAGTGGCGAACAGGCATGCACGACGATCCTGAACGTCACGTGCGCGCTCCATCCCGTATCGCCGCCATGATCTCGGCCGCGTGGTCGATGATCATCATATGCCCGCCACCGGCAACAAACGTCGCCTGGCAGCCGGGGATTTCACGCGAGAAGTACCGCCCGATCGACACCGGCACGACTTTGTCCGTGTCTCCATGCCACAGCCGTACTGGCACCGCGCCGACGTCGCTCGGCGTGAACCCCCAGGGCCGTGAGAACAACACCAGGTCCTGCGCCATCGCCCGTCCCCCCGGACGTAAGGCCTCGCGCACTTCTTCCATGAATGCTTCACGCACGTCGCGGCGCTTCATCACCGCGCGATCGATCGAGCGAGGCATCATCCATTCGCGCGCGCGCGGCGCCCAGAATGCGGCCCACATCGCGGCAAACCACGCCAAGAGCGGCGTCATCGCAAGCACCGCCCTGGTGACGAATCTCCCGATCCGTCCACGTCCGTCGAGATGGGCTTCGGGCGAGCCGGCGCCGCTCACGATCACTGCCGTTGTTACGCGCTCCGGCATGGCCGCTGCACAGGCCTGCGCGTGTGGGCCCCCGCCCGACAGTCCGACGACGCCAAAACGATCGATCTCTAGCGCGTCGGCGAGATCGGCAACGTCGTCCGGCCAGTCCGTGATCCGCCGGTCTTTCTTGAAATCGGAGCGTCCGTACCCAGGACGGTCGACGGCTATCAGCCTGACATCCTGCAATCGCGCCGCTTCGTCGAGAAGCCGACCCTCCAGCAAACCCCCTGGTGTTCCGTGAAAGTAGAACGCCGGCGATCCTCGCCGCCTGCCGTACTCGGCATACGTTAGTCTCCGCCCGTCTCGAAGTGCGACGAACGCCTCATCCTCGGCCATGCACGAGTCTACATCGAATCTCCTCGCGCGATTGATCAGCCTGCCCGATCGCCGAGGTTGGGGTTCAACGGACACTATGAGTTGATCGTCGCGGCGCGGGGTCAGCGGTCACTGATCAGCTTGCAACGGATCATTGGAGCGGAGGGGTTCGGTGCGCCGGAGGTCGCACAGCTGTGGCCCGGCATCATCTACGTGTCTGAGAACGCCTACGGTCATGATGGCCCGTGGCGGCACCGCCCCGGTTGGGAGCAGCTCGCGCAGGCAGCGACGGGCGTGACCGTCATCCAGGGCAGCGACCTCCCGGCCATCACTCCGGCCGCGATGAACGACTACACCACCGGCTACTTCGGTGCCCTGGGCGTGATGATGGCGCTCCGGCGACGCGCGATGGACGGCGGGTCGTGGCGCGTCACCGTGTCGGTTTCACAGACGAGCATGTGGTATCTGCGCTTGGGCTACGATCTAGACGGTGCGGACGCCGCCGGCCACTGCGACATGGCGGCGCTGCTGGAAGAGTGCGATACGCCGTACGGGGAAATGCGCCGGCTGCGTCCCTCCCTCCGTATGTCCGAAACCCCGCCCCATTGGGCGATCCCCTGTGGGCGCCCGTGTGGGAATAGGCTAACCCCACACGATCGACAAAACAGACTGGCGCTGCGCCGCGGTACCATCTTGGGCATGGAACACCAGATCGGCTCGCGCCGCTCGTCTGGCCGGACTCGCGGTGCCTACGCGGTCGATGGCGGCCGCTTGGATCGCGCGGTCCCCTTCGTCGGGCCATCGTGGTTCAGCACCGAATTGAGCGAAGGCGATGCCATGCTGCGTTTGTCCGGGTCGTCCCTACTCGAGCGCAGGCGCGTCTACCTGCTCGACCACGAGGATGCGCACGGGAACGGGCGGCGGCTGGCGGGTCTGGTGCTGGCGCGTTCGCTCCGCGAGTTCGCGGACGATGTGCATGCAGTGAGTCGCTGAGCATGGACGCTCCCGTCGCGATCCGTTCCGCGCTTTTGGAGCATGTCGACCCGGCGGATGTGCGGACGCTCGTCTCCCGCGCGCGGCCGCGGATGTTCCAGCGCGGGCAGGTGGTATTCCAGCGCGGCGACGAGGCGGACGGGCTCTACGTCATCGTCTCGGGCGAGTTCCGCGTGCCACTGGAAGGGGTGAAGGGCAAGGAGTACACGCTCTCTGTGATCGGCCCCGGCGACGTGCTGGGGGACTTGCCGCTGCTCGATGGCATGGGCCGCACGGCCACGGCGATCGCTTCGACGCCGGTGCAGTCGCTCTTCGTCTCGGCGCAAGACTTCGACGCCTGGCTCATCCGGAACCCGCAGGCGCTCCGCGCGATCGCGGTAGGGCTGGCCAGGCGGCTGCGCGCCAACATGGAGCAGGTCGCCGAGATGGGCCTATTTGACGTTGGAGCGCGCGTCCAGCGCCACCTCTGGCGGCTGTTTACGGAGGCCGCCGCCGGCGGCGATCCCAGAGCAGGGCTCAAAGTGAGACTGAACCAGGGCGAGGCCGCATCGAGCATCGGCACCACCAGGGAGAGCGTCAATAAGGCGCTGCGCCGGTTGCGCGAGCAAGGCATCATCGCCATGGAGAAGCGTTCGATCCGGCTCGTCGATCCGGACGAGCTGCGCAGGCTGCTCCACACGCTATAGCGCCCTGGAGCAGGTCAGACGGCGCCGCCTGCGCGATACAGCAACCAACCTCTGACCAGGTTTTTCTGTGCTCTGACCGCTTTTGCCGGCCGTCTGACCAAATTATTTTCGCCAAGGGCGGCTTTCTGTGATCCACATCACAGATCGAGTGTGCGAACTGCCTTATGTTCTGACCAGACGGTATGAGACCCGCTTGACTGCGATCAGAACCGACCGGGAGCCCCCGCGATGACGACGAACTCTTCCTCCCACACTCCGGCAGTGCACAGCCGGCGCGCGCTCATGGTGCGAGCGCTGGCTGTCGCTACGATCGGCGCCGGCGCATGGCTGGGATTCGCAGGGCGAGAGGCGGACGCCGGTACGGTGCCCTCGGGTGCAGCCGAAGAAGTGGCGCAGGGCGAGGCCGGCGCCGGGTTCGCGCGGCACCCGCTGTTCGTGAAGGTCCACGGGTACGCGGCGGGCCGCTCGCCGGTGTACGTCAACGGCGTGCCGCACGGCTACACGCCGCAGCAGATCCGGGCATACCTGGGGCTCAGCGGCGACGGCGCCGCCAGACGATCGGCATCGTCGACGCGTACGACGACCCGAACATCGGGAGTGACGTCAACACCTTCAGCACGACGTTCGGGCTGCCGCTGATCTGCGGGACCGCTGCTGCCGACGCGGGGAACTGCTTCAACTTCACGAAGGTGGCGCCGCAGGGCAAGACGCGCGCAGACGCCGGTTGGGCGCTGGAGATCGCGCTGGACGTCGAGTGGGCGCACGCGGTCGCGCCCAAGGCAGACATCCTGTTGGTGGAAACGCGCTCGAACGGCCTGAACAACCTCTTCGCTGGGATCGACTATGCGGCACAGCACGGCGCATCGGTGATCAGCAACAGTTGGGGGTCGAGCGAGTACAACGGCGAGGCCGGGTACGACGCGAGTTGCAACCTGGCGGCGGCAGTATGCACGTTCGCTTCCGGTGACGCGGGCAACCCCGGACTCTACGGAGCCTACAACCCGGGCGTCATCTCCGTCGGCGGCACGTCGCTGTCGCTGAGCGCGGCCGGCGCGGTGGTGAGCGAGTCGGGGTGGATCGGCTCCGGGGGTGGCGTGAGCCAGTACGAGTCCGCGCCAGGCTATCAGACCACCTACAAGGGCGGCGCATACTCCTTCGCCGGGCGGGCCATCCCGGATGTCAGCTACGACGCCGACCCGGGGACGGGGTTCGCGGTGTACGACAGCGTGGCGTACAACTCGCAGAGCGGCTGGTTCCAGCTGGGGGGCACGAGCGCCGGCACGCCGCAGTGGGCGGCGATCGTGGCGGTCGCCGACCAGGAGCGGGGGGCCGCGGGCAAGGGCCGGCTGAGCGCAGCGGGCCTGCAGGCCAACTCGGCGCTCTACAGCCTGGCCGGAACGGGCTCGATGTTCGATGTGGCGTACGGATCGAACGGGAGCTGCGGCGACGTCTGCACGGCGGCTGCGGGCTACGACGCGGTGACGGGCATTGGCAGCCCGCGGGCGGGCATCGATGCGGCGCTTGCGGCGCGGCCGTGAGGCGAAACTGACGGAGCCAACTCGACTCGACTCATACGGAAGGGACTTTGCGC
>JALYKW010000031.1 GCA_030774575.1 Chloroflexota bacterium | reverse complement strand
GCGGCGGGCCCACGCGCCTCATGGTGTTCGGCGTGGTGGTCCTGGTCGCGGCCGTCGCGGCGTTCGCGTTCTGGTACATCCGCTTGCACCGCCGCCGCCGCCTCCTCCGCGCGCAGCGGGCCATCGTCGAGCCCAACGCACGTCTGGCCGCGGAGCAGGGCGTGCCCCAGCGCGCGCCCGATGCCCGCGCTGCCGAGGCACCCGTCCGCCGCGGCCGCCTGGTCGAGCCGGGGGTGAACGGCGATGCAGGCAGTCACGAGCTGGGCGACGGCCCCTTCGCCATCGGCTCGTCGCCGCGGCTCTGCCGCATTGTGCTGCCGGCCGAGGCGGGCGTCGCGCCGGAGCACCTGCGCATCACGCTGCTCAACGGCACCTACCGGCTGCATCACGTCGGCGGTGCCGGGCGCAGGACGCTCGTCGGCGGCAGGCCGGCCGACTTCGTCACGCTGGAGCCCGGCGACGAGATCCAGGTCGGAAGCCATCGGTTCGTGTTCGAGGAAGAGTAGTCGTGCCGCTAAACCGGGTCAGTCTTTGCTTTACGAAGACTGATTCAATATCGCTGGAAAATTCCTCATGCCAGAGAGAATCGTTCCGTAGGGCCTCCGCCAGGGGAGCCGTCTTTGGGATGAACACAACATCGGGATCGTATCGCGTTAACAATTCGCGCCAACCCGCACGCGCCCGGTACATCGTCGCGTAATCGTTGAGTATGCGGTTGCCATAAAAGTCGGCCCGACCGTCGATGAACACTTGCGCCCTCGGATTCAGAACCTCGATGAGATATCCACCCCAGCTGTACTCGTTGAGTATCCGCTTGCCGGGGCCGTGGGCATTCACCCATGCCGCGCCTGCCGCCGGATAACCGCGTTCGCTGGGATCCCTCAAAGATACGCCGGCCCCCCGCTGAACGGCGACCAGAACAACCGAACCGAGAACGATGGCGATCACTGCGATCACGAGAAGCACGCCGACGCGTGTGCCGGAATCTTTCGCTCGACTCGCCATGGGCCAACGCGCAGCGAACGCTGACCCGGCGACCGGCAGCAGCAAAAGTCCGACGAACGGCGCGTTTCGCAGCGCTTGTAGACTCAGCGTGATAAAAGCGATGGTAACGATGCAGAGAAATGGACGAGGACGCGTCCTCAAGCACAGTGCTCCAAGCAACAAAATGTCGGCCAGGAAAATGGGCTGTTGGGCAATAACGCGAACATCCGGGCGTTGCCATTCCCGCACTAACGATCGGTCAGCCTGTCCTTCAATGAAGTATCGCACCGGGTAAGAAAGAATCGTGGGGCCGTGCGGGTTGAGGCAGGCTGCCAGAACGCATGCCGCGACAATCAGCAAAGCTTTCCGTAGATCCGCCGGGCGACCGCGCGCGTGGTCAAACACCCGTGCGAGGCACCACGCCCCGATCAGCACGAGTCCGTAGACGAACCCCAGATGCATGTTCGCCCAGAGTCCCATGAGAGGCACGAGCGGCCAGAGCGGGACGGAATCGCCGTCATAGTCGCGTTGGAGGACGAAGAGGAAGACGGCAAAGAGCAACCAGGTAAATACCTGTGGGCGCACCGCGATGAAGATCGCGAAGATGGCGACCGCGACGAGCATCAGGCCCACGAGCAGTCGGCTTCCGGCGCCGCCGCGCCGCGCAAGTTGATACATCAGGACTAATGCGCCGACGGCCGCGGCACCGAACAGCGCGGCGTTCGCGGCGTAGCCCAGGGTGGTTTGCACCACGTAAATGATCGCCTCCGACAGCCATTCGTGGACAGTCCACGCCTGGCCTTGGGCACTCCAAGAGAAGACATCGTGTCGAGGGATGCCGTGGTGGACGATGAGGTCGCCAGTGCGAAGATGCCACCAGAAGTCTGGGTCAACGTCCAAACGGAACGGCGCGGCGAACAATACCGCGAGTATGGCGCCAAGCTGCACCCAGGCGATCGGGATCCCGCTGGACAACCGGGGTGTTTGGCGTTTGCTAATCAGCAGCGAACCGCTTTCAAAGTGATCGGGCGGTCAAAGCGCACCGCCGGGGACCCTGTTCATCGCCTGCGAAGTCTCGCGTCAGCGTAACAGGCCTATGTTTCACGCCATTAGCCCCGCGCCTCGTCAAGAAACGCCTGTCATCGGCCCGCGCATCTCGCTACAATTCCGCGATCCCGAAGCTAGAGCCGTTTGCAACGTCAAGAACGACCCATTGACAGGTTTATGTCACGGTGATAGCTTCGACATCGACGATCCCCGCCAAACAGCGTGACCGGACCAGGGGTGGTGTCGGTCCGCCTTCGTCCTGTGCAGGTGAAAGCGAAGTTCCCGGCCGCGCCATGGCGGAGGCGGGCGCACCCGCTGATATCGGCCGGTCTCATAACGTTTTCCGGCCGCCGTCGTAATGTTTCTCAAGGGGTCCGCGTTATTGAGTCGAGGACAGACCCCCGTGTGAGGATTGGGTAGATCAAGGGCCCCGCGGGCCTGCAGCTCACGCAAGAGCGGCAAGCAGACCCCGGGACCGCGGCAACAGGAGTCAGTCCCCGTGCGCGTTCATCGTATCGCGCACCCGGGCTTGCTTCAAACGGGGATAGCGGACAGAAATCCCGGCCGTTGCCAGAAAGAGAGGTGACACAGGGATCGAGTCTGTCACTCGCTTAATTCAGGGAGTCCCCCGTGCGTAACGGGGTGAACGCATCATTCACAGGAGGGTTCAAGAAGTGGTTAATAACATTGTGTTGTCCGGCATGGCGTGGGTGTCGAGCATGAAGAGCTCGATGGCGTCACGCATCAGTGAGGAACGCGGTCAGGATCTGATCGAGTACGCGGTGCTCGCAGGCGCGATCGGTATCGCGGCGTTCGTGGCGATTGGCGCGGTAGGCTTTCCGGCCGTGTTCACGTCCTTCGGTAACCACATAAAGAACTGCATCGACCTCGACTCGTCGTCGGTCTGCGGGTAGCGAACGGGGAAGGTATTGCGGGGGGGAGGATGTAACGTCCTCCCCTTCCGTACAGAGGACGGAAACTTCATTGCGCGCAAGGCAACTCGGCCAAGGGCTAGTGGAGTTCGCGGTGATCTTCCCGATCTTCGCGTTCTTGCTGTCGGCCGTCATCGATGGTGGGCTTGTGATGGGCAGGTACAATTCCATCAGCAACGCCACAAAAGAAGGCGCGCGACTGGGTGCGGTCGGAACAGACGCGGTCGACATCATTTGCCGCGTGAAACAACAGGCGCACGATGCGCTCGGCGCCTGCGATCCCGTAAACGATCACAGCAATTGCGGGTTGTATAACCAGGACGGCCAGGAGATCTGCGTCGAATGGATCTCCGGGCCTACGACGGGCCCGTCGGCTCCGGCGGCAGCACCGGGCAGCGTCGGCTCATCGGTGAGAGTTCTCGTAAGATCAAAATATAAGATCATCACACCGATTCTAAGACAATTGGGCATTGATTGGGTCGTGGAGGCATGCGCCGTCCAGCGGCTCGAACGCGGCCACGTATTCACATCGAGCGAACTCGCAGCGAACGAGAAGAATGCGGCTGCGACATCGTGCGACGATAGCACAAATTCTGCGCCGACGAGGACGCCGACGCCAACAATCACGCCGACGCCGACAAAGACGCCGACGCCGACAAACACGCCGACACCCACGCCGACGAAGACGAGCACGCCGACGATTACACCCACGCCGACGCGGACAATCACGCCGACGCCCACGCTAACGAATACGCCGACCATTACGCCGACGCCGCTTCCGCCCACCGCGACGCCGTGCCCCAGCGGGAACGGCCCAGGGGCGCAGAACTGCCATGCGACTCAAACAGCGATCGCCCTCACCCCTACGGCGACGCGTTGAGCAGGGAACGTTAGAATATGTTGAGCCACAACCGGTCACGCCGCGGAGAACAGGGGCAAACGCTCATACTGTTCGTCGCGCTGTTCACCGTACTATTAGGCATGGCGGCATTCTCCGTAGATCAGGGCCTCTGGCTCGGCCATCGGCGCGTCGCCCAAAAAGACGCCGACGCGGCCGCCCGGGCGGGCGCGGCGGAGTACATCCAGCCGCTCGCAAACGGCGACCCCATTGCGCCCGTGTTCCCAGTCGCCAGCGATGCCGCTCTGTCAATGGCGCAACGGAACGGCGCCCCGACGCCCACGACATCATCGGTGTCGTTCACTCCGGGCTGTGATTACGCGACCGCTACGACGTGCGCGAGGCGCGACTGCCCTCTCCCAAACGGCAATACCGTGATTGGCGCGCCATCAATCGAGATCGCGGTACGGCGGCCTGCGCCACCTCTCTTCTTGAGCGCCTTCGGCGTCGCTAATGCCAAAGACATTGGCGCGACCTCCACTGCGTGCGTCGGCGCCGTGAAGGAGCTCGGACCCGGCCCAACCGAGCTGCTTCCGCTGATGGTCCATTACGGCGACCCCAACGATCCCTCGAGCGGGACTTGTTTTCTCGGGGTCGTGCCCTATCTCGGCCAGCGGTGCATCCTGGACTCGCAGACGTCCATCCTCTATCCACCCGCTGCCGGCTACTGCGAGGACGAAAACTCGAATGTTAGTGCGAGTACGGTCAATAGCTACCTGGAGACCGGGCTTACCGGCATCAGCTTCAAATGCGACATCAACTCGTGCACCGTTGATCCTGTCACCCTGTTATGTCCGTCAAGCGCTTGCACACCGGCGAACGACACGGACTGCATCCGCGAGAAGACCGGAACATTAGGTGCCCCCGAGATTCAGGCCTTTAGCAACCGGCTCATCAATGGCGAGACGCAATCGAACAGTTGCTGGCTCAAATCCTCAGGCAACGACGCCCTGGCGGCATTTAAGGCAGCGTTTAATCGGGCGGATGGTCAACCGGTCGGCGGACCGCCGGGTCTGGGCGGCACGGACACCGGTGATCCGATCTACGTCAAGAAAGGCTGCGTTACAGGTAGGATCGTATTCGTTTTCATCACCGAGAAGTACCACGGTAACGGGGGAAACAAAGAGTACCCGGTACTTGCCTTCGCCTTCGTTTACCTGGCTGACTGTTATAAGGCTTCAACCGGGCCGCCGCCGCAGGGAGACATCAATTGGTGCCAAGACAACGGCCCCGGCTCCAGCTACCTTCAGGGCCTCCCGCTGCGCCTGGTCCTGGACGGCCAGAGCGCGGGTGACATCACACCGATAGACGACCATTCACCGCTAATCATTCAGACCACCAGGTAAAGGACGGAAACTATGGCACGCAGCATTACGCAGGCGAACCCCGAACGGACGAACCGGCTGATCTTCATCGGCGCCATCGGGCTCGCCATAATGGCGGCGGTCCTGGTCTTCGCCGCGCTGCGCGACAGCGGCGGCAGCACCAAGACAGCGGACCCGGCCGCGGCGCGCGCAGTCGTTACGGCGGCGAAGGACATCAAGGCGGGCACCAGGCTCACCGCCGATATGCTCGAGCTAAATTATGTCCAGAACGACGCGGTGCTCGCGGGCGTCTACTCAGAGACGAAGGGGCTCGTCGGCTTGACCACGAGATACCCGGTACAGAAGGGCGAGCAAGTATCGAACACCAAGATCGGCCAGACGGTGACGGAGCCCGGGGTTTCGGGCCTGGTGCCCGCGGCTAAGCGCGCCGTCTCCCTCCCGCTCACCGAGACCACCGGTGTCGGCGGTCTCCTCGTCGCCGGTGACCGCGTCGACATCACGGCGATCATCGACAAGCGCACCGCCAACGGCGTCGAGCAGGCGAGCACGCTGCTCCAGAACGTGCAGGTCCTGTCAGTCGGGCAGACCGCGCAGCAGCTGACGACCCAGGTGGACGCGAACGGAACCCCGATCAGCGATAGCTCGTCGGGCGCGCGCCCCAAGGACACTGCCGCCCAACCCGCCGCTCGCAGTATTACGGTCGCTGTGGACCCGCAGGATGTGGGTCTGCTGGCGCTGGCGCAGGAGCAGGGGAAGATCTACTTCTCGCTGCGGCCGGTCGGTGAAGATGCAGCGGTACCGGGGCTGGATGCACCGCGTACGCTACCGAATCCGTAACGCACCATATCCGAGCGGCTAGATCCGGGAGGCGGAGTGGCGAAGACACCAGCAGTACTGTTAGTTGACGGCGACGTCCAGGCGCGCTTTGAGGCGAAGCAGGCCGTCAAGGCGAGCACGCTGACGCTCGCCGGCGAATGCGGCTTCGGCATGGAGGCCGTATCGACAGCGACGGAGAAGAAGCCCGATGTTATCGTCATCGGCGTCGCCCACCCGATGGAGCGCGCGCTGCAGACGGTCGAATCGCTCCAGAGCCTGTTCCAGGAGACGCCGATCATCGTCTACTCCGAGTCGAAGGAGATCGAGACGATCCGCAAGACGATGCTCGCCGGCGCGCGGGACTTCCTCTCCCGCCCGCTCAAGCCGGATACGCTTCGGGCATCGGTGCTGGCCGCGCTCGAGGCCGAGGAGAAGAAGAAGCTGCGCCAGCTCGGCCAGCTCCCAAGCGCGCCGACCGCGGGCACCATCATCACGGTCTTCGGCGCCAAGGGCGGCATCGGCAAGTCGACGGTCAGCACGAACCTTGCTGTCTCGCTGGCGCGCATGGGGCGCTCGTCGGTCTGTATCGTCGATCTCGATAACGGCTTCGGCGACATCGCCGGCATGCTCGACCTCAAGCCGGAGCGCACGCTGGCCGATATGTTGCGCGACATCGACTCCATCGAGCGCGACGATATCTCCCGTTACGTGACGCGGCACGAGCTGACCGAGCTGGATGTGCTGGTAGGGCCTGGCGTGCTCGAGTGGCGCAAGATCTCGCCCGACCAGGTGCGCCGCGTCCTCGCGCTGCTGGAGCAGCGCTACGATACCGTGCTGCTCGATACGTCGGGGATGCTCAATGAGCTGGCCGAGATGGCCGTCGAGGTCGCGACGATCGTGCTGTGGATCACGACGACGGAGTTCGCCAGCGTCAAGGATTCGCTCGAGGCGATGCGCGCGCTCAAGATGCTCTCCTACTCGCCGGACCGTGTGCGCATCGTCATGAACGCCATCTCGCCCGACGACGGTGTGCGCCAGAACGTCGTCCAGGACGCCCTTCAGCGGGACGTCTTCTGGAACATCCCCTACGACAAGAAGGTCCGGCAGGGCACCCACCTCGGCCAGCCCATCGTCATCACGGCGCCGCAGTCCGTCGCCGCAAAGAGCCTGGCGGACCTGGCGACCGTCGTAGTCGGCGGGCGCGTCGAAAAGGCCGGCAAGACTCTCGGTGGCCTCAGGTGGCGTGCCGGCTCAGCGTCCGCCGTAAGCGAAAGCGCGTAGCGCGCGCAGCAGTCCCCTCTCTCCTTGTGGGAGAGGGGTGGCCGAAGGGCCGGGGTGAGGGGCAATGGCAATTGACATGACAAACGGCCGCAATGGCGCCTTCAAGCTCGACGCCAGTAGCGATGGCGACGGCCAGTGGTTTGACTCGGTGCACGTGATCCATCAGCGGATGCTCAGGGAGATGGACCTCAGCGCTATCGAGAGGCTCGATCCCGCCCGCGCCCGCGAGGCCGTCACCGTGGCGGCACGGCAGCTTGTGACGCAGGAAGTGCCGTCGCTGCTTGGCGACGAGCGCGAGCACGTGATCAAGCGTGTCATCGACGAGGCTGTCGGCTTCGGGCCGATCGAGCCGCTGCTCGAAGACGACAACGTCTCGGAGGTCATGGTCAACGCGCCCGATGAGGTGTTCTTCGAGCGCGACGGCGTCATCTACCTCTCGCCGTACCGCTTTCGGGACAGCATGCACATTATGCGCATCGTCGAGCGCATCATCGCCCCCCTGGGCCGCCGCGTGGATGAGTCGTCGCCCTACGTCGACGCCCGCCTGCCCGACGGCTCGCGCGTGAACGTTGTCATCCCGCCGCTCGTGCCGCGCAGCCCGACCATGACCATCCGCAAGTTCCGCCGCGAGAAGTACAAGATCGCCGATCTCGTCGCGAACGAGACGATGACCGGGACGACTGCGGAGTTCCTGGGGGCTTGTGTGAAGCAGCGGCTCAACATTCTCATCAGCGGCGGTACCGGCACCGGCAAGACCACGCTGCTCAACGCCATGTCGGCCTACATACCGAACAGCGAGCGCATCATCAGCATCGAAGACCCGATCGAGATGAAGCTCCAGCAGTCGCACGTCATCGCCATGGAGGCGCGCCTGCCGAACATCGAAGGCAAGAACGAGGTCACGCAGCGCGACCTCGTCCGCAACGCCCTCCGCATGCGTCCCGACCGTATCATCATCGGCGAGGTGCGCGGCGCCGAGGCCTTCGACATGCTCCAGGCCATGAACACGGGCCACGAGGGTTCGCTCACGACGGTGCACGCCAACTCGCCGCGTGATGGCATCATTCGCGTCGAGAACATGGTCACGATGGCTGGATTCGACCTGCCGATACGGGCCATCCGCGAGCAGATCGCGTCCGCACTCCACCTGATCATCCAGATCGCTCGCTTCTCCGATGGCAAGCGCCGCATCACCCATATCACCGAGCTCACCGGGCGCGAAGGAGACACAATTACCACGCAGGATCTCTTCGTCTGGCGTCAGGAAGCGATGCTCCCGGATGGCAAGATCGTCGGTGAGCTCGCGCCGACGGGTATCGTCCCGACCTTTGCCGAAGAGTTCGCGCGAAGCGGCATGAAGCTCGAGATGGGCTTTGGCCAGCCCGCTGGCTCGAGGCGATAGCATGAGCATTGAACTGATGGCCGCTCTGACGGTCGGGCTTGCGCTCGGTTCGTTCGCCCTCTACTTCGCGCGCCAGATGCAGGCACGGCCTGCCGACCTCCGCCTCAGTCGGCTCGCCGAACGCCCGGTGGCGGCGCATCGTGGTATCGCCTGGGACGAGATCCGGCGCCGCGGGCCGTCGAGTCTCCCCTTCTTGCGCAACCTCCTCACGGAAAGCGCCTGGTCCAAGCGCGTGACGCTCGAGATCGAACAGGCGGGGCTGCGGCTTCGCGTCGGCGAGTATCTGGTCGGGCGTCTTGCGATCGGACTCGTCGTCTTCGTCGCAATCTGGCTCGTCGGTGGAAACGTCATCTCGTTTGTCCTCGGGGCGGCATGCGGCTTCTTTGGTTTCATGCTGCCGGCCGTGTGGCTGACGATCGTCCGCAAGCGCCGCATCGACAAGATCTCGAAGCAGATCCCCGAAGCGGTGTCCATGATCGCCAACTCGCTCCGCGCAGGCTTCGCCTTCCAGCACGGCATCGACATGGTGGCGCAACAGATGGAACCGCCGATCTCAGAGGAATTCGCCCGGCTCATCGTCGATATGAACGTCGGCGCGTCGGTCGAGGAGGCCCTGCACGGTCTGTTGATCCGCGCCGACTCCGAGGACGTCAACATGGTGGTCACGGCGGTGCTCATTCAGCGCAGCAGTGGCGGCAATCTCTCCGAGATCCTTGAGACCGTCGCCGAGACAATGCGCGAACGCGAGCGGCTGACGGGCGAAGTCAAGACGATGACTTCGCAGCAGCGCTTTTCCGGCACGGTGCTGACGTTCTGGCCGCTCTTGCTTCTGGGCCTATTCGCGGCGTTCAACTGGAGCCAGACGTCACTACTCTTCACCACCAACGTTGGTCTGGTACTTCTGGCCGTCGGCGGCGTTATGCAGATCATGGGCTACTACACGATTCGTCGTATCCTCGACATCGATATCTAAGGGACGCATATGCCACTCGCAGCATCAGCATTAGTCTTCGGTTCGTTGCTTCTGTTCGGCCTCTGGTACGCCCGCAGCAAGAACCAGATGGAGGACCGCGTCCGCGAGCTGTCCAATCAGCAGCGCGCCATGGTGGCGCAGGACGACCCGTTCACGCAACGATTCATGTTCCCCGTCGTGCATGGCTTCACATCGCGGGTTCTCGACTTCATGCCGACGTCGCTCGTCTCTCGCGCGCGCAAGTGGCTCATGATTTCCAACAGCACGATGCCGCTCTCGACGTTCATGACAATTGTGCTCGTGCTCACGACCGCCGTGCCGGCCGGCTTTTTCCTCCTCTTGTGGTCGAACACGGATGGCTCGCCGGGCCGGGCGATCCTCTTGGTTCCCCTTCTCGTCGTGTTCGGCTTCATGGCGCCCATGCTGCTCTTGCGCCGTCGGGCAAAGAACCGCCAGACCAAGTTTTGGAAGGCGCTCCCGGACAGCATTGATTTGCTCACGACGTGCGTCGAGGCGGGACTCAGCTTGGACTTCGCGTTTCAGCGGGTGGCTGAACGTCAGCACGGTCCTGTGGGGGAGGAGATCAACCGCATGCTCCGCGAGAAGGCGTTGGGCCAAACGCGCCGCGAGGCGCTGACTTCGCTGGCCGAGCGGATCGACCTGCCCGACGTCAACGTGTTCGTCAACTCGATCATCCAGGCCGAGGTGCTCGGCACGAGCATCGGCGGCGTCCTTCGCATCCACTCCCGTCAATTGCGGACCAGGCGGCGCCAGCGAGCCGAGCAAATGGCGCGCCAGGCCGCGCCCAAGATGGTCTTCCCGTTGGTGTTCTTCGTCATGCCGAACCTGTTTATTGTTATTCTTGGCCCGGTCGTCATCAACGCACTTGATTCGTTCGGAAACAGGTAACGGTCAGCGGGGGAAAATATGACGGTGCCGGCGCAGGGACCGCGCCAGCTCGGCCCATATGCGGCGCTGCAGCTTCACCCCGGGGCCTCACGCGATCTTGTTATTGAGGCATACTGGGCGCTCGTTGAGCAGCAGAAGCAGCGCGTTCGCCCGTCGCCCGACGCCGCCAGCCGCATCGGCGAGTTGAACGCCGCATACGCGATCCTGGTGAGCGACACCGCACGCGCCGCATACGACGAACAGTACGGTCTCATGGAGCTGCGCGCGCCGCAGATTCGTCTCGTCAACCGCGGCTTCCCGCTGCTGCTTGGCATCACCTCCATCAAGGCCGTCTCCGACCACAGAGACCTCTATCACCTGCTTCGCATCGCTCCCGACGCCGATCCTGTCGTCGTCGATGCTGCCGTCGCGGTGCTCTCCCGCCAGGCCTCCAGTTTCGCTATCGAAGATGTCTTTCTGCGCGGTCTCATCGCCGAAGCCCACCACACGCTGAGCGATCCCGGCTTGCGCGCCGAGTATGATGGGGCACTCGCCGGTCACCGGCCCGCACCGTCCGCGGCGAGTCCCGCTCGTGCTGAGGCCCCCGAAGAGATCGACCACGACCCCGGGATCTTGACCGCCATTGCCATGGACCTGGCCCATGTTGCCCGGCTTCTGTCGAGGCGCGCTCGGCCTCAGCGCCCCAAGCCGGCCGTCGCGGGCGGCGAAGGGAACGCCGACATCGCAATCGAGGAGCCGCACCGCGTACCGCCCGCACTCGCGGGTGCCGCTCGTGCTGCGGCCCCCAAAGAGCTCGACGACGACCCCGGGATCTTGCCCGCAATAGCCATGGACGTGGGCCATGCTGCGCGGCTTCTGTGGAGGCGTGCTCGGGCTCAGCGCTGCAACCTCTTACCGCCCCTAAAACCTAAAACCTATGACCTGAAACCTCGTCACCCCGCGAGCGGCGTAACGTCCGCTCGTCCCTCGAAACGGGCCGCTCGCGAAGGCGCCGAAGACCTGCTGATCGAAGCCGAGCACGCGCGCCTTATGACCCTGCGTGAGCCGGATCGCTCCCACGCTCTGGCCAATGGCATCGGAAACGGGAGCGCCGCAACCGGTCAGACGGCGCTCGGCGAGCTGCTGTTCCTCGATGGCCCCCGCGCCGGAGACTCCGTCCCGCTCGGCGCTGAAGCCGTCACCATCGGCTCCAGCTACTCCTCCGACATCGTCCTCCACGATGAAGGCGGAGGCGGCCAGACCCAACCGGAGCACGCTCGCATCTGGCTCCATGGCGACCACTTCGTCCTCCGCCAGATCGACGGTGCCGACACCACCGTCGCCGGCCAACCCCTCACCCTTCCCACGGTCATCCTCGATGACGGCGACGAAATCAGCATCGGGCCCCACCACATGCGCCTGATCCACCGCCCCACCTAGTGTAGTGATTCCGATCTATCGCTAGCTTATGCGTGATGTTTTCGCGCTGCACATCCTCGTCACGGAGCTCCCCTTCCCTTGTAGGGAAGGGGTTGGGGTTAGGTCGCGCGGGGAAGGGCGGGGACACCGGGAGTTAACGGTGACGGCGGAAGGTAGAGATGCGTTAGAATCACCACACTGGGCCCGCTACCCGACCGCCGCGGTGCCGTTGTCACTTACAAGCTAAAACCTACAACCTCGTCCCCTAGCCCCTGACCCCTATACGGCCATGCTCCCAGCCGCCGATAATCTCTGTTGAAGAGAGATGCGACTGCATCCGCTCATCGACGCAGGGGAACAAGCTTGAAATTGACACCGCGCCCCTCGTACCATCAGAGTATGGTCACGTATCTCCACGTGCTGCGAGGCAACTGGGATGCCGCCCTCGCCTTCACCCTCATGTGGCTCGCAATAGCAATCACCCTCGGTCCCGGCTACTACTTCCTCTCCCTCTACCTCACCGGCTGCGCTTACATCATCAAACAAGCCCTGAAGCGCCCTCCCCAGCTCCCCCCGCGCCCATAAGACCCCTACCCCTACCCCCGCGCGCCGCGCGTCAACAAACCACACCACTCTCGATGCGCCCGCAGTATCCTGACCGCGACGCGGGGTCCATCCTATGTCCACCTATCGTGCGCTCCTCTGGACGGCCGCCGCTTTTGCGGTATCGCTCGCTGCCCTCGGCGCCGCCGCCGGCACCGCCTGGGCGCGATGCGGACGCGGCACGCAGTGCTCCAGCGAGCTGGCGCTGGGAATCGTCGCCGTCGCCCCCGCCGCGCTCCTGCTGGCCGTCATGGTGCTGCTCATCCGCATGCGCACCGGGTCGCCCACACTGGCCCGCCTGCTCCTCGTCGTCGCGCTGGCGGTCGCTGTCGCGCCGCTCGCCGCCTTCATCTTCCGCGACGTCCACACCCTCCTCATCGTTGCCGGCCTCTTCGCCGCGCTCTCCTACCTCGCCGTCACCGGCGAAGATGTCTGGACCGATGCTCCCGCCGCCAGCGAGGCGCAGCCCGCGCCGGAGCCCGAGCGGCTGCGGCCGCCATCCGGATCCGTAGAGCTGCTTATCGGACAGATGCAGGCGGCGGAAGCCGCCATGGCGCGCGTCACCGGCGATCTGGTAAAGCTCCTGCGGGACGCGGCTGTGCCCGCGCCGCCCGTCCCCCGAAGCAACGGCGCGCATCCCACCGCTAGCGCGCACCGCGAGGCCGCTGCGCCGGCAACGATCTCGCTCGTCCTGCCGGGCCTTCGCGATTTCGACGAGCTCGCCGCCATCTACGGCGCGCTCGAAGATCTGCCTGCCGTCACGCACGTCAGCGTCCAGCGCTTCGAGGGGTCATTCGCTTGGCTGGAGCTCACCCTCAGGCCCTCTCTTACCGCGGAAGCGCTCATCCCCGCGCTCAGCGCGCGTGCTCACGTCCCAATTGGCGCGCAGCCCGTGCAGCACGAGCCTGCGGCGCGACCGTGAGCGCCACAGGCGGCTCTTCTGGTACAACCAGACGAAGGAGCGCGGACCATGGCCGCAACCGAGCTGAAAGTCTTCTCAATCCGCAACGCTGACCGCGGCACGGTGCTCGCCACCCGCGCGAAGCTGGCGTCCTCGTTCCTCGACCGGTTCTTCGGCCTCATGGGTCGCAAGGGCGTCGAAGAGGGCGGCGGCTTGCTGCTCCTGCGCAGTGCTTCGATCCATTCGTTCTTCATGCGCTTCCGCTTCGACGCCGTCTTCCTCGACAGAGAGCGCCGCGTGGTGAAGATCGTTCCGGCCATGCGCCAGTGGTGGATAGCCTTCGGCGGCCGCGGCGCCAAGGACGTCCTCGAGCTCCCCGCCGGCGTCGCCGCAACCACCGGCACCCAACCCGGGGACTTGCTCACACTCGAAGAGCCGGTAGCCGATTGAATAGGCGACACGCTGAGGTTTCGAGAGTTGCGCTGTCCGTGAGCGCTGATGGGCTCATAGGACGCGTCATCATCGCTCGTTAAGTATCAGCCGCAGCAGCCGACGCAAGCAGACGCAAGAGAACTTGTTCGCGCATTCTTGGATCTGCGAGCACGAGGTCCACCAGTTCGTGCGCGGGTTCGATCCCTGGTGGACTGGCCAGGAGTCGCTCCGTGAGGTTGAGCTTTCTTGACCGCTTCACTGCCGCTGCCTCCAACGCGCTCCGGCCGTAATACCGCGCCATGTCGGGCGAGGACCATCCGCCCACGGCCATCAGACTTGCCTCGTCCCCACCTTCCAGGCGGAAGTGCGAAGCGAATGTATGGCGAAAGAGATGTGGGTGCAGATGACCGATCCCCGCGCGCCATCCTAGCACCGCCACTCGCCGTCGGAGGGTATTAGGCATAAAGGAAAAGATTCGGTCTTGGGCACACAACGGTCCGCGGGCTTCGACATCAGGCAAGACAACCGGTTTGCCGTCTCCCAGCGAGAACCGATGATCAGAACAGGTGACGAGGCCCAACATGCGCATATGATGCAGAACTGAACTGATGTGCGCCTTCGGTCCGCAGCCAATTTCTGCGAGGGCGCCGTTGACGTCGCGTCTGGTTAGAGGTATTCCAGCGTCGCTGAGCACCTTCGTTATGGCGATCCGTCCCGGCGTTGAGCGGGTTGTCTTCCGAATCTTGTGACGCATGGCGCGCCTCGATATAGCTTCGCGCTCGAGCTCGATTCGTTCCGCTGCCCGCGCTTTGCACGCGACCAGTAGGTCTTGAAGACGCGACTGCAACGGAATGGCCCGCGGGAGGGATCCTTTGGCCGATCGGATGTGGAGTACATCTCCAGGGCCATCGACATCGCCCCAGGTCAGGCTGCAAAGTTCCATCGCACGAAGGCCGTTGAGTAGAAGGACCACGATCAGTTGCTCTTCCGGGTTGCTTGTGATGCGCCAAAGGCGTCTGACGTCTTCGGGAGACAAGAATCGATGCCGCCTAACCGGTAATCGCGGCCGTGGTAGACCGCCCACGGGATTGGCGTCGAGCCATTTGTTTCGAACCAGCCAGTTGCAGAACGAATGGAGGACCTTGGTGCTAGTCGCTACGCTCGGGGAGGTCCAGTACGAGAGACAGTCGCGGATGATGAGACGGACCCGATCCGGCGTGAGCTCATCGAGCCATTGGACCTCCGAGAGCATCCTTTGAACGACTGAGCGATAGGTCTTTATGGTGCCCGGGGATCGCCCGAGTAATTCAAGGTCCGAAAGCCAGTTGACAATCAGACTATGCAAATCGCGACCAACCTCTCCGTTGCCATGCTCAAACCGAGGTCGGTCGGCGTGAGCGGCTGGGGCCTTCAAGAAGTTGGGAGTCGTGTTGTGACCCTTCACGATTTATTTCACTCGCCATAGCCAAGTTCAGGAGACGAGGCCTGCCGCTGCGTTCCGCCTCAACGTGGGTGCCTTCTGGTTCCGTTCACATGAGCGCTCTTTCCGGACCACAAGTCAACTGATAAGTCTGGCTGCGCCGCACGGACTCTCGTACGAAGCCGCGTAGTTCAGGGGTCGGTGTGGCATGTGCCTTGCTGATCCGTCGCCGTGGCCGGCGATCGGCGACGGCGGTTGTCAAGACCGGGTCGCCAACCAGCCAGATGGGGCGACAGAAAGGAGCTGGAATGACTCAGCGAGCTGACTCGTTGCATTCCTTCGTTCACAGGGCGGATGTATGAGCGCACCAGTGAGACGCCCGCGGGAGAGGGCCAGCGACGGGAGCGGTCAAGTGCCGATCGAAAACAGGGAGATGGCAGCAGGGACCGTGCTCGTGGCGCGGTACGAGACGGCGGACCGGATCTGCGAGGTCGTGGAGACGGCGGACGGACTCAGAGCTGGCGGCGCGCTGGCACGGCGAGTCGGCGCAACCGCGGCTGCGCGCGGCACCTAAGTGCTCTTCGACATCTCCCGGCCCGTCATTCTGATCACCACGTCGATCGGGATGAACGCACTGGTTCGGCGTACTTCGTGACGGTCACTCGAGAACCGAGTTCGTTCAAAACCGTATCGCCTTGCCCACCTTCGCACCCACCCTCGCCGTGGCGGCAAGCATGCAGTAGAGCTCCGCGTGCGCGTAGTGGTCGTCACGGGATCCCTCCACCCAGCGCGCAACCCAGTTGCCTTGGCCATCGCGTTCGAGCGTCCGCTTGGGCGCGAGCAGCTGCTGGTAGTAGGCGCCGAGTCCGTGCTTGATGCCCTCGCCTAGCGCCCGTCCATCACTGGGCAGCGAAACGCCCTGGTCGTGGAAGCGCTGAAACATCTCGTCGAGCGCCTGCGTGCGATTGATGTGATAGCGGTTAGGCTCATTCCATGCACCGCGTGCCGGCTCGTGTCCGGACTGGTGGCGATCGTATTGGGCGAGCCAGCCACGGTTCTTGTAGCGCATGGCGAAGGCGAAGGCACCGGACAGATCTGGCTGCGCGTCAATCACGATCGACTCCACGTTGAAGCGGTCTACCAGCCCATCGAGCTCGCCAATCCCCACGTCGCCGGCAAACCAGAGGCGCGGGATAAACGGAGCACCGCTTCGACGATCGCGGTCGGCCCGCCGCTCCCGAATGACGACATGACAGCGGAGTCCGACGTCGATGCCCATGTCGCAGGGCTGGCCGGCATACTCGCTGAGCAGGTAGCCGCCGCGGCAGCGATCGATCTCGTCAATGGTCAGGCCACCGCCGGGCGGCACGAACGTCTCGCCGAGATCGCTGTTCTGGAACTCCTGCAGGGCGAACGGCGTCTTCGCCTTGCTGGCCGCGATCATCTCGCGGATGTCGGCCCATGGGCTAAAGAGACGATTGAGGTAGTAGCCGTGGATCTCCTCGTTGCCGGGTGCCTCCGCGATCCAGCGACCCTTCGCGAGGACGTTCATCGGGCGATGACAGACGCGGCAGACCACCCGCGCCGACTCCTCATCGATGTTCTCCTCCCAGCGCAAGGTCTGTTCGAGGCCGCACGCCGGGCAGAGCAGATAGTACCGGCGCTGGTCCGACTGCAGGAGGAGCCCGTTGATGCCGGCTTCCGGGATGCTCGGCGTCGAGCCGACGATCAGCCGGCCACGGCTGCTCGACGTGAGGCGTTTGCGCGCCAGCTCGAGGACGCCGTCCTCCATCTGGTCGAACTCGTCGAGGATGCAGAGGTCGACGGGGACACTGGCGATCTGGCGGCGGCTGTCGGCGCCGCGCAGGTGGATGTAACCGGGTCCGAAGTGCTTGAGGCGCTTGTTGTCGGCTCCCTTGCGCAGCGGCGGTTCGGGCTGGAGCCGGGAGCGCATGTACGGGTTGTCCTGGAGCGCCGCATCGAACCGCGCCTGCACGACATCGTCCATCTGGTTCTGCGTCGGCATCAAGAACAACACGTTGCCGCGCCCGCCCCAGTCGACATCCGCGGCGTGCAGCGCGCGGTTGATCAGCAGTTCCGAGACGCCGACCTGTGCGCTCTTCTGGATCGCGACGAACCTGTGGTCGTCGCGGGCGATGTCGGCGATCGCAGGCATGTGCACGAGTGAGTTGCCGGCGATCGTGCGATGTACCATCGCCCAGGCGTACGGGTCATTCGGATGCCGGCGGAGGTATTCGCGCCACACCTCGTTCGACGAGGTCGATGAGGTTGTCGAGTTGTTCATCGTTGAGCTCCTTCAGGCGTGGCCGGATCTCCAGCTCGCCACTAATCTCTCGCTTCTCTGTTGCTTCGCCGCGCGCTAACCGCTCCATGCGCACGCCCTCGACGAGCGCCTTTATGGCGCCGTCCGCCTTGACGTCGCCATCGTCCATCCGCGAAATCCACTCAGCGCCTTTCTGTTGGAGCAGCAGGGCCTCCTTCGTGTGCCGCTCCGCCATCTCGCGCAGGGCCTGCACGCGCGCGGCGTCCGCGGCCAGGCGCGCGTCCCGCTCGAACTGGGCGATGCGATGTTGCCAGTGAAATCGTCGCGACCATTCGAACAATGTCCGTTGGGAGGGGCCGTTCCCGATCGCGTGTAACGCCGCGTGGAGTCGCTCGATCGTTCGATCGGGCCCGAGGCCCCAGTACAAGTCGAAGGCGCGCTGGTGCCGCGAGGTTTCACGCATCAGGCACCCCCAGGTACCTGCGGCATGCCGCCGCCAGCGCTCGGCCTCGCCGGTTCGCGCCGGTCAGTCCCTCGGAGGCGACGAAGACGGCGCGTTCGATCACCGCCTCGTCCTCGGGAGTCACGGCGAATGAGATCAGGCGGGGTCCATCAACGGGGGCGTGCTCCGCCGCTGCCGTCAGATCGGCCAGGAGCGCGCCGGCGTCGAGCTCGGCGAAGGTCAGGGCGTCGTCGATCGCGGAGGCGTCCTCAGGCAGCAACGTTTCGAGCAGATCGCGCGGCAGCAGCCGGTCGAGTTCAGCGAGCAGGGCGCTCCGCAGCCCCGGCACATCGTCGCCGCGGAGGCGATTGATCGTCGCGAGCAGGACGAGTGCTGTCTCATCGTCGCACTCCCAGACATAACACAGCGCGTCGATTAGCCCCATGCGTGGCAGGATGCGCCACCGCTGTTCGCCATCGATGAGCTCGAACTCGCCGGGAAGATCCGGGTGTGGGCGCACGAGGAGCGGCGGGTACTTGCCGGTCCTCTCGATGTTGCGCGCGACCTTCTGGGCGATGTCGTCGGGCATCACATTCGCGTTCAGCGGGTGGGGATGCACCAGCTCCAATGGGATGCGGAGCAGGCCGGGTTCAGCGGCGCGCGATGACGACCAGTTCGCGGTTTCGTTCACGGTTCTCCTCCTTGGCAACCGATGGGAGATGGGCGTAGGGAACGGCGACAGCGCGGCAGACGGTGCGATGGCGAGCGACGAGCTCGCTCAGCGATGCGATGGTGGCGGTCGGGCCGCCGTAGGAGATCACGACGAGCGGCACGTCGCGGGCGGCGTCGAGCAGGTCGTCCAGGGTTGGTGCTGGTGCCGCCGACGGCGGGTCGCCCAGCAGCGCGTCGAGAGCTGCATAGTGCTCGACATAACGCACAGTCTGGGCGTACGGAGGATCGAGATACAGCACGTCGGCCGGGTTGCTGCGGATCGCCGTGAGAGCGTCCATCTGTAGCGCCGTGCCACGGCCGGAGAAGACGCCGGCGTTCACATCTTGCGCGACACGCCATAGATGCGCGGGCGTCAGAAGTGCGCGTGCTTTCAGGTAGTGCCCTAGGCGCCGCGGGCTGACGCGGTCGTAGTCGCCGCTGACGGCGGCCATGGCGTCAGTTGCCGCCGGCGCCGACATGGGGAACAGGCGCAGGATCAGCTTGATGATGACCAGCAGCAAGAGGCTCCGGCGCGGCTCGGATTGGCGCTCGGCATGGGCGAGCGCGCCATCGATGAACGCGGCCTGCTCGGCGGTGAAGGCAGATCCCACGAGGCGAGCCGCCTGCCCGTGGACGGGCACGCCACCGTTCTCGAAGAAGTCGGCAATGTCGCGCTGCGTCAGTCGGAGCGAGGAGTTCTCGACGAGTGCCCGGGCCACGGTGCGGGCACGCGGCGCGATGTCGGACGCGATGACGGAGAAGCCGAAGGCCTTGGCGAACAGCGCGACGGAACCGCCGCCCGAAAACGGGTCGAGGAAGACGGAGCGCGCCCACGCGCTGCGCGGCAGCTCGGCCTCGAGGAGCGCGAAGATCAGGGGCGCCAATCTTCTTTTCCCACCGATGTACGGGATCAAGGCGTCGGCGAACCGATCTGGCGTTCGGGTCATGCGCTCACAGTGGCGCCGCCGGGATCGGAACGTATAGAGGAAGTTTGGTGATGGAGCCGCATTCGTGACGCGGGCGTTCGTTTCGCGACGAGCGCATCGTCGCGGCGGTGGCGGGCAGGCTACAGAGCTTTGAGGTTAGGTGCTACGAGTTCGCGAAGGGCGGCCGGCCTTGTTCTTCGGCAGCGCGATCCGCAGCTCCTTGGCGAAGTTGGCGACCTGCGTTCGCTGAGCCTGGGTTTCTCTCGGGTACGTTGGTCCGTTCTCGTCGCCGGCGATCGTGTACCACGACCGCCGCGCGACGGCGCGCTCGAACAGGCGACGAGCACCTTGTTCGAGGTCGGCTCGATTCATCGAACGTGGTGGGCGTACACGATATCCGCGCTCAAACGCGAGCCGACCGCTCCTCGGCATCCCAGGAAACGAGCGGGCGCCCGGCACGAGCAGCGGTGACCGCAGTAGACCGCGCACCCACAAGATGTGCGACCACATGAGATCCTTCGCCCCCTCCGGCGGGAGTGGATACCTGGCGACGAATTGTGCGAGCTTTTGTTCCGTCCACTCGTTGAAGAGCGCGGCGAGATCCTGTGCGAACGATGCGTCCCGATTCAGAACGGCGTAAAAGGCTAGTGTTTTGGCTAACGTGATTTGGCGCTGGTGCGCCACGCGTGGCCGTCGCCGTCGGCGTCCCCCTGGACCGTTGGCGAGCGCTCTGCGGATTGTGACCTCTAGCCACTCCGGTATCGGGCAATCGCCTGGCCACTCTTCGATCATGCTGCATTCTACCCGTCACAGGCCGTTCAACGACGCGGCTTGACTTCTGGCGCCGAACGAGCGCTGATGGAATGTGCGTGGAACGAACCGAGCTGCCGGCGGGGACTTTATTGATGCTCCGCTGCGGCGCGCTACTCTGGCGGGGAGGAGATCTTCCCCCCGGGCCGGCCTCCCAGTTGTTCCGAGTGGGCTCTCGCCCTGTGAGCCTGCGTTTTCCCTGAAGTTTGACTGAAGTTTCGAAGCTAGAGCCCTGATCAATTGGACACCGCTCGCGGCTCCCTACATACATGCCGGGATGCCGACCCAGCGTTCTTCCCAAGGAAAGGGCCGCCGGTTCGAGTTCGGTGTCCTACTCCCACCTTCTTCAGTATCCCGGTGACGTCCAGGGCCATCGGTCGCTCTGGCGCGAACGAAGGCGCTCCTAGGTCTTTTTCTTGTTCACGATCCCGTCGAGCTTGCCGGAGAGCTTCTGCAGCAGATTGTCCTCCTGCGTCTGGGTGAGCTTGCCGCCCTGCACGGCGGCGTCCAGCTTCGCCTTCGCGTCGTTCGTGACCTGCGTCTTCACAACATCGACGCTGACGCCGTGCTGCGCGGCAACCTCGGCGATCGAGCTACCGTTCTGGAACGCGGTCCGCAATTCGCTCACGTCGATGCCGATGGCGGTCGCCGCCGAGTTGGCGATGCCAGCCTGCACCTGGGCAGCGCGGGCCGCCTTCCGCCTCGCCAGGAAGCGTCCGAGCCCTAGACCGTTGCCGCTGCTGATTCTGTCCTTGATCTTCGTAGCCTGGTCCTGCGTCAGCTTGCCGCGGGCGACGAGGTCGTCGACCGTCGCGCTCGCCGCGTCTTTGCCGGCCGTCTTCAGCTGGTCGACCGTTACGCCGAGGTTTGCGGCGAACTTGCCCAGGAAGTCTTCCCTGGCGGTCATGCCGGTCCCGGCGGCGGGGCTCTGCGTCGGGGTTTGGGCCGAGGTGATGCTTATCGCGCCGATGGCACCGCCGGTGACGAGCACCGCAACCCCGCCGAGCGCCAGGACCTTGCTTCTGAGTTTCATGGTCTTCTCCTTTGTGCGGTCCGCCCCGTGGGACCTTCGCTTCATACAACGACAGCCTACCGTCGCCGAATACACGCTTGGGGCATCGGAGGGTAACTTGTTCGTAAAACCTCACGCCGTATGCAGACGACGCACGTCCAGGTCTGTGGACGCGCCTTCGCTGGACTGAGTACAATTCAGGGCGGTCGGCGGGAGTCCGGGCTATGCCTCCAAAGGAACCTGACAAGGTCCAGCGGGAGATCGAGGAGCTGCTCGATAAGCTGGACAACTTCGTACCCGAAGAGCGTCTGGTGTCGAAGATACGCAGCCGCCGCAAGGTGGAGAGCGGTCCCGGCATGCTGGACCGGCTCTGGGCGCGCGTCGGAAAACTGACGTTGGGGCATGTGATGGTGGCGGGGCTGGCGCTGTTACTCATCGGCACGTTCGCGCGCGGCGCGCTGGGCGCCTTCGCGACGCCGGTCGTCGTCACCGGCATTGTGCTTACCGTCGGCGCCTTCATTCTCTCCGCGGTCAACCGCGATAGCCGGCGCACGCTGGCGGGCGGCAGCATGGAGAAACGCTGGCGCGGCCAGGTGGTTGACTATTCTGAGCCGTCGCCGACGAGCCGCTTTCGCGAGTGGCTGCGCGGGCGTCGGCACCGCTGACTGCGAGCGAGCGGTAGCTGCGCCGAAAGCCGAAGCTTTCCGATTTCATGACATCGGTGGGGCCGCAGCATGGCGTGGCCGTCGAAGGGTGAGCGCTCGGCGTCTCCGCTGCGCCGCGATCGTCTTCACCGCGATCCTGCTTGCTTCGGCGTGTGGCGGTGGCGCCTCCTCCAAACATGCGCCGGCGCCAAGTGCGACGCCAGCCACGGTGGCAGCCACTGCCTCTCGGGCGATCTCCGCCTCGCCGACATCGGACACAGGCCCCCCGGCTGTCGATGGGCAGCGCGTCTACGGCAGTGTGCAGAAGCTGGCGGTCGAGATCGGGCCGCGGGTCGCCGGCACGCCGGGCGAAATCGCCGCGCGCGACTACATCAAGGCTGAACTGGAGCGCGACGGATATGACGTGACGCTGCAGGACTTCGGCTTCGACGCGAGCGACTTCCTGCCCGCGCGCATCGATGCTGGCGGTACGGCGATACCGGCGTTCATCCTCCGTGGTTCGGCGGCGGGCAGCGTCCACGGCCGGCTGGTCAACGTCGGCGGCGGCACTCCAGCGGAGATCCCGGCTGCCGGACTGGCCGGAGGAATAGCGCTCGTCATGCGCGGCGGTATTCCGTTTAGCGAGAAGGTCGGGAATGCCGTGGCGGCGGGGGCGGTGGGCGTGATCGTCTATAACAACGTGGCAGGTAGCCTGCTGGTGCAGCTCTCGGCGAACGTCGCCATCCCGGTCGTCGGCATCCGGCAGGCTGCCGGACAAGATCTCGTGGCGGACGTGGAAGCGGGCGCCATTGACGCCACGATTGTGGTATCGCCGCCCGTGGGCACGGCCTATAACGTCGTAGCGAAACCGAAGGGCGTGACGGCCTGCGCTACCGTCACTGGCGGGCATTACGACAGCGTCGCCGTCACCGGCGGCGCCGACGACAACGCATCGGGCGCGGCAGCCGTGCTGGAGGTCGCGCGTGTGACCGCGGCGCGCCATGAAGAAGGACAGAACTGCTTCGTGCTGTTCAGCGCGGAGGAACTCGGGCTGTTCGGCAGCCGCGCCTTCGTGGAAAAACTGACGCCAGACGAACTATCCGGATTGCGGGCGATGGTCAACCTGGACCTCGTGGGCGTCGCCGCAGCGCTGGAGCTGATCGGCAACGACGATCTGATCGACACGGCGCGGATTGCCGGCAATAAGGCCGGCATCGACACCTCCAGGGCCACGCTCCCGCCGGGGACGGGGAGCGACCACCTGAGCTTCCAAAACGCTGGCGTGCCGGTGGTCATGATGTCGCGCGAAGACGACCTGATTCACACGCCGGAGGACGTCATCGGGCGTATTACGAGCAAGTCACTGCAGGACACCGTGACGGTCGCGCTGGCAACGCTCGACGCGCTGAACCCGGGTTAGGGGCAGCGGTAGGTTTGCCCGCCTCGGCGGCGGCTGTTACGATCCCGGTCGGTCCCAAACTGACCCGCTGGAGGATGCCTGTGAGGCTCGGCCGAGTCGCGATCGTCGTCGTATGCAGCATGTCGCTAGCGGGAGCGCTGGCGTCGGCGTGCGGCGGCGGGTCGTCAAGAGCCACGGCTGTTGACTTGAGCAAGGTGCCGACGGCGACGCTCCCGGCATCGCTGCCAGAGCCGAAGATCATCGGCGGCGGAGCGGCGCAGCCAGGCGGCGGGTCGTCGTATACCGTGAAGGCGGGTGACACGCTCGCGGGCATCGCCTCGCGATTCGGGGTCAGCCTCGAGGACTTACAGGCGGCCAATCCCAACATCAACGGTGCGGCCCTTTCAATTGGGCAGTCGGTCCGCCTGCCGGCGGTTACTGATGTTGCCGCTCCCGCCGCGACGCGAACCCCCGCCACGCCGGTGCCCGCCGCTGCGACGGACGTGCCAGCGACGGCGACCGAGCCAGCGCCCGCGAGCACGCCCGTGCCGGCGGCCACGGCGACGGCGGTATCGGTCGGCCAGACCTACACAGTGGTCGGAGGCGACATCCCCGAGACGATCGCGGCGAAGTTTGGCATCACGATAGATGAGCTGCTCGCGGCGAATCCCACCCTGAACCCGACATCGATGCACATCGGCGACGTGCTGGTGATTCCGCCCAAGCGCGACGGCTAAGACCAAAGCGCGGAGCCTCATCTTCCCAGCAGCCGTCCTCAGCCGCTGCCTGCCTCCTCAGGTGGCGAAGCGCTCGCGGAGCAGAGCTTCGGCGATGAGCAGGTCTTCGGGGGTTGTCACCTTGAGATTCGACCGCGCGCCCTCGTAGATGCGCACCGCGTGACCGGTCGCCTCTACGAGCGCGGCATCATCGGTCGCCGCGGTCGAGGCTCGGGCATGGGCATCGACCAGCAGCTTCCGGTCGAACACCTGGGGCGTCTGCGCCAGCCAGATGCGGCTGCGGTCGAGCGTGGCAGCGACGACCGGCGGGTCGCCATCGACTTCCTTCAGTGTCTCGAACGCCGGGATGGCGCAGAGCGCGGCGCCGCTCTCTCGCGCCAGCGCGACGCCCGCGGAGATGAGCTCCGGCGTCACAAGCGGGCGGGCTGCGTCGTGCACAGCGACGAGTGCCGCTTCCGAGGCGAAATCGAGCCCGGCGCGCACCGAGTCCTGGCGCGTCGCCCCGCCGGCGACAACCGCGGTCACTTTCCCGAAGCGCCACTCCCGGACGAACGCTTGCACGCGCTGGACGGCGACGGGCGCCGAGACGACGATCACTTCGTCGATGTCGTCGCAACTCTTGAAGGCACCGAGCGTCCACGCCAGGAGCGGCCGGCCCATCAGCGGCGCGAAAATCTTGTCGACCCCGCCCATCCGTTCGCTGCGTCCGGCGGCGACGATGATCGCGAATGTGAGGCCGCTGCGGGTGCCGTTCATCCCCGGCATGATACGGAAACGCGCGTGTACACTCACGCCATGGACGAATCGCCGATGCGTGCCGAGCAACTGCTGACGCTATCGAGCGCGGCGCGGCGGCTCTCCGACCTGGTGGCCGCATCGGAACAGCCCCTGCGGTACGAGGTGGTGCGGCATCTTCTGCGAGTGAGCGAAGAGACGATGGCGGAAGTGCTGGAAGAGACCGTGACCTTGCGGCTGGTGCGCCGGGGCGCCGACCCGTTCACGTATGTGCCGTTCGATAACGCTACGGGTCAGGCGATTCGCGCCAGCATGGACCCGGAGAGGCTGGCCCGCCTGCGGATGCAGGTCGAGGGCGCGCGATCGCGCGTCATGGGCGACTGAGCGGCGCACGGCAACCTGTTAGAGCGGGTTCCGGGCCAGATCGAGCACGAGATTGATCAAGCTGCGCGCGGGTGTGCCACTGGAGCCTTTGACGAACACGCCCTTCTCCTTGTCGAGAAAGTCAACGCCCGCGATGTCCAGGTGAGCCCACGGGCGGTCATCGACAAATTCGCGCAGGAAGAATGCGGCGTTGATCGATCCGGCTTTCGATCCGCCGCTGTTCTTGACGTCGGCCACCTGGCTCTTGTTGTTGTCCTTGTACTCCGGGAACATCGGCAGCTGCCAGGCCTTTTCGCCCGCCGCCGCCGCCGCCGCTTCGATGCGACGCGCCAGGCCGTCGTTTGGCGTGAAGACGCCGTACGCGATGTCGCCGAGCGCGTACGAGATGGCGCCTGTCAGCGTCGCAACGTCGATGATCGGTGTCAGGTCGAGCTTGCAGGCGTAGGCAAGCGCGTCGGCGAGGATCAGGCGGCCCTCCGCGTCGGTGTTGATCACCTCGATTGTCTTGCCGTTCATCGCGCGCAGTACGTCCCCGGGCTTGGTGGCGTTGCCGCCGGGCATGTTCTCCGTCGCGGGCACGAGCGCAGTGACATTGACGGCGGGCTTGAGCTTCGCGATGGCGCCCATGGCGGCGATGACGCACGCAGCGCCCGACATGTCGCCCTTCATCTCCTCCATGCCCGCCGCCGGCTTGATGGAGATGCCACCGGTATCGAACGTGACGCCCTTGCCGACGAGACCGATGCCGCGCGACTCCCCGGCGCCCTGGTAGCTGAGCACGATGAACTTTGGCGGCTGAGCACTCCCCTTCGCGACTCCCAGAAAGGAGCCCATGCCCATTGCCTCGGCCCAATCGCGGTCGTAGATGTGACAACCGAGGCCGGTGTCATGGGCCATCGTTTCGGCCCGAATAGCGAGTTCTGTCGGCGTCAGGATGTTCGAGGGCTCGTTGGCGAGATCGCGGGCGAAGTTCGCCGCCTCGGCGAAGATGATGCCGCGGTCGACGCCTGCCTGCAGGGCCGCTACTTTCGCGCCGTCCTGCTCGACCACCGTGGTGGCGGTCATTTCCGAGTCATCCTCGTCGGGGCGCTTGTGCCGGTCGAATCGATAGAGTCCCAGCAGCGCGCCCTCGACCAGCGCCTGTGCGCAGGCGCCGGCTTGAAGGCCCGCGACGCCGGCGCCGTGCGTGATGGTGCTGTAGCGGTCGATGCGCTTGCGGCGTAGGAAGCGCGCGACCGTGGCGCCAAGCTCACGCACCCGGTCGAGGTTGAATTCGGACGTCTTACCGAGCCCGGCGATGACGACGCGCGGCGACGGGATGCGCCCGAAAGTGTAAATGAGAGTCATCTCTCCCCATGTTCCGCGCACGTCGCCCGACGCGATCAGCTCGGTGACCATGCCTGCCAGCGCCCGGTCGATAGAGCCGGTGGCGCCGCCCGGCATGTCCACTCCCTCAAACAGATTGACGACAACGCAGGGCGCCTCGACCTCCGTGATGTCCCCTTGCTGGACGGTGATCTCCATCGCGCAATGCCTCTCATGATGGGCGCGGCTTGCTCTCGGACGGTATGTTTTCGGGCACTATATGGATGCCCGCCCGTGCGGGCAATGACGCCTGCCTGACGCCGCGATCGGTGGCGCCGCACCCCTTGAGTATCATCGGCCGGTTCACCGCACGGGGCCAGCGGCGCGCGTCGGCCCGGCGTGACGGCCGCAACTGCTCCTCTGCAGCACAGGGGCTATGGTTAAACAATGTATCCGGCGTGAGAAGACGATGAAGCTCAGATTCACATCCGCACCGGTGCCCGCTACGGCACCGACGTCCGCCGCAGCCAGCGCGCCAGCCTCGACCCAGGGCGCAGAACTGGCGCTAGGGCAAGACGTCGTACGTCTGCGCGACGGGCGAGCGCTGGCCTACGCCGAATACGGCGACCTTAAGGGCGCGCCAGTGTTCTATTTCCACGGCACGCCGGGCTCGCGCCTCGAAGGAGAGCTCCTGTCCGAGGCGGCGGCGCGTGCCGGCATCCGGCTGGTCGCGGTCGACCGGCCGGGCTTTGGCAAGTCGGACTTCCTGCCAGGGCGGCGCTTCATCGACTGGCCCAAGGATGTCGTGCAGCTCGCTGATGCGCTCGGCATCCAGCGCTTCTCCATCATCGGCCTCTCCGGCGGCGGGCCGCATGCGCTCGCCTGCGCGCGCAAGCTGTCGCATCGGCTACTGGCGGTGACGGTGGTGAGCGGCGCCGGTCCGGCTGAGGCGTCTCTCGCCGACCCGAGCAGACTGAGGCGCGTCGTGTTTCGCATCGCGAAGCGTGTGCTGCCTTACACCACTCGGATGACTCTCTGGATCACCAAGCAGGCGCTGAGGCACCTGCCGTCGTGGATGATCTCGCGATTCCCCGACCCGAAAGTCCTTTCGCGTAAGTCCGTGCGGGAGGCGTTCCGCCGCGACCTGGTCGAGGCGTTCCGGCGCGGCATCGGCGGCGCCGCGCTCGAGTACGAGAGCTTTCTGCGCGACTGGGGGGTCCGGCTACAGGACATCGACGCGCGCGTGCACGTCTGGCACGGCGAAAAGGACCGCGTGGTGCCGGCCCGCGTCGGGCGTTACGTCGCCGCAGCGGTCCTCGATGCGCGAGCGACGTTCGTACCGGACGGCGGGCACCTGATGATCGTAGACATCGCCGAGCGGGTGTTCGCGGATCTGGCTCAAGTCGGCTGAATTAGGTCAGGGCGAGGCGCCGTTCTCGAAGGCGTCCCCCACTTCGATGCCCATCTCAGCGGCGAATTCTTTCGCCGGGAGCTTCTTGCCACCGATGCGCTGCGCCCGGTGCACATGCAGTGTGCCGCCGATCAGTGCTATGTCGATGCGGTTGTCTTCGCTCGTGAGGATGCTGCCCGGTCCGGCGGGCTTGACCCCGGCCGGCGTCGTCACGTCGCCTGGGACGGCGTGCGGGTCTTCCAGCAGGGTGAGCCGCGCGTCGAAGATGCGGATGGGCGTCGCGTAGAGGACGGTGTGGGCGCCCGGAGCGGGATTGCTGCCGCGGATGAGGTTGTAGACTTCGCCGGCCGGACGCATCCAGTCGATGGCGCTGTTGCCGTCATCGGCGGGCGGCTCGTACGTCGCCTGCGATTCATCCTGTGTGATGCGGGGGGCCTTGCCTTCCCGCACGAGTCCGACCGCCTCGACCAGCGCATCGACGCCGGGCTTGAACAGCTTGTCGAAGTACAGCAAGCCCACGGTGTCGTCCGGCCCGATGTCGACTTCCGCCTGCAGCAGGATCGGGCCCGTGTCGATGCCGGCATCCACCCAAAAGACCGTCAGCCCCGTCTTCGTCTCGCCCCGTCGTATCGTCCAGTGCATACTGCTGATGCCCCGATGCCGCGGAAGCAGCGACGGGTGGTACTGGATCGTGCCGAGTGTCGGTGCGGTGAGCACGCGCTCAGGGAGGATGTGCGTGACGAACGCCATGACGCAGAGTTCGGGCCTGGTGGCCCCGTACGCTTCCAGCACGTCCGGCTTCTTCAGGCTGCCGGTAGGGAAGCGCGCGATCGCCGCGGCGCCGGCTGCCGCCCACAGCGGGTCCGGGCGCTCCGCCGTGCCCGTGATCGACGACACCGCAACGATCTGCTCGCCCGCGTCCGCCAGCGCGCGGAACACCGCCTCTCCGAACGCCGCCTGGCCGATGAGGGAGACCCTCATAGCTTGGTCCTACGCAGATTGCGCAGGCGGTTCGCGACATCCATGGCGGAGTGCATTACCGAAACGACAATGACCGAATCGTCGCGCTGTTCGTAAACGATACGATAGCCTTCAAAAATGAGTTCGCGAATGTCTGGATTGTCGAACTCGGGAACGATGCGGCCGATGCGAGGAAAGGTCTCGAGCACGGTGGCCGCCTCGATGAGCGCCAGCAGAAGCGAGGATGCGTACTCGGGTGCACTTTGCCGAATGTAATCGCCAATCGCGACTAGGTTTCGGTAGGATTGATCGCTCCAGATGACTCGAGCCACTTGGTTAGGCGTCGCTTCACCTCCTCGTGGCTCATTACATTCCCCAGTCGTGCATCTTCCAAGCCACGCAGCACGCTCGCCTTGAAGTGCATCTCCTCGAGCAGCGTGTCCATGGGCGCATCATCCGGCAGCCGGTCAAGCAGTTCCGAGAGTTCTTCCTTCGCGGTCTTCATGCCGCCAGTATACGGGCCGGCTGGGCAACCGGGAAAACGCCAGAGGCGCGCCCTCCACGTCTCCATATCGAGGGACGGCCCGCCCGCATACCAGCCACCAATCACCACTGACCAGCGACCCGCTACGGATACACCAGCTCGCGCTCCAGCAGCGATCTGGCGATGACGACGCGCTGCACCTGGCTCGTGCCCTCCACGATCATCAACTGCCGCGCGTCGCGGTAGTGGCGCTCGAGCGGGTGGTCCATCATGTAGCCCTGCGCGCCGAGCACCTGCATCGCGTCGCTCGACACCTTGACGCCGACTTCCGTCGCGAAGACCTTCGCGATCGATAGGTACGCCGCATGTTCGCGTCCGAAGAGTCCCTGGTCGACGCGCCACGCCCCCTGGTAGACGAGCATGCGCGCTGCTTCGATCTGGATCGCCATGTCGGCGAACATGAACTGGATCGCTTGCAGCTCGGCGATCGGCTTGCCGAACGCCTCCCGCTTGCGGGCGAACTCCAGCGCGTACGTCATCGCGCCCTCAGCGAGGCCGAGGCCGCGCGCGCCGACGACGGGCCGGCACGAGTTGAGCGTGAGCATCGCGTGATTGAACCCCTGACCCTCCACGCCGCCGATGAGGTTCTCCCGCGGCACGCGGCAGTCCTCGAAGACGATGTCCGCCGTCGGCACACCGCGCACGCCCATCTTGCGGTCCTGCCCCGCCACCTTGAACCCCGGTGTGTCCGTGGGCACGATGAAGCCGCTGATCCCCTTCGCGCCGGGCGTCCCGTTGGTGCGCGCAAAGGCCACAACGTAGTCGGCGACGGTGCCGCCGGAGATATACATCTTTTCGCCGTTGAGGACGTAGTCGTCGCCGTCGCGCGCGGCCCGCGTCTCGAGGTTGGCGGCGTCGGAGCCGTGGTTGGGCTCGGTGAGGCAGAACGCGCCCTTCATGCTGCCGCTGGCGATGCCCTCGCCGATCCACTTCTTCTGGCGCTCGTCGCCACCGATGATCACCGGCTGCGAGGGCAGCGCCGACAGCAGCAGCATCAGCCCTGAGGCGCAGCAGTACTTCGCCGCTTCCTCGACCGCCAGCGCGAGTGCGAGCATGCCGGCGCCGCTGCCGCCGTACTGCTGCGGGATTGTCAGGCCCGTGAGCCCGGTCTCCTTGAAGGCGGCGAAAATGTCGTGCGGGTACTCGCCGGTCTCGTCCATCTCCGCCGCGCGCGGCGCGATCTTCTCCTTCGCGATGCGGCGCGCCGTCTCCTGGATCAGGCGATGTTCTTCGGAAAGTTCGAACTCCATGGCGGCCCTCTTTGTCGGCGAATCTCCGCGTGTGAGAGAGGGTACCGTTGCGCCGTGGCGAGGGCTAGACGGTGTCGCCCCAGCGAATGGAGACCGCAAGAAACGGAGTTCGCCCTGCCGGAGCCCATCCTATCCTGACGGAAACAGCGAACCAAGAATGGCGGAGCAAAAAAAGATGGATCCGGTGACACTAAAGCAACTCGGAGACCTGCGACTTGAGGCCTTACGGCTCGAAGCCCAGCGACAGCGGTTGGCGCGCGCGGCGCGACAGCGGCCCGTGGACACTCATGGCATGCCCCGAACCCTCCGCCAGCGCACCGGCGCCATGCTGGTGCGGACCGGGTTTCGACTGGTGGGGCTCGGTGCCTGATACCGCCGTACAGTCAGAGCGTGCGTAGTCTCGTGGAGCTCACGGGGCCCGCTGGCCGGATTCAACTCAAGCGGCCATCGCCTCGTACAAGGCGGTGAGCTCATCGTCCGCCAACGAGACATCCGGCAGCAGCCACAGGCCCGCCGGCTCATCGTCGAACAGGATCGACTCGACACGCACCCGAGCGCGCGGAAGGATCGCCGCGGCGAGTGCGGTGACATCCTCGCTGGTATCGCCGTGCGAGATCATGATGGCCGCGCAGACGCCTTTGTCCGGCAGCAACACGAGCGAGTGCAGGCCGCAGGCGCGCAGTCCCGTTGCGCGGCTGTTGATGGCGTCGCGCACATCGCCCGGCTCCGGCTGCGGATCTCCAGACCAGTTCAACATCGAAACGAACGTAGGCATAGCTTGATCCTTTGGGATTACCCGAACTGCCTTCGCATTAGAAATCGGCTTGCAGCCGTCAAGCAAGAGCAAACAATCTGTGGTGAGAATGTTAACTGCACGTTCCAGTTCCATTGCTCGCCAAGCATCCACTGCCCCGGAATGTTCTTCGGTTGGTTCCGGGCGCGGGCGTTCGTTAGCACACGCGCACGCCTGACCCCTGCTCGACCCTCCCGATGACGGCACCCGGTAACGCATCCGCGTGCAGGCGCGCTACCAGTGCTTCCGCCGCAGCCGGAGGCAGCGCAATCAGCAGGCCGCCCGACGTCTGCGGGTCGAAGAGAAGGTGCGTGACCGCCTCACTGACGCCGTCATCGATCTCGATGTGGCCCGCCGTCCCCGCGCGGTTGCGGCCCCCGCCGCCCGTGATGATGCCCTCGCCCGCATACGTGAGCGCCCCCGGCAGCGCCGGCACGTGCCCGGCTTCGATCACGAGGCGCACCCCGCCTCGATTTGCCATCTCCCGCGCGTGGCCGAGCAGGCCGAATCCGGTGACATCGGTCATCGCGTGCGCGCGCGCTTCTCGTGCCAGGTGCGAGGGGTGGCGGTTGAGCGCCAGCATGCTCTCGGCAGCGGCGTGAGCGTGGCCTGCGGCATCGCGGTCCGCGCGCGCGGCGGTGAGCACAATGCCCGTGCCGAGCGGCTTCGTCAGCACGAGCGCATCGCCCGGCCGCGCGCCCGCCTTCGAGAAGATGTAATTCGGGTCGATGGTGCCGGTGACGGCGAGCCCGTACTTCGGCTCAGCATCGTACAGCGTGTGCCCGCCGGCGATGACACCGCCCGCTTCGCGCACCTTCTCCGCGCCGCCCAGCAGGATCCGGCTCAGGATCGCGAGGTCCAGGTCCTCCGGAAAGCCCACGATGTTGAGCGCGAGCAGCACCTCGCCGCCCATGGCGTAGATGTCGCTCATGGCGTTCGCTGCGGCGATAGCGCCGAACGTGTAGGGATCGTCCACCACCGGCGGGAAGAAATCGACCGTCTGGACGATCGCGAGATCGTCGCTCAGCCGGTAGACCGCGGCATCATCCGGGCCGTCGAGTCCGACGAGCAGGTCGGGGTATCGCGCGGCATCGAAGGTCTGCGAGATCGGGCCCAGGACCTGCGCGAGCAGGGCAATGCCCGCCTTGCCGGCGCAACCGGCGCAGGCCGCCAGGCTGGTCAGCCTCGGCGCGTCGTCTCGAATCACCATGTATTACCCCTCCAGGTGCATTTCGGCGCCGTTCATTAGTATGAGGACTTGTCACCTGAAAGCACACCGCGATGCCGCGGCGGCGGATGTTGGATGTTAGATGTTGGTGCAGCCAGCGGGCTGCCCTATAACCTGAGACCCGTAACCGATAACCTCTCCCCCATGCTGCCCTTCATTCTCGACACCGACATCGGCAGCGACGTCGACGATGCGCTCGCGCTGGCGTTCGCGCTGCGGCATCCAGAGCTTGAGCTGCGCGCGGTAACGACGGTGTCGGGCGACACGATACGGCGAGCGCGGATCGCGAAGAAGCTGCTGCTACTGGCGGGGCGCGATGACATCGAAGTGGCGGCGGGCGTCAGTGGCGACACGCCGCCGGATGGGCCGCAGCCCGAAGGCGGCCACGAAGACGCCATGCTCGGCGAGGTCACGGGCGGTCTGCCGGTCTCCGCTCGCGATGCGGTGACGCTACTGCTCGAAGAGGCCGGGCGCGGCGGATGCGAGATCGCCACCGTCGGCATGCAGTCCAACATGGCCGCGGCGGTGGCGCGCGATCCGGCGTTCGCGGAGCGGGTGCCGCGGTTGACGGTGATGGGCGGCGTCTTCGCGCCGGTTCAGTTCCTGAACATGACGCTGCCGCCGTCGGTCGACCATAACCTCAACGTCGACCAGCAGGCGTCGGTCGTCGCGCTCAACATCGCCATCCCGAAGCTCTTCGTCCCGTGCGATGTCACTATGGGCGCCTGGCTCACCACAACCCACCTCGACCGGCTGCGTGCCGGCGATGCCCTCTGCCGCGAGCTGGCACGCCAGATCGATATCTGGACCGTCGTCTTGCATCGCAGCGCTCGGGGCGCCGTCCCGGAGCATTACGTCGCGCTGCTCCACGATCCCCTCGCGGTCGCCTGCATGGTCGACCGCCGCTTCGTCACCTCCGTGACGGCGCGCGTAACCGTCGCCATGCACGAGGGTCACGTGCGCACGTTCATCGACCCGGCCGCCGGGCACGAAGCGGAGATCATCACCTCCGTCGATGCCCCGGCCTTCGCGCAATTCTGGCTTGACATGGTGCTGGCGTAAGAGCGGCCGAGCCATTGGAGTGGTGCGCACCCTGCGTACGGCGTGCAACGGATCGGCTCGAACGCGTGATTCCCCACTTGACAGGTCCCCACAAGACGATCAGACTCGTCCCAACTCGCGCCACAAGGAGCGATGGACACCTGCCGATACTGTTCGCAGGCCGGAAGGAGCTCGTACATGATCCAACAAGAGGCGGTCATCGGACACGGTGAGGCGGCAGGCTTCGGTGTGCGTTTCGTGGCGTACATCATTGACGGAATCATTCTGCTGATTCCGAACCTGATCTTGCGGCTCGTGCTGGGGCCGATCCTGGGCGGTCTACTCGATGTGGTTGTCAGCGCCGCCTACGTCGTCTACTTCTGGACCAGCAGCGGTGCTACGCTCGGGAAGATGGCCATGGGCCTCAAGGTCGTGAGCGCCGAAACCGGCGGGCTGATCGATCCTGGTACCGCGCTCTTGCGATACGTCGGCTATATCGTGTCCGGGATCGCCCTCGGGCTCGGGTTCTTCTGGATCATCTGGGATCCCGCGAAGCAGGGTTGGCACGACAAGATCGCCAAGACGCTGGTGATTCGGGCCAAGTAACCGCCTTTATTCGCCGTACCAGTAGCAACGCCGCAGCGAACTCAGCTTCGGCTCCGTCGCCGCGCTTGTTAGCATGTCGCCATGAGCGACACGGCCGCCACGATCACCCGCAATCTCGACGAAGTGCTGACGCGCGAGGATCTCGACCGCCTGATCGCCACCGGCACGCCGCTGCGTCACTACATCGGCTTCGAGATCTCGGGCCTGATCCATCTCGGCAGCGTTCTGTGCATGGCCAAGGTCAAAGACTTCGTCGACGCCGGCGTGCACTGCACGATCTTCCTCGCCGACTGGCACACCTGGATCAACGACAAGCTGGGCGGCGACCCGGAACCTATCCGGCGCGTCGCCGGCGGCTACTTCCAGGAGGGCCTGAAGGCGGCGTTCCGCTCCGTCGGCGGCGCTCCAGCGCAGCTGCACTTCGTGCTCGGAAGCGACGTCTACCACCACAACGACCGCTACTGGTCGACGCTGATCGATGTCAGCAAGAACACGACGCTGGCGCGGATGCAGCGGAGCATCACGATCCTCGGGCGGAAAGAAGGCGAGTCCGTCGACTTCGCCAAGCTGATCTACCCGCCGATGCAGGTGGCCGACATCTTCACGCTGGGCGTGAACATCGCCCACGCCGGCATCGACCAGCGGAAGGCGCATGTGATCGCGCGGGATGTCGCATCGAAGTTGAAGGTGACGCCGCTTCTCGATGCCACCGGTGCGCAGATCAAGCCCGTCTGCGTGCACCATCCGCTGCTGCTGGGGCTCAAGAAGCCGCCGGTCTGGCCGCCGCCGGAAGCCGACCTCACCGACTTCTGGGCTTCGATGAAGATGAGCAAGTCCGATCGAAACTCGGCGCTGTTCGTCCACGATGCGCCGGACGAGATCCGGACGAAGGTGCGCAAGGCGTTCTGCCCGCCGGACTCTGTCGCCTTCAACCCGATGCTCGACTGGGTGCGCAAACTCGCCTTCCCGCGCGACGGCGAGTTTCGCATCGCCCGCACGCCGGACCACGGCGGCGACCTGCGATTCACCTCCCCGGAGGAGGTAGACGAGGCGTTCCTCTCGGCGGCGCTGCACCCCGCAGACTTGAAGAACGGTGTCGCGGAGTGGCTCGTCGAAGTGCTCGAGCCCGCCCGTCGCACGTTCGCGGAGCCACACAATCGCGCCCTCCTCGAAGAGATGGAGGGCCTGCTTGGACTGCGTCCGGCAGGACAGTAGGCGCGTACCGGGAACAGTTCTGCCAACGGGAGGACTCATGACCGAGCCGCTGTTTCGTAAGATCGACTGCCTGCGCCTTCCCGTACCGGGCGTCGAGGCCGGGCTGCGCTTCTATCGTGATGCGCTGGGGCACGAGTTGATCTGGCGTACAGCGACGGCGGCGGGGCTGCGGCTGCCGGACAGCAACGCCGAGCTCGTGATCCACAATGAGGGCACCGGCACGGAAACCGACCTCATGGTCGAAGCCGTCGGTGCCGCGGTCGAGCGCATCGTCGTCGCGGGCGGCCACGTATTGCGGCCGATCTTCGACATCGCGATCGGGAAGTGCGCCGTCGTCGCGGATCCGTTCGGTAACGTGCTCGTGCTGCTCGACTCGAGCAAGGGGCTGCTTGTAACCGACGTTGCGGGTAACGTGATCGGGCGGTAGGGCAGCCAGTTCGACGTAACGGCTATGCCGCGCCGCAAACGGGGGAACGTATATGAAGATCCTGGCCACATTCGATGGGACGCCGTTCTCGGAGTCCATCTTGCCGCAACTCGAGATGATCTCCCGGCTGCCGACGGCCGAGTTCATCCTGATGAGTGTCGGTCATCTGCCAAAGGGCAGCCTGCAGCATCCGGCAACCGCCAGGCCCGACGCCCTGCGCGAGGGCGTAAACACCCCGCCCATCCTGGTCGACGCGCCCGATCCCGAATGGGCGGAGCGCCGGAGCCAGGCGGTGGAGCGCCGGTGCGCCGAGATGGAGGAGTACCTGCGGCAGATCGCGGCCCGCTTGCCGAAGGACGCGCGCATCGAATTCGAAACCGATGTGAGCGAGCATCCAGCTCAGTCCATCGTCGCCTGTGCCGAGCGTCGCAAGGTCGACGTCATCGTGATGGCCACGCACAGCCGCGCCGGGATCCGTCACGTGCTTTTCGGCTCGACCACGGAAGAAGTCGTGCGGTCGGGCGTCGCTCCGGTGCTCGTCGTGCATCCGAAGGTCGACTAGCCCGCCGGGTCACTCGTCGGCACGAATCTCCGGTCCGGCGATGAGAAGACGATGTATGCCCGTACGGGCGTGTCAGCCGTGTTGATGAGCCGGTGTGGCACGTCGCGCGGCACGACGATGAGGTCGCCGGCGCGCAACGTCGTGCGCTGCTCGCCCAGCGTGTGCTCGACCGCTCCTTCCAGCACAAAGACCACTTCCTCGCAGTTCGGATGGATGTGCTCAACGTTGCTCTTGCCGGGATCGAAGACCGCCAGCCCGACCGTCAGCTCGGCCCCCTCCGGGTCGCCCGCGCGGACGGCCCAGTGCACGCTGCCGAAGCCGGTTTTCTCGGCGGCGGCGCCTACCTCGCGGCGGACCTGCTCGGCGATATCCGGGACATCCATGGCTGCTCCTGCCGCTATGCCCGCCGCAGCATGCGTCCCGCTCGCGCGTCCGTCTGCACTCCGGCGTCCACTGCGACCTGGCCGTTCACGATCACGTAATCGATGCCGACCGGGTACTGGCGCGGCTCCTGGTACGTCGCCACGTCGGCGATCGTCTCCGGGTCGAAGATGACGATGTCCGCGAAGGCCCCGGGTTCCAGCACGCCGCGGTCTTGCAGCCGGTGCTTTCGGGCCGGCAGCGACGTCATCTTGCGTACCGCCTCCTCCAGCGCCATCACCGATTCCTCGCGGACGTAATGCTGGATTGCCCGCGCCATCGTGCCATATAGGCGTGGGTGCGGCTTCCCTTCCGAGGGCAGCCCATCAGATCCGATCATGCAGTGGTCGTCGGCGATCACCCGGCGCACGTCCGCCTCGTCCATGATGAACATGATCACGCTCGGCGAGTTCTCCTCGTCGTGCAGGATCTTGCGGATCGCATCGCTGACCGGCAGGTCCAGTTCGTCGGCGATATCAGAGATGTAGCGGCCCTCGTACTTCTCGTGCTCGTACTTCACGCTGGCGATGATCGCTGGCACGGTATCGAAGGCGCGACCCTGGTCGATACGGAACATCGCAGCGAGCGACGACGACGATGCAACATAGGGGTAGCAGTCGATCGTGACGTCGATGCCCCGCGCCCGTGCCGCCGCGATGAACGGCAGCGAGCGCTCGGTCAGCCCGTACGCGGCGGGCCCACCAGCCTTGTGGTGCGAGAGTTGCACCGGGCAGCCGGATGCCTCGCCAATGCGGATCGCCTCTTCGACCGCCGTCAGCAACCCTTCCGACTCGTTGCGTATATGGCTCGTGTAGATGCCGCCGTAGCCCGCGACCACTTTCGCCAGCTCGATCAGCTCCGGTGTCTGCGCATACACGCCGGGCACGTACACCAGCCCGCTCGACATGCCGATGGCCCCGGCGCGCATCGCTTCCGAGATGAGCTCCTTCATGCGGGCGAGTTCAGACTCGGTGGGTGGGTCTTTCTTCAGGCCGACGACGTTGTAGCGGACGACGCCCTGCGGCACGTAGGCGGCGACGTTGCATGCGGGATGCGCCTCATCGACCGCGGCGAAGTACTCGGCCGTCGTCGACCACGGCAGTTCGGTTTCGCCGAGGATGGGGGCGAACCCCACCTTATAGTACTGGCGAAAGGCGTCGTTCGCGGGGGCGACGCCGGCGCCGCAATTCGCGGCGACGCCGGTCGTCACGCCCTGCATGATCTTGAAGTCAACCCGCGGGTCGCGGATGACGGCGCTGTCGTCGTGTGTATGCACGTCGATGAAGCCGGGACTGACGGTGTGGTCGCCGGCGTCGATTTCGCGGAGCGCCGTGCCGCTGACCCGGCCCGTCGCCGCGATGCGTTCTCCGTCGACCGCGACATCACCTTCGCGCGGACGGGCCCCTGTGCCGTCGACGATGCTCGCGTTGCGGATGATCAGATCGTAGTCCGGCACGTGGCACCTCTCAGGACCGGTGAGCCGACGCGCATCTACGTCAACTCGACTGCGGCAGCGCTTCGGGCGGATTCGTAGATCGCGTCCACCACCTGGTGGGCGTACACCGCCGGCTCGAAGTCGAGCCAGCTCTGTCGATCTTCGCTGACCGCTTTGAGGAAAGTGTAGTCTTCGAGCAGATACGCCTGCCCGAGGTCGTGTGGGATCACTGCTTCCTTGAGCCGCGAGTCCGTTATGCCCGCACTGGTGATGAAGCGGTCGATCACTTCTTGCGAAGATATATCAGTGCGTCCGCCGGTCGCGTTCGTTTCGCAGCGGATGGCCCCGGCGTAGTCGTCGTCCTCCCACGAATACTGTGCGTTCTCGCAGACGACGAGCATGCGGCGGCTGGATCCGCGGTGCAGCAAATTGTGCCAGATCGACGTGTGGTTGACGATCGCGCCGCCTTCGAACTCCAGGATCGCGCTGCTCACGTCCTCGACGCCAGCCTTCTTGAAGAAGAAGCGCGTGGCGCCGAAGACCCGCCGCACGCGCCCGAAGTAGGAGATCAAGATATCGACGTCGTGGATCGCGTGCTCGAGCAGCGTGCCCGCGCCGGCCTTCGCGACGTCGCCGCGCCACGTGCTCGCGTAGTGCCCCTGGATGGGGAAGAACTGGTCATCGACCATCGTGCAAGTCATCGCCCGGCCTGATGCCGGATCATGCACGAGATCGCGCGTCACGGAGATCACCGGCGCGAATCGCATCACCAGTCCGACCTGGTGCGTGACCCCGGCCAGTTGCGCCGCGTCGCGCATCAGCGCGGCATCGCGCGCGTTGAAGGCGAGCGGCTTCTCGCAGAACAGGGCCTTGCCGCGCGCCAGCACGTCGAGCGCAAGCGGCAGGTGGTTGAACGTCGGCGTGCAGACGTAGACGGTGTTGATGTCGGGAGAGTCGATCAACTCCCGGGCGGAAGTGGTCGCGAGCGAGGCCCCCGATACCGCCGCAAACGCTTCGAGCCGCGCCGGGTCTTCTTCTGCGATCCCGACCAATTCGCCGTCGATCAGGCCGGACTTGAGGCAGAAGTGCACGGTCTTGCCGTGCGTGGTGCCCATCACGCCGCCGCCGATGATGCCGATCCTGGGCCGCATGCTCATCCCTTCGTGTGGGGCAGAATATCCGCAACGGTCAATGGGGAATAGAAGCCAGCCGCCGGTGACGGGCCGTGCAGGGGCGATTTTACGATGCCAGCGTAGACCGGCCTGACTCCAGCGTGCTACGATGCGCTCGACCCCCCGCCAAGGCATCTGTGGGAATGGAGGCTCCTGTTGCTTCGACGCACCATCTTTCCGGCCGTCGCCCTCATCGTCCTGTTGCTTTCGGCGCGAAGCGCAGACGTGGCATACGGCGTTCAGCCGATTAACTTCCTGCGCGGCACGGTGGCGGGCAGCGGCTTCCTGACGAGCGCGCCGACCGCCGTCGAAATGGGCCCGGACGGACGCCTCTACGTGGCTGATGGCGACGGCAAGGTGCAAGCGCTGACGCTCGACCCGAATACCAAGCAGGTGACCGCCGTGCAACTGGTCGCGAGTGGCGCGTCGTTGCAAGAGGTATACGGCATTGCGTTCGATCCGACGGACAGTTCGTCGCCGCCGACGGTCTACGTGACGAATACCCTGGCGGGGCTGCCGCCGGATGCCACCGACCCAAGCACCTTCCCGGGGAAAGTGACGCGGATCAGCGGCCCCGGGTACTCGACGATCACCGATATCATTACCGGCCTGCCGATCTCGAAATCCGCTCATGAAGCCAACGATCTGGCGTTTGGGCCCGACGGCCGGCTGTACATCGAGCAAGGAAGCAGCACGAACGCGGGAATTGTAAATCCCGCGCCGGATCCGAATTTCCCGCTGTTCCTCTACCCCGACACGCCCATCTCCGGCGCGATACTCGTGGCGGACATCAAGGCACCCGGATTCAACGGCACCGTCACGTACAGCCCGCAGGTTGCGACGAACCCAAACATCGTCCAGACGGGCGGCGACGTAAGCGTCTACGCCCCTGGCTTCAGGAACCCGTATGGAATGGTGTGGCACAGCAACGGCTTCCTCTACGCCACCGACAACGGGCCGAATGCGGGTTACGGCGGGCCGTCGACCACGTGCACCAACCCTTCCGCGGGCGACGCGGCCGGGCTCGATGAGCTGGACCTTGTCGAGGCCGGTAAGTACTACGGTCACGCGAACCGCAACCGCGGCGCCGCGGGCGATGCGCGTCAGTGCGTGTTCCACTACGGCGTGGAGCCGAGCACGGCGGATTACACCGCGCCCATTGAGGCGAACCTGCCAGCTTCGTCTGACGGAATGGTGGAATACAAGTCGAGCAATTTTGGCGGCCAGATGCAGGGTGATCTGCTGTACGCGGCATGGGTGGACAGTCAGTTGCATCGCGTGAAGCTGTCCGCGGACGGTCGCTCCGTGATCTCGGACACAACACTCGCCACCGGCTTACAAAACGCGCTTTCGGTGGCTGCGGGTACCGACGGCACCATTTACGTGGCAGAGTATGGCGCCAACAAGATTACGTTCCTGAAGCCGGACGAATCGGCCGTGAACTCCATCACCGTGACGGGCATATCGCCAAACGCCGGGCCGATCGATGGAGGCCAGGCCGTCACGATCACCGGCACGAACTTCACGACGGCCGCGGATACCACGGTGAAGACCATCGGCGGCCAGCCGCTTACAAACGTCGTCGTGCAGAGCTCAACGACGATGACGGCGACGACGCCGCCCAACACCGCCGGACTGAAGGACCTCACCATCACGAACTCCATCGGCACGGCGACGCTGGCAAACGCGTACAACTACGTGACTGGCGGCGGGACCGTGCCGCCGGTCGCCAACGCCGGCCCAGACATCTCCTCGCCCGTATCTCATGAGAACCACGGCCACGTTACGCTCGATGGGAGCGCCTCGTTCGACCCGGATGGATTCATCGCGAACTACAGCTGGACAGAAGGAGCGACGGTCCTCGCGTCGGGCACGGCCAACAAGGTCGTCGCTGAGCTCACCCAGGGCGTCCATTCGATCACGCTGACCGTCACCGATAATGACAATCTGACCAGCAGTGACGCCGTGCGCGTCACGATCACGTCCGGTCCTCAGAACCCGAGCCAGTTCTTCTGTCCCGATGTGAACGGCGACACCAGGGTCGATTCGACTGACCAGCTGATCCAGGCGGGGGCATTCAACAAGCGCTTCGGGCAGGTGGGCTATGCTCGTATGAAGGACGCGAACGTCGATCGCAACATCAATTCGACCGACATGCTTATCGTCGCGTCGCGTTTTACGCACGGCACGCCATGTTCGATAGAGGACCAGATGGCCCGCGCTTCGACGGTCGCGATCGAGAAGTACCAGAACGTCAACGCGGCGATCGCCGACGGCTATGTGCAGGTCACGCAATTCATCTCGCAGCAGGGGCGCCACATGGTGAAGTCGTCGTTAGAAGACACGACATTCGACCCCGCGGTACCGGAAGGCCTCCTCTACGAACCGGATAGCAGCACGCCGGGCGGCTGGCGGCTTGGCGGCGCGTTCTACATCATGCCGATTACGCTCAACCCGCTTGTGCCCGACGGCTTCCCGGGGACGGACGACGCATGGCATTATCATGACTTCCTCTGCTTCTACCCGAATGGCACCGTGACGGTAGACAATCAGGCGACATGCACATCGCGCGGAGGCTCATACCAGACGAACGTCGGCTGGTTGCTGCATCTCTGGAACTACGTGCTACCGCCCTACGGCCCGGGCCGGTATGTGGAAAACAACGTGAACTTCGTCGGCCTGCCCTAACGCCGGCTGGATGGACCAACGCAGAGGGGATTCATGCGTGCGCATGGATCCTCTCTAAACGCGCCCGCGCTGATTCGCCGCCCCTCGTGAGCTCTGGAATGGCTTATGCGCGCGGCGTCGCGTGCCCTCGGATCAGCGGCACGAAGCGCAGCATGTGCCGGCTCTCGTCTATGACAACCACCCAGTTGCGGGCCGACAGGGAGTCCGCGGTCCGGCGATTCGGATGGCATCCCGCCCCGAACCAACCCCAGACGGGGCGGATGACGTCTTGCAGGACGCCGATCGCTCCGCGCGCGCGAACATGCTCAATGAACAGGACCTTACCGCTGGGGCGCAGGACGCGGCGCATCTCCTGAAGGCACCGATTGACATCGCTCACGGTGCAGAGCACCAGCGTCGAGACGATTGTGTCGAACGATGCATCAGGGAACGGCAGAGACTCCGCCGGTCCACGTTGGAGCGAGATGTTCGTGAGCCGTAGGGCGGCGAGCTTCTTCTCCGCACGTGCCGCCATGAACCGGTCGGGCTCCAGCGCCGTGACTCTCGCATCCGACGGATAGTGTTCAAAGTTCGCGCCTGTGCCAGCCCCGATTTCGAGCACGTCACCGCTGACGCCGGAAAGCAGCGACCGTCGCATTTCGCCGCGGAATCCCTTCTCCTCGAAACGACCTATGGCATCGTAGAGCGCGGCGAACCACCTGTAACTCTTCGTCTTGGGCGGAGCGGGCCCGGCGGTTGAGCGTCCGTCTGTACCATTCATCTCTTCCTCGTTGCGCGTCGCCGGGGCCGTAGTTTTCTGGAGGTTCACGGGCTACGCGCCGGGCGGGCGCGGCGCCGGGCCGGGTGGCCCGCTGGCGGGCGCTTGCCCTCCAGCATCGCCGCCACCGTCGCGGCGTCGCTGTCTGCCGCCGCGGCGGCCGCGCCGCCGGCGCTTCCCCGCTCCGTCGTCGTTCGATGCGGCCGACGGTTGGGCGGCGTGAGCCTCGCCTGGTGACGTCTGCGTCGCACGCTCCGGCATGCCCAGCGGAGGCGCCTCAGCGGGCGCCACCGGCGTCTCGTGCCGCAGGGGGTCTTCGATCTCGCGCACCAGCTCGACCGGGCGCACCGTCAGGCCGTACTGCATCTGGAGGTCGACCGCCGGCATCTCGAGCACCTGCTTCTGCTCGGTGAGCCAGAGGCGCACGGTCTTCTTCAGCACGTTGACGCTGTTGACCTTCGCCTCGCCGACTGGCGTGGAAACCATGCTGCCCACCTTCGGCAGCTGGCCGCGCAGCTCGCGATAGCCCTCGTATTCGAACGTCAGGCAACAGTACAACCGGCCGCAGACGCCTGAAATCTTTTGCGGGTTGAGAGGCAGATCCTGCTCCTTCGCCATCTTGATGGAGACCGAGGGGAACACCGGCTGCCACGACGAGCAGCACAGGCGCTGGCCGCAGACGTCGTAGCCATCCAGCAGCTTGGCGCGGTCGCGCTCGCCCACCTGTAGCATCTGCACCTTTGCGCCGAACTCCGCCGACAGGTCCCGCACGATGCCCCGGAAGTCGACGCGGTCCGCGGCTGTGTAGTAGAAGGTGACTTGGGAACCCTCGAGGTCGTACTCACCCGAGACGATCTGCATGTCGACGTTCTGCTCGGCGACCCGATGCTTCGCTTCGCGCAGCTGCTGCGAGGCCAGATCCTTCAGCCTTTGCCGCTGCTCCAGGTCCTCGGCCGTTGCCACGCGGACGATTGGCTTCAGCGACTCCTTGATCTCGCTCGCCAGCACCTGCTCGGGCGAGATCACGACGCGCCCGACCTCGAGTCCGTGCGATGTCTCCACGACCACGTAGTTGCCGACGTCGAGCTCGGCCTCGCCACAGTCGAAGTAATAGATCTTGCCGGCTTCTTTGAAGCGCACGCCGACGGGGGTGCGTTGGTGGTCGCTCATGGTTGTCCCGGCGAAGCGCGTGCGCGCCTCGCGTCCTTTCGTCCCTTATCGTGCCGCCAGGCGGCCGCTGACGGCGTTCGGCTGGAGCCTCGGCAGCGCCAATGTCATCATCTCCAGCGCCAGCACCGGCGTCGCGTTCTCCGTAAGTTGCACGCGCGCATCGGCGATGGCCCGCAGTGCCCGCACGGCCCGGCGCACGTCGCATTGTGCCGCCAAGGGGCGCAGGGTGTCCAATCGGTCGCTGTGTACTGCCAGCAAGTCCCGGCCCGCGGCAATCAGCAATATGTCTCGCCACCAGGCCTGCCACACCTCCAGCGTCGCCTGCACAGCGCCGCGGTCCCTCGTATAGCGCCCGCCCACCTCGGCTGCCCAGGCGAAGCGCTCGCTCAGCGGCGCCGAAGTCATAGACTGCGCTACGTCGAGCGCCTCGCGCCGCTGTTCCAGCAGGCTCTTGTCGTGCATCGCCACCACCGCCCAGCCGATGTGGCCGCCGGACATCCGCGCCAGTTCGGCCGCCTGCTCCGGTCCGACATCCCAGCGCGTGCGCAGCGTCCGCTCAATCAGCGCCGGCGGCTGGCCGGCGAAGCCGATGCGCCGCGCGCGCGACCGGATGGTCGGCAGTAGCATCTCCTCGCGGTCGGTGATGAGGATCAGGACGACACCGTCGGGCGGCTCCTCCAGCGTCTTCAGCAGCGCGTTCGCCGCCGCCTCGTTCATCGCCGCGGCCGGCTCGATGATCATCACGCGGTGGCGTCCCTCGAACGGCGCCCGGCTTACCACGCGCTCCAGCCGCCGCACCTGGCAGATGCGGATGTCGCGCGAGTCATCCTTCGAATGATCGTGTGGCGGTTCACCCGGTCGTGGATCGCAAAGCGGGCTGCCGATTCCCACGATCTCTACATCAGCGTGCGTCATCGACGCCACGTGCTCGCACTGGCGGCAACGGCCGCAGGGCGGCTGTTCGCCGGTGCAGTTGAGACGCTGCGCGAACTGAAGGGCAGTCAGCGTTTTGCCGGTGTGCTCCGGCCCCGCGAAGAGGTACGCGTGCGCGATGCGGTCACGCGCGACCGCCGCCGAAAGCGCTGTGATGGCCGCGTCCTGTCCGACGACCGTCCAGCTCATGCCTGCAGTGCTCCCGGGTCGCGCATATGCTCACTTCCCCATCGAAAGACGCTCTGACAGCCATTGCGGCAGCCGCGCCGAACGCATCTTCTGCTGCGTCGCCGCGATGTCGTACTCGACCCGGTGCCAGGTGACCGTCGCTGCGCCTTCATCGTACACCAGATAGGAGGCGCGGGGGTCACCGTCGCGCGGCTGCCCGACGCTGCCCGGATTGAAGATGTACCGCCCCTCGCCGAGCGCCAGCGTCTCGCCGTCGCTGGCTATGCTCAGGCGCGGGTTCGCTCCGGCCTGCTCCTCGAATTGGAACGGCAGATGAGAGTGCCCGACGAGGCTGTACGGTGTCGTCTGCAGCTCGAACTGCACCTGCGCCTGCTCCGCCGACAGCAGGTATTCCCACTCCGGGTAGCGCAGCGTCCCGTGCACCAGCGTGAAGTCTCCCGCGATCTGCGTCAGTGGCAGCGCGAGCAGATACTGGCGTTCTGCCTCCGACAGCTGCTGGCCGCTCCAGACAGCGGCTTCCGCAGCGTAGGAGTTGAACTCCTCGACGCCGATCCCGCCGGCCGCCGCTAGATCATGGTTGCCCGCCACGGAGGTCAGGGCGCGCCCCCGCAACAACGAAAGCACCTCCGACGGCTCCGGCCCGTACCCGACGATATCGCCCAGGCACCAGACGGCGTCGATCGCACCGCCGGCCTCGGCGTGCTCAAACACGGCAGTGAGGGCTTCGGTATTGCTGTGGACGTCGGAGACGATCACGATCCGCACGGGCCTATCCTACCTTGTCAGCGGGTGTGGGAGATCGGCGAGGCTGGAGGTCGGATGCTGCGGAGCGGAGGGGGACTTCCAACCTCTGATTTCTGACATCCAACATCCAACATCCAATATCCAACCTCTAACCTCCAACACCCAACATCGACTAGCCTTTCCGGGTGGATGTTTCAGATCTGGGCGAATTCGGGCTCATCGAGCGCCTGCGGGCGGCGATTCCGGCGAGTAGTGACGAGCGCCTCGTGCTCGGCATCGGCGACGATGCTGCTGCCTGGCGGTCGGCCGACGGATACACGCTCGCCACCACCGACACGATGGTCGCGGGCGTGCACTTTCTCCCAGGCCGCGTCCGTTGGCGCGACGTGGGCTGGAAGGCGCTCGCGGTCAACATCAGCGACATCGCCACGATGGGCGGCGTGCCGTCATTCGCCCTGGTGACGCTGGTCGTACCGAAAGACATGGCCGTCGACGCGCTCGACGAACTGTACTCCGGGCTGAGCGAGTGCGCGGCGGTGTACGGGGTGAGCATCGTGGGCGGCGACATTGTTTCCGCGCCGGCATTCGCAATTACGGTCGCGCTCATGGGCGCCGCGAGCGCTGCGCCCGACGGCTCGCCCCTGCTGCTGCGTCGCGACGCCGCCCAGGCAGGCGATGCGATCGCCGTCACGGGCCCGCTCGGCGCCTCGGCCGGCGGCCTGCAGCTTCTGCTTGAAGGCGACGCTCCAGCCGGTGATCCCCTGGTCGCGCGCCACATGCGGCCGCGGCCGAGAGTCGAGGCGGGCCACGCCGCGGTTGCGGCAGGAGTCCGCTGCGCCATCGATGTGAGCGATGGTCTCGCGCAGGATCTCGGTCACATCTGCGACGCGAGTGGCGTTGACGCACAGATCCGCGTGCCGCGCGTGCCCGTCGACGCTGCCACGGCGTCCCGCTTCCCGGCGGATGCGCTGACCATGGCGTTGACCGGTGGCGAAGACTACGAATTGATCCTCGTTGGGTCCGAAGCGCGGCTGCGCGCGACTGAAGCAGCACTCGGCGCACCGATCACCATCATTGGCCAGATGGTCCGCGGCGGCGGCGCCGTGCACCTGCTGGATGCCGATGGGCGAGAGGTCAGCGTCGCCTCAGACGGCTGGGACCATCTCGCGCCGGGGCGCCGCGTATGACCGCGGCCCCGCTGCGCAGCGCGACACCGGCCGCCACGCGCAAGCTCGGCGAACGCATCGGGCGGCTGTTGCGGGCGGGTGATGTCGTGCTGCTGTCGGGGGATCTGGGCGCTGGCAAGACGGTGCTGGCGCAGGGCATAGGACGCGGGCTTGGCGTCACCGATTCGATCAAGAGCTCATCGTTCGTCATCATGAACGAATACGACGGCGCGCGATCGCGGCTGTACCACGCCGACCTCTATCGCCTGGAAGATCCCGCTCAGGTCGCCGAACTGGCGCTCGCCGAGCTGGCGGCGGCGGGGGTGCTGGTCGTCGAATGGCCGGAGCGCGCTCTCGACGAGATGCCGGAAGACTATCTCCGGATCCACCTCAGGTACGGAGATGGCGCTCACGTTCGTGAAATTGAGTTAGAGCCATGCGGCGAACGCTATGGCGCCATTGCTGAGAAGCTCGGCCGAAAGCCGTAGCCTCGCTCGCACTCCAATCTCCAACATCTAACTTCTAACATCCAGCTCCGCTCCCTCACTGAATGTGCACGACCGAAACGCCCTGCGCCCACAGCTCCTCGAGGCGATAGTAGTCCCGCTCTTCGGGCGCGAAGAGGTGCACGATCGCGTCGCCGAAGTCAATGAGGACCCAGCCGGAATCCGGCGAGCCCTCGACGCGGGAAGGGCGCGCATCGGGACGCAACTCCAGATCAAGCGAGTCGATCAGCGCGCTCATCTGCCGCGGATTGTTGGCGGTCCCGATGACAAAGTAGTCGGTGAATGTCGTCACCTTGCTGATATCCATCAGCACGATGTCCCCCACCTGCCGGTCAGACAACAGGTCGGCGATGCGTTGAGCGAGGTCGGCGGACTCCAGTAAGCGTCTCCGGTTTCGCGTGCAATTCGGACGGCCGTCACGGCCGCTGAGGCGTAGCGAGTATACCAGCCCGCTGTGGCGTCGATGACGTCGGCCCGGGCGCCGAGCCGGTAAGCTACGCTGGGACGCACCCCATTTCGATTTCACACACAGAGGCATATGAGTAAGAAGCAGCGTGTGGTCGTAGCGATGAGCGGCGGCGTCGATTCGGCGGTGGCCGCCGGTCTGCTCGTCCGTCAGGGCTACGACGTCATCGGCATCACGATGCGGCTCTGGAGCGTCGAAGACCCGGACGCGCCGCGCGGCAAGAAGCGCTGCTGCAGCGTCGAGGACACCGACGACGCTCGCCAGGCAGCCGACGTGCTGGGCATCCCACACTACGTGCTCAACATGGAGCGCGAGTTCCAGGACCGCGTCATCGACTACTTCGTCGCCGAGTACGGTCGTGGGCGGACCCCTAACCCGTGCCTCGCGTGCAACGAGCACGTCAAGTTCCGGTCGCTGCTCGACCGCGCCCTCGCGCTCGAGGCGAACTTCCTTGCCACCGGCCACTACGCGCGCGTTGGGCGGGCCGGTGGCCGCTACCGGCTCCACCGCGCTGTCGACGAGACGAAGGACCAGTCGTACGTGCTGTACACGGTCGGTCAAGCAGAGCTGGCGCGCACCCTCTTTCCGGTCGGAGACTGCACCAAGCCGCGCATCCGGGAGATGGCACACGAGATGGGCTTGTCGCTCGCGGACAAGCCCGACAGCGCCGATATCTGCTTCGTGCCGGACGGCGATTACAAGTCGTTCGTGCGCAGCCGCCTCACGCCGCGCGCCGGCGTGCTGCGCGATAGCCACGGCAACACCATCGGCGCGCACGATGGTATAGCCGGCTTTACGATCGGCCAGCGCAAGGGCCTCGGTATTGCCGTGGGCGAGAAGCGTTTCGTGACGGCCATCGACCCGGCGATCAACGCCGTCACAATCGGGCGTGAGGAAGACCTCATGGCGAGCGCGTTGATCGCGGAGCAAGTGAACTGGCTTGGCACGCCGCCAGACGCAGCCCTCCGGGCCGATGTGAAGATCCGCTATCGGACGCCCGCGGCCCCGGCGACCGTTGTGCCGCTGGCCGGCGGCAGCGTTCGTGTCGTCTTCGATGCGCCGCAGCGCGCGATCACCCCCGGCCAGGCCGCCGTCTTCTACGACGGCGACGAAGTGCTCGGCGGCGGCGCCATCCTCGAAGCGACGCGTTAAAAGGGATCCGTTTAGGGTGATGGAAAGGACGGGCCGCGCGACGACTGAAGGAACAACTAATCGCCGTTCGTTTGCGCGCTAGTGTCGTGCTTCCGATCTGTCGGTTGCGTGATGCGTTGTGCTTTTCGCGTCAGATCCTCGCCGCCGGGCTCCCCCCTTCCCACGTAGGGAAGGCGCCGGGGTTAAGTCGGGCGGGGACGGGCGGGAACCGAGGGAGTTGAATGTGATGCGGGAAGTAACGGAGCGTTAGAAGCAATACACTAGTTCTGCAGTAGCTTCGTGAAGCGCTTGTCGCTCCGGAACGGCCCGACGAGCGCCATCGTCATTTGCTTGTGGTCAAACAGCTTGGCGGCGACGCGCCGGGCGTCGGCGACGGTTACCGCATCGATAAGCGCCACGATCTCATCCGGTGTGCGGATGAACCCGTTGAGCATCTCCTGGCCGCCGAGCCAGCCTGAGACACTCCGCGTGTCTTCCATGCGCAGCAACAGCCTGCCCTTCGATAGCTCTTTGGCTTTCGTCAGCTCCTCCTCGCTGACGCCGTCACGCATCCGCGCCAGCTCTTCGATCAGCGCTGCTGTGGCCTCGAGCGTCTTCTTGGGGTCGACGCCGGCGTAGACGGCAAATGCGCCGGTATCGAGATAGTGGCTGGCGTAGCTATGTACGTCGTAGCACAGCGCGCGCTTCTCGCGCAACTCCATGAAGAGCCGGCTGCTCATGCCTTCGCCCAGGATCACGCTGATCAAGTCCAGCGGGAAGCGGTCCGGGTCCTGACTGGAGATCGCGGTCACCGCTATTTCGATGTGTGCCTGCTCGGTCTTCTTGTACATGACCGCGACGCGGGAGGAGCTCTGTCCGTTGACGGCGGGGAACCAGGCGGAGGGCGTCCCACGCTGCCAATCGGCGAGCGCGTGTTCCATGAATTGCACTACCTCGCCGTGTTCGATGGCGCCGGCGACGGAGACGACCATGTTGTTCGGCACGTACTGGCGGTGCAGATAGTCCAGCGCCGCTTCGCGAGAGAGCGCCGTCACCGATGCCTCGGTGCCGGCGACGTCGCGCCCCAGTGGCTGGTCGGGCCACATGGTCGCGTCCAGCAGCACGTCGACGAGCTGCGCCGGCGAGTCCGCTATCGACGCCAGCTCCTCGATGACGACGCGGCGCTCCTTCTCGAGCTCTTCGGCGGCGATGAGCGGGTCGCGCATCATGTCCGTCAGCACGTCGGCGGCGCGGTCGAAGTGGGGACGCGCAACCTTCGCGTAGTACACCGTCAACTCGCGGTCGGTGCCGGCATTCAGCACGCCCCCGACCCCATCTATCAGCTCCGAGATCTGCTGTGCCGTCGGGCGCTTCGTCGTGCCCTTGAACACCAGGTGCTCCAGCAGGTGCGAGATGCCGGCTTCCTCTGGTGTCTCGTACCGGGATCCGGCGCCCACGTAGAGGCTCACGGCGACCGAACGCGTCGAAGGCATCGTTTCGGTGACGATGCGGAGCCCGTTATCGAGCGTCGTGCGGCGGTAGCCGTTGCCTTCCAAAAGGGTCCTTTGCTTGATTACTGCGCGGCTGTCCTGGGCGAAGCGAAGTGTAACGCGGCCTTCTCCGCCGGGGTAGCCGTAGGCGCACTCGCACATGTGGCTGTCCCGACGCCGGGAGCGATCGGCTGAGATAGACGCGGAGGTTGGAATTGGAGGTTGGGCCGACGTGTGTCCGGGCCTGCACGAGGCCCAACCTAACAGCGGCCGTTACCCTCGAAGATCATCGTGTAGTAGACCTTGCCGTCGGGCGCTTTGACGACGCCGGTGCCGAACCGCTCGTAATGGCAGTCCAGAATGTTCTGCATGTGCGGCGGGCTGTTGTGCCACATCTCCACCGCTACGTCGGCGGTCTTCGTCCAGTCCCAGGTGTTCCAGGCGATGTTCTCGCCGGCGTAGGTGCGCGGTACGCCGAATTTGTCGAGAAGGCAGGCGTAGTTGCATCCGTCCGGCGGGTAATGGCTAAAGTAGCTTTTCGCCGCCATATCCGCGCTGCGCACGCGCGCGACGTTCACCAGGTTCGCATCCGGCGTCAGCGGAAGCAGCCCCGCCTGTACCCGGATGGCGTTGATTCCGGAGTACGTCTTCATCTCGGCGTTGACTTCAGGCGTGCAGGCGCTGAAGAGCGCGAACGCGGCGAGCAGGAGCAGCGGTAGCACAAACGCCCGCGGGCGCACGCGACGAAGGATCGTAGCTGAAGTCATGCCGTCCGTTCCTCTCCGCCTACAACATCGGCGGTGGACGCACGTTCTGATGCGAATTGAGTCCGAACGGACGCAAGGGATTGCACTAGTTCAGCCAACATGCTCCTCCAGTACGCTTCTCTGTCTTGTAGCCGCATGCACACTTACGGCGACGGGAACGGCGAGTCACCGGTCAACCGGTCGGTTTCTGCAGATTGTGGATAGCCAGAGCCAGGTCGTACTTCTGAGCGGTGCGGGCTCACGCCAGCGCGCTTACCCTACACCGGTGCGGCGTTGTTGGGAACCCCGGATCGGTCAGCAAAAGGACGCTATGTAAACCGCTGTCGATCGTAGATGTGTTAAATATTTGGCGCGCCCGAAGCTGTATCGATCAACATAAGGATCTAGCTTCCACTACTACGTCGTGACCGGCGTGTCACGACACTGTGTGCATGCACGCATCGCGGAACAATCTCCGTCAGCAGCGCGGAGTCACGCCGGTGCTTTAGCCCAAAAGAAACGTCTCGAGGATCGCGTTGAACTGCTGCGCGCGCTCGAAGTACACGGAGTGGCCCGCTTCCGCGACGCGCTCCACGCGCGCGCCCGGAATCGCCGCCGCCGCGAGATCGAGCACTGCCGGTGGGATCAGCACATCCTCGTCGCCGGCGATGAACAACGCTGGCATCGTCAGCGCCGAGACCTCCGCAAGTGTAGGCGCGCCCGCCGCCCGGAGGAGAGTCATGATCTCCGCGCCTGTGCGTTCTTCGTTGAGCGCGCCGATCTCCTCATAGAGGAAGTACAGCCCGGGCTGCTCGCGGCGCATGCGCACCCCGGCCGCCGGATGCGCGCCCTCGCGCGGTTGCCCTTCCGGCGCCCGCAGCGCCGCGCGCCAGATCGGCGCGATCTGGTCGGACACCAGGCCCCCGTGCGTATCACACATCACCAGCCGTTCGACGCGCTCCGCGTGCGCCAGCGCGAAACCCAGGCACGTCCAGCCGCCCATGGACTGAGCCACCAGCGTTGCCCGTTCGATGCCCAGGTGGTCCAGCAGCGCCCGCAGGTCATCGACGAACATGGCGCCACCCGGCCCGTCCCGAGCATCAGTCGATCGGCCGTAGCCTCGATGGTCGAACACCACGCAGGTGTACCGGTCCATGAAGTGCGGAACTTGCTGCCACCACGAGAGATGGTTGCCGCCGGCGCCATGGGCGAAGACGACCGTCGATGCGTCCCTCGGCTTCGGCCCGTGTACTTCGTAGTACAACTCGATGTTGTTGACGGGGGCGAATGGCATGACGCGATTCTACGCCGCCTGTCGTCGATGCGACAGCGATTGTCGCGGGCAGGCCTCATGATGCGCTTGATTGGTCGAAGCCACTCGGAGGGGGAGAACACGACGATGAGCACAGCCGTCTACACTTCCTCTGTTGTCTGCCCGCCACGGCCGCCATGCGTGCGGCGGCCGGGCCGTTACTCACGCTCAGGGAGGGCCGGCGTGCCGGATGCAATCAACATCGAGCAGTTCCTGAGTGCGCGCGGCTTCGATCTGCCGGCGGCATCCGCGCGCGCGAGAGAGGTGCTTGAGGAGCAAGGACTCACCCACAGTGGCAAGCAGGCCTTTGCGCGCACGAAACTGCAATCAGCCGAACGCGCGATCGCATCGGCCCTGATCCGGGTTTGCGGCGATGCCTGCCTCCGTCTCGACCGCACCGGTGCCGGCGCGGCGCGAGAAGCCGTCACGGTCTCACCGCAGGGCTGCGAGATCTGCGGCGGCTCGAACAATCGCCGCGCGGCGATCGAATGCGTGCGCATGCTGCTTCGGCGCGGTATCCAGCATGTCGTCATTGTGGGCGGCACTGACCCCCAGCAGCACGAGGTGCAGCAGCTGTTCTCCGGTACCGGCCTGGAGTTTCGCTATGTCGAAGGCACGAAGACCTCGCACACCGCCAAGGATGCGCTCGCGAACAAGCGATGGGCCCAACTCGTCGTCATCTGGGCGCCGACGCCGCTCAAGCACGCCGTCTCGAACCTCTACACCCAGGAGCCGCTTCCAGGCGTGCGCGTCGTACCGGTCTCGCGCCGCGGCATCGAGGCGCTCTGCGTGGCGATTACGAAGAGCTACACCTGAACGCGCTGTCAGCGTTCGTCGCAGCGACGGTACACGGGTTGGAAGTCATCGTACCCCTCAAGCTCCCCTTCCCTCCCAGGGAAGGGGCCGGGGGCTAGGTCAGTCGTGTGGAACTATTCTTCGTACTTGAAGGACAGCTTGAGTTTGGCGCGGAACAGAGCGACCTTGTTGTCCTCGACCGTCATGTCGAGCTTCTCGACTTCGGCGACGCGGAGGTCGCGCAGGGTGCTGCTGGCGCGTTCGACGGCGGCGCGCGCGGCCGCCTCCCACGACTCCGTGCTGGTCCCTACGAGCTCGATGATCTTGTAGACGCTCTCGGCCATGACGGGCACCTCCATCTGCAAGCTATCCGTTGGAGCGATCGTACACCCGCACGTGAAGGCCCCTGCGCTCCGCTCCGCGCGTGCCGTGCGGAGTGAGGAAGAGCCCGGCCCGCTGTCCTGTAGAGTGCCTGCATGGCCGGGACCTGGCAGTCGTGGCAGTGGGACGAGACGCTCTTTCTTGGCTCCGCGCCGTATTACGTGCGAGGGCGCCTGCCCTACGCCCCCGCGCTCGCCGCCGCGATGCAGCGCGCGCTCGCCCTGGACGGTACCGGCCGGTTGATAGACGCCGGCTGCGGGCCGGGCATCGTCGCGCTGCGGCTCGCGCATCTGTTCGATGAGGTGGCGGGGGTCGACCCGGACGCCGGCATGCTCGCGGAGGCAGAGCGTCGCGCCCGGGAGTTGGGCGTCCGTAACGCGCGCTGGGTGAAGGCGCGCGCGGAGGAGTTGCCTCTCGACCTCGGGACATTCCGCGTGGCCACGTTCGCGGCGTCGTTCCACTGGATGGACCGCGACCGCGTGGCGGCCATCGTGCGCGAGATGCTGGAGCCGGGCGGCGCCTTCGTGCAGGTGACCGACGTTGCGGACGATCGGCCAGAGCAGGAGGAGCCGTTGCCATATCCGGCTCCGCCCCGCGAGGCGATCGAAGAGATCAAGAGCAAGTATCTCGGGCCACAACGGCGGGCGGGGCAGAGCATCCGGGTGGATTCGCCTAGCGGCGAGGCAGAAGTACTGGCGCGAGCAGGATTCGGCGATCCCGAGCGTATCTGCGTGCCGTTTCGCGAAGTGATCCTCCGCAGTGTCGAAGACATCGTGGCGTGGTACTACTCATGCTCGGATACCGCCCCGCATCTGTTCGGCGACCGGCTGGCGGAGTTCGACGCCGACATGCGGGCGGCGCTGGCGAAAGCGTCTCCCTCAGGCCGATTCGCCGAGCGCACCGAAGACACGAAGATTATCATCTGGCGGAAGAGCTAATTGTCATCGGTGCCTGGGGAGCGGCGGACAAATGTTTCACGTGAAACATTTTGGTTTGCCCAAATTGGGCACGTCATGGATCGTGAGCGCACGCACCCCTAACGCGTGCCGAAGTCGAAGCCGTTTCCGCGCTGGTACTCGCGCAGGATCAGGCGGGCGACGGTGCTGCGGTGGACTTCGTCCGGGCCGTCGTAGATGCGCGCGAAGCGGGCGTGCCGGTACATGCGCTCGAGCGGTGTATCGCTCGTCACGCCCTTCGCGCCGAACACCTGGATCGCCCGGTCGATCGCGTTGTGGAGCATCTTCGCGCCAACGACTTTGATGATGCCGATCTCCACGCGCGCGGGATCGCCGGTGTCCATTTTGTGCGCGGCCTGCAGCGTGAGCATGCGGCTCGACTGGATTTCGGCGGCAGTGTCGAAGATCATCACCTGGATCTGCTGCTTCTCAGCGAGCGGCGCTCCGCCCACCATGCGTGTGTTCGCCCGCTCGCACATCAGGTCGAACGCCCGCTGTGCCTGCCCGAGCCACCGCATGCAGTGGAAGATGCGCCCCGGCCCGAGGCGCTGCTGCGAGATGAGAAAGCCCTGGCCGCGCGGGCCGAGCAGATTGGAGCGCGGCACCCGGACGTTGTCGTACTCGACCTCGCAGTGGCCGCCGAGCATGCCCATGACGGGCGTCTCGCGCACGATGTTGTACCCCGGCGTGTCCGTGGGCACGACGATCATGCTGAACGCCTTGTGCGCCGGCACGTCGTCCTCTTCGGTGCGGCACATCACGGTGGTGTACGCGGCGTTCTTGGCGCCCGTGGTGAACCACTTGCGGCCGTTGATCACCCAGTCGTCCCCGTCGAGGGTGCCGCGCGTCTGCAGGCCGGTCGGATCGGAGCCGGCGACATCGGGTTCGGTCATGCCGAAGCTCGGGAAGATCTCGCCGGCGACCAGCGGCTTCAGGTACTTGTCGCGCCACTCCGGCGATGAGTGCAGGTTGAGCATGATCGAGTCCTGCAGCGAATGCGTGCCCAGGCAGACCTGCGCGTATTCGCTGCTGCCGATCACCTCGTTCACGTAGACGTAGTCCAGGAAGGGCATCCCCTGGCCGCCGATCTCCGTCGGGTGGCCGAGCGCCCAGAGGCCGGCGTCTTTCGCCTCCTGCATCAGTCGCCGCAGCGTCTGACGGCTCTCCTCGTCCGCGCGCTCCTCGAGGATGTGCTCGACGGGGTAGATGCGTTCTTCGATAAACGCTCGGACGCGCTGGCGGATGGGGCGGACGTGCTCCGGGACTTCGAACGACATGATGAACTCCTTTTTCTTGGGCTGAGCGCCGGGCGCTGAATCGGAGTTTGGCTTGTGTTGGCGCAGTGTAGATCGAGCGCCGCACTACGTGCGGTCAGCTCGGCGGAACGGGTGCCCCGCGATGAATGCGCGGATCCGCTGCGCGGCGGCCGGCCGGCTCAGCACATCGGTGCTGTCAACGAACTGATCGATGCCGCCGACGTATCCGAGCCGCGACAACGGCGTCCTGTCCATGCACGCTTCAACGAAGCGCGAGGATTCGAGCACGAGAAACGGTCGGTTGTAGAAGTACCTCGCCTTCGGGTCCTGCGGTTCGGCGACCGCGAGAGCGTTGAATGCCCGCGCCACCGACTCCACAGCGGGCACCAGCGCCGCTTCGCGTTCCTTCCAGCTCGCGGCGCGGAGCGCGCGCTCGAACAGCAGCGACAGCTCTCCGGCGCACTTCAGATGAGCGAATGCGGGTCCGAGCCACTTGATGTAGGGGGCGTATTGGCGCTCCATGAGGAAGCACAGGCGCATGAGGTCGCGGACCAGCCGCGCGGTCACGAGCGCCGAGCCCAGATCGTCGCCGACCTCGCCGGTGCGCCCGACAAAGGGCTCTTCCTGGTCTATGCGCCGCCACTGGCACGCCATCAGATAGAGCCACACGTCGTCCGGATACCAGCGCAGCCGTTCGCGCGCGCTTGTCAGCCCGCCGCCCGGGTCCTCGAAGACTGCGCCTGCCGTCGCCTCCAACAGCAACTGCGCCGGCGTGGCAAGCCAATCATCGTCCGTGATCTCGCGTCGCGGGTCGAAGCCCAGAGCGAGCGTGAACCACTCGCGGACGGTCGTGAGCATCGCCTGGTGGCGCTCTGTACCGCCCTCGGATGCGGCGAAACGCGTCGGGTAGCCGAGAAACGCGACGGGGATGCGCGCATCGATCGCCTTGAGCAGCGCTATTCGCCGCTCGCGGCTGAGGTCGAAGCCATCGTCAAACAGGACGGTGACGCGCGGGCCCCAGCCGTGGTCGGCCGATCGCTCGGTGTCGAAGCCGAGAACGTCAGAGCCGGCACCGATGCGCGCCGCGGCGCGAGGCACTCCTGGCAGCAGGTCATCGACGATCGGCCGCACGACCTCGTGCCAGTAGCGGCGCGACAGCTCGACCCCCGGCACGAACTTCTGCATGCGTGAGCATAGCGCGCGAGAGCTCATCCGCTGAGCGCGCGCTCGATTTCCTCGCGCGACTCGGGATGCTTCGCCGTGTACGCCGTAAGGAGCCCGAAGCAGCCGCTGATCATCATGTCGCCGTGCGGGGTGGAAAAGTAGGGGTGCAGGCGGCTGTCGCGGATCTTCCCGCGCTGCGGGCCGGTGACGGCGAGCAGTGGTGGATTGTCGCTGGCATCTCCTTTCGCGGCTCCGTCCGCGTAGAAGACGCCGTGGCCCTTCGTGTTGAACACGTCTTCGTGCGGCAGCGACCCCGCGATCAGGCGCTCGGTGAAGTCTTCGATCTGCTCTCGGCTGATCTCGCCCGTGTGGTGCTCAAACAGACTGATGATCTGCGTGCCGCGCAGGTGGAAGGCGAGCGCGTGCATGTTGCCGAGGTTCAGCACCAGCTGCGTCTCGGCGCCGGCGACCTGCGGGTCCTGCAACGCGCCCAGCGCGGCAGCCGGCCCTGTATCGAGGAAGACGATCGGTGTGTCCGGGTCTTGCTTGCGGGCGGTGGCGACCATCGTGCGCGCGCGCGTCAGATAGTCGGGGAGCTCGTCCGGGAGCATCGCGAACGACGCAAGGTCGTTGTCTGCGCCGACGACCCGCCTGAGATGGTCGAAGCGGAAGAGACGGTCGGAGTAGCCGGGCGGCGAGGCGCCATGATCCAGGCAGCCCAGCGCCAGGCCGTCGAATCCGGGCGCGACGTCGAACGCTGCGAGCGCCGTGCGTATCGCGGGCAGGTCGAGGTCCTGCAGGACGATGCGCTCGACGCCGGCCAGGGCCGCCGCCTCGTCCTCGCTGACGATGCGGATGCCCATGCCGGCCACCTGCTCCAGGTCGTCGTCGAAGGTCTGGGCCGCCTCCGGCGTGGCGTAGGCGGCGGCTCCGGAGCGAAGGTGGTCTTCGAGCGCCCAGTGGCAGGGACCGCCGCCCTGGATGACGCCGGTGAGCAGCAGGGGCTGCTTCGCCGCCGTGGCGCGGCGGATGCGCCCCGCGGCAATCTGCGTCGCGCTTGGCATGACCATCTTGCAGCTGTTTTCGATGGGGCCGGACGAGTCAAAGAGCAGGATGTCCTGCGTGCCCGTGCCCATGTCGATCGCGAGGATCCTCATAGACATGAGTGTAACGCGAGACACCGAGCGTCAGACCGCGCTTGCATTCAGCAATGCCCGCCGTCAGCGCTCGCCCGCGTGTGACGCAGCCCGACATTGCTTGCGCGCACGTCCGCTACGATGCGTGCGGGAGTGGATGGGTCCCGGTGGGTCTCGCGGTCTTCAAAACCGTTGCGGGGCGGCCTGCGTCGTCCCGGGAGGGTTCGACTCCCTCGCACTCCCGCCACCGATTTCGAACCTAGAACGGCCTTTCTTCGGCACCGACCGCTCGCTGCGGTTACTGAAATGTCCTTCGTTTGACAGCAACCGTGACAGCAACCCGGGCGGACGGGCGCGGACGGATACGGACTAACGGCGCAGGATCGCCTCCATGGCGAGCGTTGCTTCGCGCTGCATTGTCGGCGTGACGTGGCTGTAGAGATCCATCGTCGTTCCGATCTTTGAATGACCGAGTAGCTCCGCGACGATCTTCGGGTGCGTGCCCCGGCCGAGGAGCAGGGTAGCCGCAGAATGGCGGAGATCGTGGAAGCGCATAGGCGGCAGCCCAGCGCGACGGAGCAGCGGGTGGAAGGATGCGCGCAGGAGTCGGGATGCACCGATGGGAGCACCGATCTCGTTGGTGAAGACAAGATCATCTGCCTGCCAGGCGGCGCCGAGCTGGAGCCGCTCTTCCGCCTGACGAACACGGTGGAGGCGGAGCGCGGACACCGCGGAAACGGTGAGGGACACCTGGCGCTGGGAGTGCGCGGTCTTCGTCGCTGCCACCGTCAGCTTGCCTCGAACGCGCTGGAGTGAGCCGCGAATCTGTAACGAACCACCGTCGAGATCGACGTGGCGCCAGCGCAGCCCCAGAATCTCGCCCTGACGCATGCCGGTCGTCAGCGCGAGCACGTAGAGCGCCTCCAAACGATCGCCGCGGGCTTCATCCAAGAAGCGATGTGCCTGCTCGGGCGAGAACGTCGCGATCTCGAAGTGCTGGTCGCGCGGCGGATCGACGAGATCGGCGACGTTGCGACTGACGAGATTCCAGCGCACAGCTTGGTCGAGCGCCTTGTGG
>JALYKW010000030.1 GCA_030774575.1 Chloroflexota bacterium | reverse complement strand
GTCGTCGGTCGTCGGTCGTCGGTCGTCGGTCGTCGGAGGATAGGTCGTACACTGCGGGCATGCAACGCTGGGGAGCGATGTTCCGCTGCGGATCGATCGCGATCGGGGTGATCGCCTTCGGCGGCGTCATGAGCGGCTGTTCGAAAAGCCCGCCGAAGGTCGTGGCGGCGGTCACGGCATCGGCGACAGCAGAACCGGCACCACAGACGATCGCCGCACCCACCGTCGAGCCGATCACGCACCTGCTCTTCACCGGCGATCTGATCCCCGCGCGATGCACCTACGCGAAGATCGAGGCGCTCGGCGGCGACTACACGCTGCCCTTTCAGCCGCTGCACGACCTGCTCGCCGGCGCCGACATCACGATCGGCTCGCTCGATGCTACGGCGTCGGATGCCGGGACGCCGTTCGGTTGCACGCCGACGTTCAGTCTTGCGGCGCCGGCGGCTGCGGTGGCGGGCTTCCGCTACGCCGGTTACGACGTGATCGCGCACGCGGCGAACCACATCAAGGACTGCGGCATCGACCCCTGCGGCGACCGGGCGATGCTCGAGACCGATGCGAATCTCCGTGCCGCCGGCATCGCCTCCGTGGGCAGCGGGCGCAACCTCACCGAAGCGCGCGCTCCCGTCATCGTTGTGCGCAACGGCGTCGCCTTCGCCTTCCTCGCCTACGACGACATCGCCGGCTATTACCACGCGACCGCGGATGACCCCGGCTCCGCGCCGCTCGACCCGGAGACGATCGCCGAAGACGTCGCGGCCGCACGCAAGTTCGCGCATGTGGTGATCATCGTCCCGCACTGGGGCATCGAGTACACGTCGATGCCGTCCGAGCGCCAGCAGGAGTTCGTCCGCGCGGCGGCGGCGGCGGGCGCGGACATGATCGTCGGCAACCATCCGCACTGGCCGCAGGCGCACGAACGCATCGGCAACATGTTCGTCGCGTACGCGCTCGGCAATTTCGTCTTCGACCAGGACTGGTCGCTGGAGACGCAGCAGGGCGTGCTGCTCGATGTCACCTTCACCGGCACGCGCATGACATCGACGCGCTACATCCCGATTCATATCTACGATCAGTACCAGCCCCGCCTGGCGGATGGGCCGGAGGCGAAGGAGATCCTCGACCGGATCGAGGCGGCGAGTGCGGAGCTGCATCGGTAGTCGGTTGTCGGTCCACAGTTCACAGTTCACAGTTCACAGTTGTCAGCAGGTCAGCAGGTCAGCCCGTCAGCCCCATCCAGCTTCCAGCCTCCAACCTCCACGTTCCCGCCTCCCGCTTCCCGTCTCTCGTTTCCTGGCCAAACGGCCGATCATATCCGCGAGGGTTGACAGCTGCGGAGCGAGCCGTAACACCGGCGACACCCGCTGCCGTTACAATCGACCGAGATGCTGGAGCAGCGCGTCAACGAGCTGAAGCAGATCATCGCCGGCAACGACGGCCACAACGCCGCCGATGCCCGCTTCTCGCGCGCGGTCGACGAGCTGGTGAGCGCGGTCTACGACAACATCGGTGAGATCAAGGACCTGCCGACGCGCACGCTCTTCGACCTCTTCGTCATCAAGGTGCTCTACGTCGGACGCCACAGCCGCCACGCCGACGTCGTCGATTACCTCGGCCGGCTGCTCGACACCTACGTCGCCGCGCGCGAGCTGACGCCGCCCGATGCGGACGGCAAGCCGCGCACGATGTACTTCTCGGACATGCTCGACGAACAGAAGATCGGCGCGTTCCAGAACCGCTTCGAGGCCTACCGCAAGTACGCCGACAGCGCCCTCTTCCTCACCGGCGTGTTTCCTTCGAGCCTGCAGCCCAGGCGGCCGTCGTCGCGCACGCATATGCGCCGCCACGCCGCCCGCACCGTCGACGCCGCGTACTACGTGACGACCGGCAAGGCGATGTACCACATGGCCTCGCGCGAAGATCTGGCCGAGGACACGAATCAGCGCGACACGCTCGCCAAGCTCGCGCAGTACTTCGAGGTCTACGCCGACGCGCTGACGGAGATGAGCGAGCGCTACATCATGGGCTTCGACATGGAGCTGATTGCGGACAAGATGCTCGACAACATCAACCGCTACCGGGAGTCGCGCGACGAGCGGTACCTCACCAACGCCCGCCGCTACGCCGCCATCCTCTCGATCGACCGCCTGCGGTTTCCGGCGCTGTTCGAAGAGCAGGACTGAGGGCACGGATCCTAGGGTTCACCGCAGAGGCGCGGAGGGCGCAGAGACGATCTGGGCTCTAGGTGCTGTTCGTCGAAGATCGGCGGCTGATGTGAGGCGGAGGATGCGTGATTCACCGCAGAGCCGCCGAGCACGCAGAGCGGATCCGTGCGCAGCCTCGCGTTTTGCGCGCCGTATGCCGTACCCTCCGCGTATGGCACGCATCGCCATCGAGACGGTCCTGCGGCAGATGAACGCGGCTTACCGCGACGACCCGTTCCATGCGCTGCGCAAGAACGTCGAGAGCGTGCGGCCCGGCGAGTGGGACGTGCGGCCGTCGGGCTGGACCGTCGAGGAGTTCGGGACACAGCCGGAGCTCTCGATCTGCGATCTGGTGCTGCACGTGGCGGGGGCGAAGTTCATGTACGCCGACCGCGCGTTCGGCGACGCATCCCTGGAGTGGGCGGACATCGCGCTGCCACCGGCGCGCGACATGCCGGCCGTGCTCGCGTGGCTCGACGAGGGGCACCAGCGGCTCGAAGCGGGCCTGACCGCGCTCACCGACGACGAGGAGCTGGCGGCGGAGCGCCTGGCGCCGTGGCGCGCGCCGATGCGTCGGGCGCAGCTCATCAGCATCATCATCAACCACGACCTCTACCACTCCGGCGAGATCAACCGCCAGCGCGCCCTGATCCGGGGGACGCAGGGGTGGGATCGGGGTGGGGGCGCGGGGACGGGGCGGGCGTAACCGGGCGCACCGACGCCCCGCTGCTAACCCATCATCCCCGATGGACTGCCTGCGCTTTCCGGCGCTGTTCGAAGAGCAGGGCTGACCTCGCACCGGACTTCTAACGCCCGGTTCAAGTCGCGAGGCGCGTTCGGAGCTACAATCGCAGCACCATGAACGCACATCCGAACCCGGCCACCGTGACCATGCTCTTCACCGACCTCGTCGACTCGACGGGCACCTTCGAACGCCTCGGCGATGCGGGCGCGCAGGAGCTGCGGCGCGCGCACTTCCGCCTCCTGCGCGAATCGCTGGCGTCGCATGGCGGGCAGGAGGTGAAGAACCTCGGCGACGGCCTGATGGTCGTCTTCCCGAGCGCGCTCGATGCCGTGTCCTGCGCGGTGGCGATGCAGCAGGCGGTCTTCCGCCACAACGCGCAGAACGCGAAGGAGGAGCACCTTGGCGTTCGCGTCGGCCTGCACGCCGGCGAGCCGATACGAGAGGAAGAGGACTACTTCGGCATGCCGGTGGTGATCGCCAAGCGCGTATGCGACAGCGCCGACGGCGGCCAGATTCTCGCGACGGAGTTGGTGCGCGGGCTCGTCGCGGGGCGCGGCGACGTGGCATTCGCCGATCGCGGCGAGCGCGCGCTGAAGGGGGTCGCCGCGCCCATGCGGGTCTACGAACTCGCATGGTCACCCGCGGCTGAGCCAGCCGCCGCACGGTGGCCGCTGCCGCCGGTGCTCGCATCGATCGGACGGACGGCGTTCGTTGCACGAGGCGTGGAGATTATCAAGCTGCGCGAGGCTTGGGAGCAGGCGGTCGGCGGCCAGCGCCAGCTTGTGATGCTCGCGGGCGAGCCGGGCATCGGCAAGACGCGGCTCGCGGCGGAATTCGCCCGCGAGGCGCACGCGCAGGGCGCGACCGTGCTGTTCGGGCGCTCGGACGAAGACGCGCTCGTGCCGTACCAGCCGTTCGTCGAGTCCCTGCGCTACTACGTCGGAACCGCGCCCGTCAGCGAGATCGAGGCCGCCGTAGGCGGCGACACGCAGATCGTCACGTTGCTGCCGGAAGTCGCAGAACGGCTACCGGGGCTGACCCTTGCACCCGGAGTGACGCCTGACAGTGAGCGCTTCCGCCTGTTCGAATCGGTCGCGGCCATGCTCGCGCGCGCATCCGGCGAGCGGCCGGTCGTGCTGTTGCTCGATGACCTCCACTGGTCCGACAAGCCCTCACTACTGTTGTTGCGGCACGTCCTTCGCGGAGCCGAGCCGGCGCGTCTGCTCCTCATCGGCACCTACCGCGAGACGGACCTCGCGCGCACGCATCCGCTGGCGGAGATGCTCGCCGACCTGCGCCGCGAGAGCGGCTATACCCGCGTCGCCGTGCGCGGACTCGACGAGTCGGGCGTCGACGCGATGGTCGACGCCTGGGCGGGACACGAAGCGCCGCGCGTCTTTACGCGCGCCGTGCACGAGCAGACCGAGGGCAACCCGTTCTTCATCATGGAGGTGCTGGAGCATCTCCGCGAAACCGGCGTCATCTATCAACGCGATGGGCAGTGGACGAGCGACGCGACGACCATCGCCGAGCTGAGCATCCCGGAGGGCGTGCGCGAGGTGATCGGGCGCCGGCTGGGACGGATCTCCGAGAACGGCAATCTCGTGCTGGCGCACGCATCGGTGCTCGGGCGTGAGTTCGAGTTCGAGACGCTGGCCGGCATGACGGGGCTCGCCGAAGACGCCGTGCTCAGCGGCATCGAAGAGGCGCTGGCGGCGCGGCTGATCGAGGAGACGCGCGGGCGGGCGAAAGCGTCGTACGCCTTCAGTCACGCGCTGGTGCGGCAGACGCTGTACGAGGAGATGACGCTGCCCCGCAAGCAGAAGTTGCACCTGCGCGCGGCGGAGACGATCGAGGCGATGGTCAATCGGGCGATCGGGCCGTACTTGCCGTCGCTCGCGGTGCACTACCGGCTCGCGGGCGCGTCCGCCGATGCCGAGAAGGCGATCGACTACTCGTTGCGCGCCGGGGACGCCGCGCGGAACGTCTTTGCCTACGAGGAGGCGGCGGCGCACTGGGACGCCGCCCTCGAGCTGATGGAGGAAGGCGGTGCTTCCGCCGATCGGCGCGCGCACTTGCTCGAGAAGCTGGGCGACCTCATGTACGTCGGCGGCCTCGGGTATGAGCGAGGAGTCGCCTACATCGAGCGCGCGCTGGCGATCTATGAGCAGATGGGACAGGCGGAGCGCGCCGCGCAGATGCACTCACGTCTGGGCCGGGACATGTCCAGCGGCACCGGCTCACGCGAACAGATGAACATCTCGAAGGCGATCGAGCACTTCCGTGCGGCGGAAGCGGTGCTGACGCAGGGCCCGGAGCGGCCCGCGCTCGCCTACCTCTACATCGGCATCGCCGCAGCGTGCGTCTGGGGGATGCGCGCGAAGGAAGGCCTCGCGGCGACCACGCGCGCCCTGGAGATCAGCGAGCGGCTGGGACACGAAGTGATCCGGCTCAACGCCGAGATCCTCCATGGCAACTTTCTTCGTCTGAACGGGCGCGACGCTGAAGGGAAGAGACTCATGGAAGAGGCTTGGGAGAAGGCTGACCGGCTGGACAGCGGGTTTCTGGCGTTTCTTGCTACGCAAATGGTTGCGACAACGGGGGATCATCCTATCGAAGAGCGGATCGTCTGGTGTGAACGCGAGCTCTCGCGGCCCCGCTCAGCCCAGGCGCCCGCCCAGCGCCGGACCCTGCTCGACATCCTCGCCGGGTGGCACATAGCGAGAGGCGATCTTGAGTCAGCCGAGCGCATCCTCGACGAAACGGGACGCGAGGGCATGCAGTCGCACTATAGCCTGCTCATGCACACGGGAGGGTGGGAGGAGGTGGAGAAGGAATACCTGGACGGGATCGCTCGGAGCGAGCGCGCAGGAAGCGTCCTCGGGCAGCGTGTGTACGTAACCAATCTGGGAACCGTGTACGTCATGCGCGGCGATGCCGGGGCGGCAGAGAGCCTGTACCGCAAGGCTATCGTCTTGTCTTCAGACCACCGGGTGCAGATCTACCCGCTTTCGATGTTGGCCGTCCTGTGCGCCGCCGATGGCCGTATAGATGAAGCCGCCGCCCTCACCGATCGCGCACGTGCTCTGTTGCCTGACACGATCGACCACCCGGCGGAGGGAGACGTACAGCGCGCGACCGGCGCGATCGCCGCGGCGAAGGGTGATCTCGAAGGCGCCGAGCGTGCGTTCGCGCGGGCGCTCGACTGCTACTGGAACCACCCGGTCAACCGCGCCCGAACGCTGCATGAGTGGGGACGCGCGTTGCTGAAGAACGGCCGCATCGAAGACGCGCGCGCCAGGTTCGACGACGCGATCGCGATCCTGCGCGAGGTCCACTACGCCGAGCGGTACATCGATACCATCGAACGGGAGCGGGACGCCGCGCGTTGACAGGAGCGTAGCGACTGATCCCGCGCGAATGGATCAATCGATAGCGATTGGACGCTTTACGATCGCGCCGCGACAATCTCCTGATCAGATGCCCAGCGGGCATAAGCACCGGATTCGTCTGCGTAGCGCGCGTGTTCTCCGGCCTGTCGCAGATTCAGGTTGAGCACCGGATACGTCGGACAGAACCCCAAGACTTCTAGCCCAACGGTCGCAGATCCGAATCCCACCGGGATCCCAACGCGAAGGATCGTCGTAGCTCCGCCCGAACCCTACCGCTTGGCCAGGGGCACGTACTTGCGCTTGCGGGCGCCGGTGTAGATCTGCCGCGGGCGGGCGATCTTCTGCTCCGGGTCGGTGATCATCTCGCGCCACTGCGCCACCCAGCCCGCCGTGCGCGGGATCGCGAACAGCACCGGGAACACTTCCACCGGAAAGCCCAGCGCCTGGTAGATGATCCCCGAATAGAAGTCGACGTTCGGGTAGAGCTTCCTCGATACGAAGTAGTTGTCTTCCAGCGCGATGCGCTCCAGCTCCAGCGCGATGTCGATCAGCGGGTTACGCCCCATCAGGTCGAAGACCTCATCCGCGATTCGCTTGATGATCTTCGCGCGCGGGTCGTAGTTCTTGTACACGCGGTGCCCGAAGCCCATCAGCCGCTCTTCGCCTGACTTGAACCTCTTGAGGAACTGCGGCACCCGTTGCTTCGTGCCGATCTCCTGCAGCATCAGGATCACTTCCTCGTTCGCGCCGCCGTGCAGCGGCCCGTAGAGCGCCGCCGCGGCCGCCGCCGTCGCTGAGTACGGGTCCGGCCGCGAGCTGCCGACCGCGCGCATCGCGTTCGCGCTGCAGTTCTGCTCGTGGTCGGCGTGCAGGATGAACAGGATGTCGATCGCCCGCTCGAGCGTCGGGTTCGGCACGTACTTCGGCTCCGACATCTTCCAGAGCATGTTCAGGAAGTTGCCCGGAAACGAGAGGTCGTTGTCGGGATAGACGAACGGCAGCCCGCGGCTGTGCCGGTACGCGAACGCCGCGATCGTCGGCACCTTCGCGATCAGCCGCCACGTCTGCAGCTCCCGTATCGCCGGATCGTCGACGTGCCGCGCGTCCGGATAGTACGTCGATAGCGCTCCGATAGTGCCGATGAGCATGCCCATCGGGTGCGAGTCGTAGTTGAAGCCGTCGACGAATTTCTTGATGTTCTCGTGCACCATGGTGTGGAAGGTGATGTTGTGCGTCCACTCGGCAAGCTGCTTCTTGTCCGGCAGCTCGCCGTAGACGAGCAGGTACGCCGTCTCGAGGTACGTGCTCGACTCCGCCAGCTGCTCGATCGGATAGCCGCGGTACTCCAGGATGCCCTTCTCGCCGTCGATGTAGGTGATCGCGCTGCGGCAGGACGCCGTGTTCGTGAAGGCGGGGTCGTACGTCATCAGCCCGAAGTCGTCGGGGTCCGTCTTGATCTGGCGCAGGTCCATCGCGCGCACGGTGCCGTCGGCGATCGGCAGCTCATACGCCTTGCCGGTGCGGTTGTCGGTAACGGTCAGCGTCTGCCGCGCTGACTTCGCCTTCGCGCCCGCCACCGCCGGCTTAGGAGAAGCCTTCCTCGCCGCAGCGACGGCGCCGTTGCGCCCGTTGGCGGAGCGCCTGCTCTTGATCGAAGTTTTGGTCGGGCGCCTCGTCGAAGTGCGTGTTGTGGCCATGGTGTGAGTTCCCTCTCGAAGGACCGCCGGGCCGATCCGCTGGCAGGGGTGGCGTATCGATGCACACTATCGCTGCAATCGACGCCTCGATGATAGCAGGAACGGGGCGCTGGGCGACGCTGAAACGCTGTAACGAACGTCCCGGGGGTAAGAGAGTCAGCCGCGGGCGCGTGGGTTGGGACGTTCGGCAGTCCACTTGAACAAAGCTTGAACAATCGCATAGCAGTTGCAGCTCGCCAGCGCTTTCGAGATCTTCGCCTGCCGCGCTCAAGTAGTCGATCAATGGTGGCGCAATCGTTCTTCCATGTCGACCAGCGCCCGTTGGGTCATCCAGGCCTCATCCCCCAGATCTGGCACATCCCATTGATCCGCGAGTATGCGGAGCACGCGGGTCACAACAAACAGCCCCAGGGGCTCGGCGTATTTCATGAGGAGTCGAAGACCAGGTTCGCGGCGGCGTCGAAGTTAGTGGCGGTAAAGTCCTGCTTCAGCAGGTGCTTCAGTTCGTCGAGCAAATTCCGGGTCAACGATGAGGCGTCCTTCTTCGTCTGTATAGAACAGCCGCTTCACTGGGAAGCCCTGGTTGCGCAGCGCTTCATCGCGGCTCTCATGACGTTCAACCAGCGCGATCACGACGGTCACAATACAACCGAGTTCCTTGACCACGTCGATCGCTTTTTGGATCGATCCACCCGTCGTGATGACGTCGTCCACGATCGCGACGCGACGACCTTGCGACAACAACGGCGTGCCATCGGGCAGATTCGTTTCGCTGACTTGAGAACGCGTGCCGTGGCTTTTCGCTGCCTTGCGGACGATAAAGGTGGGGATGCTAATCCCCCGCGTAACGTGGGCGGCGATACCGACGGCGTCAGCTATCGGGACAGCCCCGATCTCCAGCCCTCCAACGGCCTCCGCGCCAGATGCCAGGATCATATCGATGAGCGCGTTGCCAATCAGCCATGCGGCGGCGGGATCTTGAGTTGCGCCTTTACCGTCGTAGTAATATTTGCTTTGACGGCCGGACGATAACGTGTATGGACCGTCGTACTGGAAGCATCGCTGCATGTGCGCCTGCAGCTGCTCAGCGTCCGTTCGTGTCACGCGAGTCCCCGCCTCCGGTTTGATCTCTTGAACTTGTATCGTATCCGCACCGCGCGAGTTCTGAACAGCAGCCGGATCTTGTCACTATGGCGTAGAATATGCGTCCGAACGATATCAGTCAATACGTCTATACAGATGCTCAATTGACCACCGGGGTGGCTCGGCTCGGAGAGACACCAAGGACTCGACGGGCCTCAGGGCGCCAATTGACACCGCTCCCACCCCTGCCCGATACTAACCACATGGTTGCAATTTCACGACTGGATGGTCAGCCTGGCCGCCGCAGCGACCGCCGGCGCGCCATCCTCGATGCCGCCACCGAGCTGTTCGCCGACCGCGGCTTCGCCGGCGTCTCCGTGCAGGACATCGCCGACGCCGCCGGCACCCACAAGACTACGGTGCTCTACCACTTCGACACGAAGGACGCCCTGCACGAGGCCGTGCTCGATGAGGCGCTCGGCCGCATCGCCGAGGTGATGCGCGAGTTCCTCGGCGGCGAGTTCCGGCGCGAGCGCATCGCCTACCTGCTCGACCAGATCCACGCCTTCTTCGCCGAGCATCTGTCGCTGGCCCGCCTGCTCGAGCGCGAGCTGCTCGATGCGAGCGGCAGTGAGGCTTACTTCAAGCGCTTCGTCGAGCCGATCTACCTGCCCGCCGTCGCCACCTTCCAGAAAGCGATGGACGCCGGCCTCATCGGCGACATCGACCCCGCACTCTTCGTGCACGATGCGCATGTGCAGCTCATCGGATACTTCTGCCACCGGCCGCTGCTCGAGCAGCTCAAGCCCGGCATCGATCCCTATTCGGTCGAGGCGCTGATCGCCCGCCGCGACTATCTCGTCGAACAGACGATCCGCCAGCTCGCACCGCGGCGCGTAGCGTCGAAGCGGGCGGCCCGCAAGCCCGGGGCGCGATCCAGGAAAGGAGCAGCGTGATGACCACCATGACCGGAACCAAAGCCGCCGAGTGGGGCGTCGGCCCCGAGTACCGCTTCGAGATCCCGCCCTTCCCCAACGGCTGGTTCCAGGTCGCCTACAGCGACGAGCTGGCCGTCAACGCCGTAGTGCCCCTGCAGTACTTCGGCACCAACCTCGTGCTCTTTCGCGGTGACGACGGCATCGCGAAGGTGCTCGATGCCTTCTGCCCGCACCTCGGCGCGCACCTGGGCTACGGCGGCCTCGTCGAAGACAACTGCATCCGCTGCCCCTTCCACGCCTGGCGCTTCGACGGCGCCGGCAAGTGCGTCGAAGTGCCATACGCCAACAAGATCCCGCCGCTGGCGAAGCTCGACCCCTGGCCCGTGTGCGAGGTCAACGGCCTCATCCTCGTCTGGAACTCCATGACCGGCGACGAGCCTCACTGGCCGGTGCCTGCGCTGTCGGAGTACGGCTCGGCCAGCTGGACCGACTACACGCGGCGGCGATGGAAAGTCCGCAGCCACAACCAGGAGATGGGCGAGAACGCCGTCGATTCCGCGCACTTCAAGTACGTGCACGGCACCCCCGAGCAGCCGATGACGCGCGCCGAAGTCGACGGCCACATCTTCCGCGCGAAGTCGCCCGTGAACTACCAGACCCCGCAGGGCACCATCGAGGGCGGCATCGAGTCCGTGAACTACGGCTTCGGTTTCGGCGTCGTGAAGTTCACGGGCATTGTCGAGACGATGCTCGTGTCGTCCGTGACGCCGATCGATGGCGAGTACGTCGATGTCCGCTTCTCCTTCATGGTGAAGAAGCTCGGCAACGACAACGCCACCGCCGGCGTCGGCCGCGCGTTTATCGCCGAGATCGAGCGGCAGCTCGGGCAGGACATCCCGATCTGGGAGCACAAGATCATGAAGATGCGGCCCGCCCTGTGCGACGGCGACGGCCCCATCGGCATCTACCGCCGCTGGGCCAAGCAGTTCTACACTGCGGAGCCCGCGCCGGCGGCCGCGCCGAACGGCGCGAAGGAGTAGCATGGCGCGCGCCATCGATACGTTCGTCAACGTGGACATGGGCTCCGTCGGCAGGCCCGAATGGCTGGTGCGCGTCGCCGAAGATTACTTCAATCGCTCCGAGGAGATCTTCAAGGACATCTCTGTCCCGGAACTGAACGAAGCGATGGACCGCGCCGGCGTCGAAAAGTGCATCATCACCACCGATGCCGAGCAGCCGTCCGAAAACGCCCTTTCATTCCCGAAGGCCGATCCGGACCGCTTCGCGCTGTCGCTTTCGCTCGACCCGCGCAACGGCATGAAGGCGATCCGCGCGCTCGAGCGCATGGCGCGCACGCAGCCCGTCGTGCTGGCGCGCATCACGCCGTTCATGGTCGGCGCAATCCCGCCGGACGATCGGGTGTACTATCCCGTCTACGCCAAGTGCATCGAGCTGGACCTGCCGATCGCGATCAACACCGGGCTGCCCGGACCGCCTATGCCCGGCGCCTGCCAGGATCCGATGCACCTGGACGAAGTGTGCGTGTTCTTCCCGGAGCTGAAGCTCGTCATGGCGCACGGCGCCGACCCCTGGTGGGACGTCGCCATCCGGCTGATGATCAAGTACCGGAACCTGTACCTGCAGACGTCCGCGTACGCGCCGCGCTACTTTCCGCCGCAGCTCATTCACTTCATGAACACGCGCGGCAAAGACAAGATCATGTTCGCCTCCGATCACCCCGTGCTATCGTTCGAGCGCTGCGTGAAGGAAGCGGAAGCGCTCGATCTGCGCGAGGGCGTGCTGGACAAGTTCCTCTACTCGAACGCGGAGCGCCTCTTCTTCAGCGGCCGCCAACCGGCGACAGCGAAGTAGAGCGCGCCCGCTGGATCGGCGCGCACGAAGAACCCCGCAGGAGAACGACGTGCCGCTGCGGCCGCAACCCCCGCTCGATCGAAAGCCGAACGGCTACTGGGATCGCTCCGCGACCGGGCGCGTGTCTCGCCGCGCCGTGCTGCGGTCGGGCGCCGCGATGGCGGCAGCGAGCGCCGCGCTCGCGCTTGTGGGCTGCAGCTCTGGCGCCAGCTCGTCGCCAACGACGCCCACCGCGATCGGCGCCGATCAGCCGGACGTGCTGAATCCCGCTTCGCCGCCGCGGCGCGGCGGCCGGTTCGTCACCGCCAATTCCGCCAGCTTCGGCACGTTCGACCCCCACCTCGGCATTCAGGTCGCGTCGGCATACTTTCCGCGCATCTACAACGTGCTCGTCAATCAGTCAGCGACGAAACCAGAGTTCATGTACTTCGATCTGGCCCAGTCCTACGAGACTCCGGATGACCACACCTACATCTTCAAGATCCGCCCCGGCGTGAAGATCGCCCCCAATGACCTCGGCGTGCCGGAGCGCGATCTGGACGGCGAGGACGTGCGCGCGAGCCTTGAACGCATCAAGCAAGATGCGACCACCACCAGCCACCAGTTCGCCGCGCAGTACATCGACTCCATCACGGTCTCCGGCGACACGGTGACGGTAAAGACCCCCGGGCCCTACGCCTGGTTCCTCAACCGCATCGGGCTCTTCTTCAACTGCATCACGCCGCGCGAGCTGCTCGCCGGCAATCTCGACCGCCTCGGCACCAGGGCGGCGGGCGCCGGCCCGTACCGCCTCACCTCCGTGACGGAGGGCGAACACGCACTCTTCGACGCCAACCCCAACTACTACCGCCACGACGAGAACAACGCCGGTGCCCAGCTGCCCTACGTCGATGGTCTCGATGTGCGTGTCATCTTCGACCGCGCGACGCAGCGCACGGCGTTCCTGGCCGGCCAGATCCATTTGTACTGGACGGCGGGCAGCGACGACGCGAAGAGCCTGGGCAACGGCGCGGTGATCACCCGGGACCCCGCCTTCAGCTACGTCTCGTTCACCATGAACCCCAAGAAAAAGCCGTTCGATGACGAGCGCGTCCGCCGCGCCATCTCCCGCGCGATCAACCGCCAGCCATATGTGGACCTCATTTACCGCGGCGATGCCGCGCCCGACGGCCTGGTCAGCTGGCCGCTCGGCTCGTACGCCTTCCCAAACGAAGAACTCGCATCGACGTATCAGCCGTTCGATGTCCAGGAGGCTCGCTCACTTGTCAATCAAGTGGGCGGCATCAAGTTCAAGATGATGTTTCCCGGCAACACGACGATCGAGGAGCACGGCCAGCACCTCCCCATCTTCCTGGAGCAGATGAAGGACGCTGGCATCGAGGTCGAACAGGACCCGCAGGACTTCGGGAGCTGGGTCTCCAACTACCGGGGCCTCAGCTACGACTGCTCGCTCGCGCTCAATCAGCCGTACGAGACGCCGGAGTTGCCGCTGGCGTTCCACACGACAAACGGCCCGTTCGGCGACAAGACGTACATTCAGGGGCTGGGCGATCCGGAGATCGACGCGGCGGTGAAGCGAGCGAATACGCAGCTGGACTTCGATGCGCGGCGCGAAGCGGTACACGCCGCACAAAAGATCATCTACGCCAAGGACCCGATGATGCTGCCGCTCGTCAGCCCGATCCAGAACCTGGCTTTCAACAAGCGCGTGCACAACATCTCGGCCGGCATCGGCACCTCCAGCTACCTCGTCAACACCTACTGGCTGGAGACATAGGCCTGAACGAGCCCGCGCAGGCCGCGCTCACGGTGGCAGATCAGAACTTGGACGGTCGAGATGATCAGGTTAGCGCCCGCACCGCATACACCCGCTGCGCGTCCGACACGCCCTTGAGGCGGTGCTCGCCGCGGTCCTCGAACACCACGCCGGCCGATGTCCGCACCAGCCCCCGCACGATGTCCGACACCAGCACCTCGCCCGGCGCCGACAGCGCGCTGATCCGCGATGCGATGTTCACCGCGCCACCGAAGACGTTGTTCTGCTCGCGGATCACGTCGCCGGCGTGCAGGCCGAGGTGCAGCGGCAATCCGCCGCCGGCGCCCGCGATGCCGCAGCGGAGCGACGCATCGATCGCCTGCGACGCCGACGGAAACGTCGCCAGTATCCCATCGCCCGACAGGAAACCGTCGATCGCGG
>JALYKW010000029.1 GCA_030774575.1 Chloroflexota bacterium | reverse complement strand
TCAGCTCGACGTCGCGATAGGCGCCGAGGACCAGCAGGCGGTCGCGCGCGGTCCGCTGCGCCAGATGCTGTAAGAGGAGCAGTGTAGGCTTGTCGGCCCAGTGCAGGTCGTCGAGGTGCAGCACGATGGGGCCCGCTGCGGAGGCGTTGCGGAGGAACTCCGTCACGGACTCGAAGAGGCGCAATCGCTCCGCCTCCGGATCGAGCCTGGGCGCCTCCTCGATGTCGGGGAAGCGCTGGCGGATCTCCGAAACGAGCGTGGCGATCTCGGGCGCGCCGGGGCCGAGTTGCGCGCGCAGCTCGCCGTCCGGGCGCGAGCGCGTGTACTGGCGCAGCGCCTCGACGAACGGCGTGTAGGGCAGCGACGACCCGCCCTCGTAGGCCCGGCCGGAGAGCACGTGGGCGCCGCGCAGCACCGCGTACACGGCGAACTCCTCGGCCAGCCGCGTCTTGCCGATGCCCGGCTCGCCGGCGACGAAGATCAGCGCCGCCTTGCCGGAGAGCGCGCCATCCAGCGCGTCCTTCAGTTGCTCCATCTCCTCGTGCCGGCCGACGAAGCGCCCCCAGTCGAGCCCGCGCAGATCCGTGACCGCCTGCGGCGGCGGCGACGGAGGCGGCCCGACGGCCGCAAGCTCGATGATCCGCCGTAGCTCCTGCGCCACCTCCTGCGCGGAGGCCGGGCGCTCATCAGGCGACTTGGCGAGCAGGCGGAGGATGAGCGTCTCCAGCGGCTTCGGCACCGCCGGGTTGTGCCAGGACGGGTCGACGGGCGCGGTATTCATTTGCTGCGAGATGACGGCGAGGGCGTCGTCGCCGGCGAACGGCGGCCGGCCGGTGAGCATCTCATACAGCACGCAGCCCAGGGCGTAGAGGTCACTGCGGGTGTCGGCCGCCTGGCCCATCGCCTGCTCCGGGGCCATGTAGGCGGCCGTGCCGACGACGGCGCCGGAGAGCGTCAGCCGGGAACGGTCGGCCGCGGTCGCCATGCCGAAGTCGCCAAGCTTGGCCGCGCCATCGCCGGTCAGCAAGACGTTCGCCGGTTTGACATCGCGGTGGACGATGCCGCGTTCGTGGGCGTGGGCGAGCGCCCGGCAGACGTCTTCGGCGATGGTCAGCGCGCGCTCGATCGGGAGCGGGCCGGCGGCCGCGCGCAACTCGCCCCGCAGGTCACCGCCGGTGATGTACTGGCAGACGAAGAACGGCCGGCCGTCCTCCTCGCCGACTTCGTGTACGGCGACGATGTTGGGGTGGTCGAGCCGGGCCATCGCCTGGGCTTCGCGGCGGAAGCGTTCGAGATCATCGGGTTCGAGCAGCTCCGACTTGACCATGGAGAGCGCGCAGTCGCGGTCGAGCGCCTCGTCATGCACGAGGTAGACGGTCTTCTGCCCGCCCTCCGGCAGCCTGCGCCGCTCGACGTAGCGGCCGGAGGCGAAGGTGCGCTTCGCCGGGACGTCGACCTTCACCGTTTGGTCCGCCGGGTCGGGCATGGATGGTGACATCGACCGGCACTCCGTCCTGCTGCTGTAGGGCCACCAGTGTATGCGAGGTTGCCCTCTCACGGGGAATCGATCTCGCCGCGGCGAGATCGAGCGTGCACTTGTAGCCGCCAAGCCGCAGCTGGAACCGGCACGACGTTGTCCTCGCTGATGTCATGGACGGCGACGGCGTCGGGTGGAACCGCCCAGGCGCCAGGGCCTGAGCTTCACATCGTGGCGATGTTGCGCTGTGCTATCGTGGCGGGCGGCGCATGGAGGTGATCTCCCGGCGCGGAGGGGCGATGGATGACAGGCAGCTGGCAGGGCGTGCCAGCACCGGCGACCTCGATAGTTTTGGCCAGTTGTACGACCGCTACTTCCAGCGCGTGTACGACTTCGCCTGGCGCGTGCTGCGCGACGGCGAAGCCGCAGCGGATGTCACGCGCGAGACGTTCACGCGCGCACGCCGCGAGCTGCCGTCGCTCGCGAAGTCAGGCAACGTTGCCGCGGCGCTGTTCACGATCGCCCATCGCCAGGCGCTCGGGCGAGCCGGCGGCGGCCCGCGTGCATTCGGCGCTGGGACGGCGGTACACGAGGAGGCGTTCGGCACGTTCGAGGTGCCCGATGCCAGCCGCATCGATCGACCGGAGATCGTCCTCGGCGACCACGAGCTGGCGGCGCTGGTGTGGGAGGCGCTGACCGCGCTCAACGCCCAGGACTATGCGCTGCTGGATCTGCACATCCGGCAAGGTTTGGATAGCGCGGACCTCGTGCCCGTGCTGGATGTCAGCAAGCGCGAGGCGGCGAGCGTGGTCAGCAGGATGAAGGTCGCGGCCGCCGGCGTGATCACGAGCTACATCGTCGCCCGGCGCGGCGCTGCCGCCTGCGCCGCGCTCCAGCAGGTGCTCGCTCCCTTTGACTTCCCGCCGTACAGCGATGCCATTCGGCGCGCGGTCGACCAGCACATCGCGGGTTGCCGCATCTGCCAGCAGACGCGGGACGCAATTGGCGTCGAGCCGCTCATCGTGTTCGGCGCGTTTGCGCCGGTGTCAGCGCCGATGGCCTTGAAGGGCGACATCTGGCGGGAGCTTTCGGCCGAATGGCGTGCTGCGCCGACGATGACGCTGGCTGGTGGCGGCTTCGCAAGCGGGCGAGGAGAATCGCCGTACGGCGATGCGGGCATCTTCGGTGCGGCGGCGGCGACGGGCATCGGGTTGGCGCGTCGCGGCGATGCTGGCGACGGCGGCGGCATGCGCTTCGGCCCGGCGGCGACAGGCGGCGGCGAGTGGGATCGCAATCGCGTCATGTGGTTCGCCGGGGGTGCGGTCGTGCTGCTCGTGCTCGCATTCGCCGGGGCGGCCGTGGTGTACAGCGCGCTCGGCGGCGGAGACAACGGCAGCTCAGCCGGACCGCCGGGGGCGACGCGGACGGTGGCTGCGCCGCGCACACCGACACCTGCCGGCACACCCGCCAGCGTGGGCGTGACGACGCCGACGGCGAAGCCAACCGCCTCCCCCACGGTCGGCCCATCGGAGACGCCAACGCCGCCTGCCACACCCACCGAACCGCCGGCGACCAGCACGCCCGTGCCGGTCCGCTCGCCAACACCTCCCGCGACGGCGACAAGAGCGGCGGTGGCGACGTCAACGCCAAAGCCGGGCAAGGCGACGCCCACCGCCGGCGTTCCGACGAGGTGCCCGCCAGGCGGATGCCCGTTGCCCACGCCGTAGCCCTGCCACGGATCGCCAGACCGTCGTGTGTGCCGCTCGAGCGGCGGCTTCACGGGCGGCTGTTCCGCCGACGGAAGATCTGCTCGATCGCGTAGCAGTTGGACACCGCCCGGGGCACCCAACCCGGTGGTCGTGCCGTCTATTTGGCAGACGAGCCGGCGTTTGAGAGCGCGACGGCATTCGCGATCGGTGCGACACGCCGATCGGTCAGTCCGCCGACGACCAGTCGAACACAAGAGCAAAGCGAGCGCTGACTGGCGTCGACAGGATTATCTCCCGCCCCGCTGAGGAGTAGGCCGGGGAATGGATGCGGGCGCGTAAAGAGCTGGATGGGCTCTTGACAACTGGCGTACGAATGTTCTACAGTACGAATGTTCTGATTGAGGGAGGATCGCCGTGCCGTTTGTCATCGCCATGTCGCTGGTCATGCTGATTTCGACCGTGCTGTTGCTGTACCAGTTCTGGAATGGATCGCTTGCCGGCGACGATGCCGAGAGCGTTTCCGAGTCTGAAGCCGCACGCCGCCCGGACCTGAAGCAGGCGGCGTAGGCCATCGGGAGTGCCAGAACCAGATCTCCCATGAGCCGCCGTTCCCATGTCCTGCCGGGAGCGGCGGTTCGCCACGTCCGGGGCGTCCCGAGCCCTGCGCGGGCCGAGGAGACGGAAGACTGCCGCCGATCTCGCGCTTCGTCCTCCATCTCGACATAACCAGACGCCTGGCGTATGCGCGATGCGATCACGGGTGGTCTTGATGCCGGAGTCCGGCGCTACGGTGATTACTTCGAGGTGCCGCCGGCGTCCATTTCGATGACGTGCTCGAGGATAGCGAGGCCTTGCTCAAGCTCTTCGTCCGTCACCGTCAGCGGCGGGACGATGCGGACGGCGTTGGGCCGCACGTTGTTGAGGATCAGGCCGTTGGCCAGCGCCGCGTTCGTGATGCGTTCGCCGGCGTCGTCGGCGAACTGCACCGCCCACATAAGCCCTTTGCCCCGGACGGCGGTGACGGTAGGGCGGCGGTCGAGGAGCGACTGCAGGCGGCGCTCGACGATCTTGCCCTTGCGCGCGACATCGGCCGGTAGATCCTGTTCGATGATGTACTTCATCACTTCGTAGCCGACGCGCGTGGTCAGCGGCTCGCCGCCGTAGGTGCTGCCGTGGTCGCCCGGCGTGAACACCGCCGCGTGTTCCTTCGCCAGGAACGCCGACAGCGGTACGCCGCCGCCGATGCCCTTGCCGAGCGTCATGATGTCCGGCTCGACCCCGAAGAGTTGGTAAGCAAAGAGCGCGCCCAGCCGTCCGCACCCGGTCTGCACTTCGTCAAAGATGAGCAGGAGGTTCTGCTCGTCGCACCAGGCCCGGAGCTCACGGAAGTAACGATCATCGGGCACGTTGATGCCGCCTTCACCCTGCACCGGCTCCATGAAAACGGCGACGGTGTTCGGCGTGGTCGCGCCCTTCACCGCCTCGGCATCGTTGAACGGCACGTGGATGAAGCCCTCGGGCAACGGCGCAAATGGAGCCTTATAACGCTCGGTGCCGCCTGCGGTGATCGTCTGCAAGGTGCGGCCGTGAAAGGCGTCGAATGCGGTGATAACCTCGTAGGCGCCGCCTTTGTTCTCCTTGCCCCACTTGCGCGCGAGCTTCAGCGCGCCCTCGTTCGCCTCGGCGCCACTGTTCATGAAGTAGACGCGGTCGAAGCAGGAGTGCTCGATCAGCAATTCGGCCAGCTGCACCTGGGGAATGGAAAAGAACTGGTTGGATACGTGGATGAGCTTCTTGGCCTGGTCGGTGAGCGCGGCCACGATGATCGGATGCGAGTGCCCGAGGCTGATCGTGGCGGGCCCGCCGAAGAAGTCGAGATACTCGCGACCGTCCTCATCCCAGATGCGCGTACCTTCGCCCCGGACCGCGAGCAGGTCCATGCGCCGGCCCGGCTTCATGAAGTATGTGGCTTCTTTGGCGCGCCAGTCGGTCACGTGCGCCTCCTTGTGCGGCAGCATATCACCCGTCGCTCCGCCGGCGGGTGACGCGAAGGGTATGGAGCGGGTGGGAGTTATTGGCCGTGAAAGCGGACCGCGCGCCAGCAGCAGGGTACGGGAGCGTGATGGACTTAACCGGAGGCTATGCGCCGCGATCGTGGATGGCGTAGAGGTGCTGGGGTTCGGCGATGCCCTTGAGCTCGTGCTCGCCGCGGTCGTCGAATCCGGCGCTGGCGGAGGTGCGGGCGAGGGCACGCACAACATCAGTGACGAGGATCTCGCCGGGGTCGGAGGCGCCAGCGACACGCGCCGCGATGTTGACGGCGCCGCCGTAGACGTTTGCACCGTCGCGAATGACGTCGCCGGCGTGAATGCCGAGATGCAGCTTCATTTCGTGCTCGGCGCCGAGAGCCGCGCAGCGCAGCGCGGCGTCGATCGCCTGACGCGCCGAGGGAAAGACGGACATCACGCCGTCGCCCAGGACCTTGCCCTCGATCACGGTGCCCCCGCTCGCGCGGATGACGCGGCGAAGGCCCTCGTCGAGCTCACTTGCGTGCGAACGGAAATGCGAGTCGCCGAGACGCTCCGTGAGCGACGTTGAATCGACGATGTCGGCAAACAGGATTGTCGCGGTCGTGGGCTGGACCTCGGGCGCGGCGCGCGGGACCTCTTGTCCGTCGGAGACAAAGGCCCAGATCTTATCGAACTCCGGCTCCTGGACCATGTCGCTCTTCTCGTCGAGCAACTCGAGACGCGCGTCGGGGATGAAGCTTGCGGCGCGGCGGCCATCATCGATGTATGCCTGCGGACCATCCCGGCGGGCGAGGATCAGCGTTGAGGCGGTGATGCGCGGCAGCAGCTCTTCGATTTGCCACTCACGGCTGGCGCGCATGAAGGCCTTCAGCGTCTGCGCGGTGGTGCCTGCGCGCATAATCTCGGCCATCTTGCGTGCTAATTCGCTGTTCGACCAGCCGAGGACGGCGTGCGTGATCGTCTCGGTGGCGAGCTCCCAGTTCTGCTCTCCGAGGGCGACAAGACTGGCGAGCTGCTCTTCCGGCACCTCGCGTCCAGCGCCGTACATGCCGAGGACCAGGTGCGACACGCGCTCCGGGTGGGTCGCGGCGTACTGGAGCGCGATCGGCATGGCAATGCCGCCGGTGATGATCTGCATGCGCTCGATGCTCAGGTGATCAGCCACCGTCTCGAGATCGCGGACGAGCGCTTCGAGCGAGAAGTCGCTGACGGCGCGGTCAGACATGCCGAAGCCGCGCGCGTCGTAGTGGATATAGGTGCGCTGCATGGCGATGAGCTCGGCCATCTCATGCCCGGTCTCCCATTCCTTCTGCAGGTGAGAGACGGGGATGCCGGGCATCTCGACGAGTGGCGGGCCGCCGCCGATGACGTAGTAAGCGATGCTGACGCCGTCCGGGGTGCGGACGTAGTGGATTCGAGGTTCGTCCATACCGGCATGGTACAACACTGCTTCACCGGCGAAGAATGAGCTAACAAACGCAGAGATCGGCTCCTGCCGTCGGGTTGCGGCCGCCGGTCGCTTGGCGTCACGCCGTTGTCTCTAGGTGAGGTAGGCCGTCACTTCGATTAGCTGTTTAGCTAACGGATCAACACCGAGACGAAACTCCTCGAGCGTCACGGCCCCGAGAATCGGCATCGCGCCTTCGTCCGCGAAGACCACGATCGTCATGACGGAACGGCCGTCGATGCGGATCCATGTTTGGCCGACGTCGCGCGTGACGACAGCGCCGTTCGCGAGCCGGAATGGGCCCTTCTCGCGCGCCTCGACTCCCAGACGCCGCAACATCGATGCCGGCAGAGCAGTGTGGCTCGCGCCCGTATCGACGAGCGCATCTATGCGTTCAAAGTGCTCGCCCTGAGGGTCGCCCAACTCACGGGCACAATGAACACGCCCATGCTCTAGTCTACCTCTCGCCCGGAGCCGTCGCTCTCGCTGCTCAGCTCCTCGATGTTCGAACGGATCTTCACGATGCCGTCGCAGAGGTCGTCGATGTCGGCGGTCGTGCCGAGGAAGACCTCATGCGGGATCCAGATCATCTCTCTGTGCGCCGCCTTCTCGGCGACCGGGCAATGGACATCGGTGTAGTCGACTTCGATCGGAGCGTCCTTCCAGGCGAAAAGCGGGGTCTGATAGACGGGTGTGTAGAAGGCTGCGTGCAACCGCATCCCCTCGGCGTAGAGGGCGCGCGCGAAGCGGTCGCGCGGCATCCCCCTCCATGCCGCTTCGTCGTACCGAAGGATGACGCCATAGCCGGAGCGCGTCGTCATGCGCCCGTCGTGTCGGAGCGTGCTGACGCCATCGAGTTCCGCGACGCGCTTCTCGAAGTGCGCTATGTTCTCGTTTCGGAGGGCGATCTGTTCCGGGAGGCGTTCGAGCTGGGCGAGCAAAACGGCCGCCTGGAACTCGGTGATGCGGTAGTTCCAGCCGAGCATCGTCCCTTCGGCGGCCTGCCGGTCGCTGCCGTGTCCCCGGCCGGAGTTCACGTATGCGTTGCAGCGCTCTGCCATCGTCTCATCGCTGGTGAGGATGATGCCGCCTTCCCCTGAGGTCATAAGCTTTGATGACTGAAAACTGAAGCACCCGAGATCCCCTAGCGTGCCGGCGCCACGCTCGCGCCAGAAACCGCCGTGCATGTGCGCGCAGTCCTCGATTACGCGCAGCTGGTGCGCGGCGGCGATCTCGCCGATGCGGTCCATGTCGGCCATGCGCGAGCCAAGGTGCACGGGCAGGATCGCCCGAGTGTCAGGCGTGATGTGGCGTTCGATCTGCGCCGGATCAATGCACCAGGAGTTGGGGTCGATATCGACGAAGACCGGTTTGAACCCCTGAACGAGGGCGGCGAAGGCGGTGGCATAGAACGTGAGCGCGGGCACGAGCACCTCGTCGCCGCGTTCGAGCCCGGCTGCCTTGAGCGCGACTTCGATGGCGGTCGTGCCGCCGGTCGTGCAGATCCCGTACGTGGCGCCGTGGTGAGCGGCGAAGCGCGCCGCGAACTCGCCGGCCATGACATTCGGAGAAGGGAAGCCGCCCCAGTTGCCGCTTTCGAGCACGCGTTGGACGTTGCGCAACTCGCGCTCGTCGTGTTGCGGCCAGTCCGGCCAGGGCTTGGTGCGGAGAGGGTCGCCGCCGCGCACCGCGAGGTTTGCCATCCGTGGCAGCGTATAGGGGTGGCGTTCCAGGTTCCAGGTTCGGTGCGCCCCGTTTTTGCCTGCACACCGCATCAACCGACCTGCCTACCTTGGTGGCTACAGGTATGCACGTGAGAGCGCGTCGGCGTATTCGTTCCAGCGCGAATCGGCGTGCGCCTTGATCCACGTCAGCTGAGCCAGCGGCCGCGACCGCACCAGCGCGAAGAGTTCCTGCACCAGGTCGAGGTTCTTGATCGCGTCGCCGCCCTTGCCGCGCGACCAGCCGTTGCGCTCCCACTTCGGCGCCCACAGCGTCATGGTGTTCACGCAAAGCGCGCTATCGGAGTACACGTCGATGCGCTCGTCCGCGGCCAGCAGCCGGTAGCCTTCGATCAGCGCCGTCAGCTCCATGCGGTTGTTCGTCGTATTCGGCGCTCTGCCGTGGCGCTCCTCTACGATCTCGCTGTCGATCACTTTCACCATGCCCCAGCCGCCGGGGCCAGGGTTGGGGTCGCACGAGCCGTCGGTAAAGATGCCGCTTTGCGGGCCGGCGGAGAAGCGCGCCGCCGCCTCTGAGGCAGTCGCCGCCGGAACCGTCTTGCCGGACCGGCAGGAGATGCATTGCTTCGGCGTCCAGCCAGGATACTTCGCGAGCGCCTGCGCCGAAATGGAGAACGACGCGCCGCAGTCCTTGCACGTGAATGATCCCGCCATACCGCGAGGTTAGCGGTCTCAGTCTCTGCGCACTAGGTCCGTCTACACGGTGACCGGCTCGCGCTTGGTGAAGGTGAAGAGCTGGGCAGGACGGTGCGCGCCTTCGACGCGCGTGCCGCCGGTCGGCTTGATGACACCGAGTGACAGCATGCGACGACGAAAGTTACGCTTGTCCATCTCGCGGTCGAGGATCGCCTCGTACACCTGCTGTAGCTCGCTGAGCGGGAACTGACGCGGCAGCAGGCTATAGGCCACGTTGGTGTACTCCAGCTTCGAGCGCAGCCGGCGGACGGCGTAGTCAACGACAGCGTTGTTATCGAAACCGAGCAGCGGGAGCTTATACGCGCTGTGCCAGGCGGTCTGCCAGTCGTCGCTCTTCCGCAGCCGTACAGGGCCGTGGTGGACGAGCGCGAAATACGTGACAGCCACGCCTCGCTGAGGTTCGGATCGATCCTTCGCATCGCCGCGCGGCAGTTCCCCAAAGGTAAAAAGCTGTTCGAGGTAGACATCCTGCAAGCCGGTCTCGTCCAGCAGCTTCCGGGCTGCGGCTCGGTCGAGCGCTTCGCCGGGTGCAAGCAGTCCGCCGGGTAGTGCCCAGAAGTCGCGGTATGGTTCCGCGCTGCGCTTGATCAGCAGGACTTGGAGATCGTCCTCGATAACCGTGAGGATGACCACGACGACCGCGACGAGCGGTGGTGCTGGAGCGGGGTTCGGCACGGGGGAACCTAGCGCTGATCCTTGCGGCGTTCCTCGACAAATCCTTCAAAGAGGTTCCAAATGAGGCCGACGAGCGCGAAGGCTCCGATCCCCGCGAGTATCGGCAGGGCTAATGCATCCGCTGAGTCGAACATGGTGCAGGAGCCGTCGCGGGGAGCGCTGTTCCTTGCAATGACCAGGCAGTCGCGTGCTCGATGCGGACATCTGCGATCTTGCCGATTTCCGCTTCGCCCTCAAAGTGTACCAGCTTGCCGAGGCGATTTCGGCCCGTCCATCGGCCCTCTCGCCGTCGTTCGACAAGTACCTGCTGTTCCGTGTCAAGAAGCGCGTTGTTGATTTCGGCGGAGACACCCGCTTCGAGCTGCTCGATCGCTCGCAGGCGCTGCTGCTTCACCTCGGCTGGCACGTCGTCCTCCAGCTTGCGGTGGGCGATGGTGCCGGGGCGCGGTGAGTAGGCCGCGACATGCACCTTGTCGAAGCGCAGTCGCTCAAGGAGATCATAAGTGCGCTGAAATTCGTCGTCGGTCTCGCCACAGAAGCCCACGATGATGTCGGTGACCATGGCCGCGCCCGGAATGCGCGTCCTCACCATCTCGAATTTCTCGAGGTATTCGGACAGTGTGTAGCCGCGGCGCATGCGTTCGAGTACCGCATCGTCGCCCGCCTGCACCGGGATGTTGAAGTTCTCGCACACCTTCGGCAGTTCGGCCACCGCGTCGATAATGCGCGAGGTCATGTCCTTCGGATACGACGTCAGGAAGCGAATGCGTTCCAATCCAGCGATGTCATGGATAGCGCGCATCAAGTCGCCAAGATCGGGCCGCCCATTGGGCCATCCCGCATCACGCATCTCGGCTCTCGCTTCCAAATCATGGCCGTACGCCTCGACGGTCTGGCCGAGCAGCGTCACTTCGCGCACGCCTCGCGCGCAATAGTGCTCGACCTCGTTGCGGATGTCGGCAATCGTACGGCTCTTCTCGCGGCCGCGCCGGTACGGGACGATGCAGTAGGTGCAGAACTTGTCGCAGCCGTGAATCACCGGGACGAACGCCGTGACCGCGTCGGGCGTGGCGAAGGTGGTCGGCCAGAACTCACCGCCGGTGTTTTCGATACCCGCCAGCTCCATGATGGGAGCGAAGTCTTGTGGGCGGGCGAAGGCATCGACGTACGGAAACCGGCGGCGGAGGTCGTCGTCTCGCACGCCGACCATGCAGCCCATCACGGCGATCTTGAACTCGCTGCCGCGAGACCGCATCTTCTTGAGCCGGCCGAGCTGACCGATTGCACGGTCTTCGGCGTGCTCGCGCACCGAGCAAGTATTGAGCACCACGAGGTCGGCGTCGCCGATCGCATCGGTGGCATCGCAGCCGGCGCGGTCGAGGCCCGCCGCGAGCTTGCGCGAGTCAGCGACGTTCATCTGACAGCCGACCGTCCAGATGTGGTACTTCATGGTGCTCCGCGCTCTGGGGCGTGCGAGATGGGGCGGCCCCAGCCCGCCATTCTAGCAAGCGAACGAGAGAAGGCTGCGACCGCGAGGAGCACAGTGCAGTGGCGCAGCTTAGAAGCGGCCGGGGCGGAACTCTGGTGGGACTGCGCTCCAATCGCCTTCGCAGATGCCGCGGGCGACGAGAGCGCCGGTGAGCGGGCCGAGAAGGATGCCGTTCCGGTAGTGGCCGGTGGCGGCGATGACATTGGGGTAGGCCGGCAGGGGGCCAATGATCGGGAGGCCGTCGGGGCTACCCGGGCGCAGGCCGGCCCAGGCGAAGTGGACGGTCGCGGAAGCGAGCTGCGGCACGAGCGTCCGCGCCATACGGCGCATGGCGCGGACGCCGGCGACCGTGGTGCGGCGCCGAAAGCCGACTTCTTCGACGGTGGCGCCGGCGAAGATGAGTCCGTTCGCGCGCGGCACGAGATAGCCATCCGGCCCCCAGACGATGTGCTGCACCGGCGCCAGCATGCCGCCGAGCGCGATCATTTGCCCGCGCACGGGGCGTACGGGCAGATGGATGCGCAGCAGCCGCGCGATCTGCCCGGAGCGCGCGCCGGCGGCCAGCACCACGGCGTCGCAGGGGAACGAGCGGTCTCGCGAGCGCACGGCGACGACGCGATCGCCCGCCCGTTCAAAGCCGGTGACTGGCGCGCCGTTGTGAATCACCGCCCCGGCCGCCGCGGCGGCGCGTTCAAGCGCGAGCGCGAGGAGCTGGCTGCTCACGCTGCCCTCGCTGGAGGAGAAGACACCGCCGGCGACGCGCCGGCTGAGCCGTGGCTCCAGCTCGCGGCAGCTCGCCGCGTCAAGTGCGTCGATAGGGAGGCCGAAATCGCGCTGCCATGAGACGCGCCGGTGCAGCTCCGCGAGGCCCGCTTCATCGAACGCGACCTTGAGGATGCCGTGCGGGCGAAACTCGAGCCCGAAGCCCGCGATGCGTTCCAGCTCGTCGACGAGCGCGGGGTACGCGCGCAGCGCGCGCAGGCCGATGCGGAGCATCGGACTGCCATCGTGCGCTTCGATGAGCGGCGCAAGCATGCCGGCGGCGGCGTTCGTCGCTTGCATGCCGGTCTTGCCGTATTCGAGCAAAGTGATCTCCGCGCCCGCCCGACTGAGCTCGTACGCCGATGCGAGACCAACGACGCCGCCGCCAACGATGACGACGTCGCTCATGCGCCGCCGCCGACCATGCGCACGACCTCGATGGCGTCGCCTTCGCGGATCTCTGCGGCTTCGTATTGGTCCTTGGGGATAACGTCGCCATTGATCGCGACGGCGACGAGGCGCGGGTTGATGTCGTGCGAGCGGAGGAATTCGGGCAGTGGTACGGCACCGCCGGTCAGGGCTGTCACCGCGATCTCCCGAGGCTTGCCATTGACCGTGATCTTCATCGCTCGATTGTGCGCCGTGACACCGCACCAGAGGTTTGGCGGCCGATGGCGCTCGATAGCGCTTCCGCCGCGGCGCGGGGGTCGGATGCGTCAAGGATCGCGCCGATGACTGCGACGCCGGCCGCACCCGCATCCATCACTTCGCGCGCGTTTGCGGGCGTGATCCCGCCGACTGCGATCACGTGGATACCGACGGCGTTGCATACGCGGCGAGCTTCGTCTATGCCAGCAGGGATGGCCCCCGGCTTCGAGGCCGTCTCGAATAAGGTGCCGAACTGGACCAGATCGGCGCCTTCCCGTTCAGCCCACGCTGCCGCTTCAGTGCTGTGCACCGCGCGGGAGATCAGCATGTGGCTGCCGACGCGCGCGCGCACAGCGGCCGTGTGCGGGCCGTGCTCCGGGAGATGGATTCCGTCCGCGCCCAGTGCGATGGCGGCATCGACATCGCCGTTGACGAAGAAGAGCGCCGCATCGGACAGGGCGTCGCGGACCTGCAGTCCCAGCTCGATGAGTTGCGCGCCGGACAGATGCTTCTCACGTAGTTGCACGATGTTGACGCCGCCGAAGACGGCTTCGCGGACGACATCGGTGAGCCAGTGCGTGCCTTCTGGGGTGTGGCCGTGGCGCGAGCTGTCGGTGATGAGCACCAGCGCGGTGCGGGGCAGCTCCGGGCGCGGCTCTCCCGGCATCAGCGCACGCCCGGCATCAGCGCCGGCACGCCTTCGGCGGGGCTGCTGGCCGAGGCGTAGGGCTTTGCGGCAATCCGCCCGGCGATGTAGGCGCTGCGTCCGGCTTCGACGCCCTGGCCCATTGCTACGGCCATGAGCGGTGGATCCTGCGACTTCGCGATGGCGGTGTTGACGAGCACCGCATCGGCGCCAATCTCCATCGCGAGCGCGGCATCGGACGGTGCGCCGATGCCGGCATCGACGACTACCGGGACGCGGGCATTCTCGATGATGATCTTGATCTCGTGCAACGTGAGGATGCCCTGGCCGGAACCGATCGCCGAGCCCAATGGCATGACGGTCGCGCAGCCCGCCTCTTCCAGATGTTTTGCGAGCACGGGGTCGGCGTGGATGTACGGCAGCACGACGAAGCCCTCGGAAAGGAGTTGCTCGGCGGCGCGAAGCGTGCCGATCGGGTCGGGCAAGAGGTACTTGGGGTCGGGGATGACCTCCAGCTTCACCCAATTAGAGCCGGTGACCGAACGTCCAAGACGTGCGGTCAGGAGCGCTTCGTCGACGGTCTTGCATCCCGCAGTGTTGGGCAGCACGGAGTAGCGTGACCAGTCGATGTAGTCCAGCTCAGTGCGGGCGTTCGGATTGTCGAGATCGAGACGACGGATGGCGACCGTCACGAGCTGCGTGCCCGATGCATCCAGTGCGGCGACGGTCTGCTCGGGGCTGGCGTATTTGCCGGTGCCCAGGAACAGCCGGGACGTGAACTGCTTGCCGGCGATCGTGAGCGTGTCATGCGCGGCGGTAGCGACGGTCATCGATGTTCTCCTTTCGATTCGACGGCGGCGCTTGACGCGCGCGCTGCCTCAGCGAGCCGCCGCATCAGGCGGCTGCCGGCGATGGTCAGGGGCATCATGCAGACGGCGACGGCGCCGACCAGCCAATCGGTCTGCAGGAAGGCCCAGATCGCCATGGCGCCGAAGCCGGTGCAGATTGCGCCGTAGAACCATGGCGATGCGTAGCCGGAGCGGTTGTGGCGCCCTACGAGGACATGCATGGTTACACTCCTGCGCTCCTGGTTTGTGGTTGGGGCACGAGGCCCGGACGGTAGCGCCGCCCGGTCGGCTGCCAGTATCGGTAGAAGTGGTGCAGCGGCCCGCGCCCATGCCCGACGGGATAGGCATGCTGCATGGCCAGCGTGACGTACGACTTCGCCAGCGCGACCGCGTCCGCAACCGAGAGTCCCTTCGCCAGACCGGCGGCGATCGCGGCTGAAAGCGTGCACCCGGTGCCATGCGTGCTCGTCGTGTCGATGCGGATGGCCGTGAAGTCGCGGTAGCCGCCACCGTCGAACAAGAGATCTGTTGCGTTGTGGCCGACCTCGAAGTGACCGCCCGTGATCAGGACGTTGCGCGCGCCCATCTCGACGATCTGCGCTGCGGCGCCTTTCGCATCGTCCCAGTTCTTGATGTTGCGGTTGGTGATGATCTGCGTCTCCGGCAGGTTCGGCGTGACGATGAGAGCGAGCGGCAGCAGCTCGCGGATCAGCGTCGAGACGGCCTGCGGTTCGAGCAGCTCCTCACCGTGTGACGACACCATGACGGGATCGACGACGAGGTTGTCTACCGTGTGCTCGCGCATCTGTGCGGCGACGGCGCGAATGATCTGAGCGTTCGCGAGCATCCCTGTCTTGACGGCGGTGGCGCCGATATCCGCTAGAACAGCATCGATCTGAGCTGCCACGAGTTGAGCCGGCAATGGGTACTGATCGCGTAGCTCCAGCGTGTTCTGCGCTGTAACGGCCGTGATGGCGGACGTGCCGTAGACGCCATATGCGGCGAATGTCTTGAGGTCGGCCTGGATGCCAGCGCCGGCGCCGGAGTCGCTGCCGGCGATGGTGAGCGCTCTCGGGATCAGATCAAAATCGGTGTTCATGATCGACACCGCAAAGGAGGGTGCCACGAATAGCATCGTCCGCGCTCGGGCGGCGGCATAGCCTGTGCAGGCCGTGCTCCATGCGGGACGTTCATCATGCTGGCTCCAGCCGGGATGGAGGCGCGGTGGGGGTGTCCACTCCCTGCGCCGGCATTACCCGGATCAGGTCCGGCGGTCGGCCGCGTGGCGGCCCTCTCAGCCGGGCAACTCCCAGCTCCCGCAGAACGGTCGGCTGTCGGGATCAGCGTAGCAGGAACGAGGCAGAGGTTGTAGCCAGTGCGGGCGCGAGCAGTGGCAGCGGTGGAAGACGATCGGCTCTGCCTCGTCGAAGATGCGAGGACGATTCGGTCTGCATTCGTGAAGACCGACCCGAAGCGCAATCCGGTGCTGCCTCGACCACGCGCTACATCTCGCTGACGCCGGTGAACTCCCACTGCCCGAGTTTGAGCGCCGGCACGCTGCGGACACCGCCGCCAAGGTCGCCCAACACCAGCATGGTGTCGCGACCGACGAGATCGGCGTGGTTCAGCGCATCAACGTAGCCTTGCGTGAAACGGAGATTCCGCACCGGGCCGACAACCCTGCCGTCTTCGATGAGGAACGTACCATCTCGCGTCATCCCCGTGGTCACAACATTAAGCGGGTGCACAGTGCGGGTGTACCAGAAGCGGCTCACCCAGATGCCGCGCTTCGTGCTGCGGATCATCTCGTCGAGCGTGGCCCCGCCCGGAGCCATGAACAGGTTGAGCGGTATTGGCCCGATCGTGACGCCGGCGGGTAGCGCATGGCCGGTCGAGCGCGCTTCACCGCCCTGCTTCCCGGCGTAGTAGCTGTCCCACACGACGCTCTTCGCGATGCCCCGGTCGATGAGTGAGACCCGTTGCTTCGGCGCGCCTTCGTAATCGAACGGCATCGGCATACCGTCTGCGGACAGTCCGTCGTCCCAAATGCTGATGTTCTCCGACATCACTCGCTCGCCCAGGCGCCCTGCCATGAAGCTGCGCTTTTCCACAAACGGCAGTGCCCCGAACGAGAGATAAGAGAAGAAGTCGAGCAGGTCGACGACGGCGTACGGCTCCAGGATCACCTCGTACCTTCCCGGCTCGACGGTCTGCGGATTGACGCCCCTCAGCGCGCGGTCCACCGCTTCGGCAGCGATAGCCCCACCGTCGATGTCGCCGGCGTCCTTGCTGACACGCGCCGCGTATCCGCTCGATGTCTCCGACATGATTACGGTGTTGATGTCCGCCTGCGTCTCGCGGTGGTAGGCAACGATGCCTAGCGAGTTCGCGAGCGAGATCTCTTGCGCGGACGTGCGGAACGCGCCGGCGGCGATCAGGCCCGCGCGCGAAGATGCTTCACAGATCTGGCCGACCACCGCTGCGCGCTCCTCCGGCCCCGCCCGCGCCGTTGCTTCGACGAAGGCTTCAGCGGCGGATATTGGCTCGGGGCGCGGGAGTGAGCGAAACTCTTCGTTCTCCCGCTGGTGCTGCGCCAACTCGTGCGCCTTTGCCGCGACTCGCTGCAGCGCCTCATCCGAGATCTCGTTTGTTGAGGCGATGCCGATTTTCTGCCCGATGACCGCACGCACCCGTACATCGACATCCGTGTACTCGACGTTCTGATGGATGTAGTTGTTGGCGAAGCGCGTCAAAGCCGAGTTGTTCGCGAAGACTGCGACTTCGGTCTGGTCCGCGCGGCTGGCCCCGAGCACGGTGTCCGCGATCCGCTTGATTTCACTCTCGCCAAGCATTAGTTGCTCCTAGCATCTCACGCGCGACATCCGATGGGCACCCGTCCACCTGTGAGGCACCCGCAGCGCCACCCCGCGCGCCGCTGGTGCGATGTCAATCTGCGCGCGCCCACGTGATGCATTGCACGAATGCCGCCCCCGACGCCAGCAGCGCCTCCGAGCAGGCATCGAGTGTGGCGCCGGTCGTCACGACATCATCTACGAGCAGAATCCTCCGCCCTTCGACGCGCCCGGACTCTCCTCTGAAGGCCCCGGCGACAATCGCCCGTCGCTCCTCGCGGTGCATGGTCTTGGCGAGCGGCGCTGTTGTCCGAATGCGACGCAACGCCCGCGCATCAAATCCGAGACCGGATGCCGCAGCGAAATGCTTCCCGAGCTGGGACGCCTGATTGTAGCCCCGCGCCCGCTCCCGGCTGCGGTGCAGCGGCACCGGCACGACCAGATCGGCATCCTCGAATTCGATATTCCGGGCCATGAGCAGCGCCATGGGCTCCGCGAGCGACGTCAGTCCCTCGTACTTTAGCTCGTGCGCCAGCCTCCGCGCTCCATCTTCCATCACGTAGGCTGCGCGTATCGATGCGAACGCCGGTTGCCGCTCGGCACAGTGACGGCAAGCTTCGCCTCGGGACAGTGGCACCCAGCACGAGAGACACCGCCGGCCATCAGCGGGCGCGAGTCCTCCAATACAGCCGTCGCAGAGCAGCACGCCGCCGGCACCGCAGAGTGCGCAGTGCGCGGGAAACAGCAGTTCGATCGCCACACGAGATGCGCGCTCCAGTACGTTTCGCATACGTGCGCCGAGTATACGACGGTGACGGCGTTTCAAGCACCGCATGGACGAGAAGTACTAGAATAATGGCCAGCCAGGTGCGCCACCAGTACCCTGTCAGGCGCCAACGTGCATCAACGAAGGAAGAACCCATGGATGCTGAAGAACGCAAGCAACCGGGAGTGGCACGAGAATATCGCGACGAACGCATCGCGGTGTATTGGGCGCCGCAATACTGTATTCATACGGCCAATTGCCTGAACGCCCAGCCCGAGGTGTTCGATTCGATGCGCCGCCCCTGGATCGTGCTCGCTGGCGCCGACGCGGACGCCGTCGCAGACGCCGTCATGAGCTGCCCGACGGGTGCGTTGACTTACGAGCGGCTAGACGGAGAAGATGCTGAGCCCCAGGGAGATGCCGTGACCGTGACCGCGTTTCCCAATGGCCCGCTCTTCGTGCGGGGAAGCGTGACGGTAACCAATGGGCACGGAGAGATAGTGCGACAGGGCACACGGATGGCGCTTTGCCGCTGCGGTGAATCCGCCAACAAGCCGTTTTGCGATGCAACCCATCGGAAGATTGGATTCCGGGCGCCATGACGGGTCTTAGCCGGCGTCCTGCCGCAAGTCGTACGGAGGTAACGTGGACGACCAAACACTGCTCCATCAGATCAACGAACTTGCGCGGGAAGAGCACGAACTCTTTCAGAAAGAGGCAGACGCCGCGGCGACCGACGCCGAGAAACAGCGACTAAAGAGCCTGCAGATCACCCTGGATCAATGCTGGGATCTATTGCGGCAGAGGCGCGCACGCCGGACGGCCGGCCAAGACCCCGATCTGGCTGAAACGCGCGATGCGAACACCGTGGAGGGATACACCGGCTAGCATAGACGGTTGCGATCCCGCGATTCTCTCGCCCACCCGACTCTGCGTTGCTTTGTTGCCCGCTCGCTACAATGCGGTCTGAGGGCTAATGAAGTAACAATGACCAACGTCACCATTCGTCTTTACGCGGGCCTCAAGGACCTCATCGGTTCGCGGGATATCGAGATGGCGCTGCCGCCAGGCGCCACGGTCGGGGAGCTGCGAGCGCGGCTCGGTCAGCAGTACCCGATCGTGGAAGCGCTGCTGCCCACGCTGGTCTGCGCGGTCGATGAGGAGTACGTTGCGCAGGAGTATGTCCTGCGCGACGGCGACCACGTCGCCCTCGTCCCGCCGGTGAGCGGAGGCCGCTGATGTTCGCCGTAACCCGCGACCCGCTCGACCCACAGCCGCTCGTCGAATCCGTCCGCCGCGATGAGAGCGGCGCCGTCGCGCTCTTTTACGGCGTCGTGCGCAACGAGAACATGGGCCGCAACGTGCGGTATCTGGAGTACGACGCCTATCCCGAGATGGCGATTAAGAAGATGGAGGAAGTTGCCGCCGAGGTGCGGGCGAAGTTCGCCGTTATAGGAGTCGGCGCGATGCACCGGATCGGCCGGCTCGAGATCGGCGAAACGAGTCTGCTCGTGGCGGTATCCTCGGCGCACCGCACCGAGGCCTTCGAGGCCTGCCACTACGCCGTCGACCGGATCAAGCAGATCGTCCCCGTGTGGAAGAAAGAAGTCTGGGACGACGGCGAAGAGTGGATCGAGGGCCACGTTCCGGATATCCCTCGACCCGGGGCTTCCCGATGACGAAGGGCGTCAGCTCGCGACAGGCGCGCGCGACTGCTCGAAGCACGTGCTGCAGTACACTGGCCGGTCCAGTCGCGGCACAAACGGCACACTGGCGTCGCCACCGCAACTCGCGCACGTTACCGTCGTCAACTCGCGCGTGCCGCTCGATGTACGGTCCCGCCGGCGGTTCGCGCGGCATCCCGAACACCGCTGAGGCTCGTTGAGAAGCCCCTTCTCAAGGTAGAACCCCTGTTCGCCCGCAGTGAACACAAACGTCGCGCTACAGTCGCGACAAGACAGCGACCTATCTTCAAATGCCATCGTATGTGCCTCCTTGAGACGGGTAATGCGCCCGGGCCAGCGTAGGAGTCACACGGGCCTTGGCGCCTACTTTAGGCGAGTGTAAGACTTCCAGTCAAGCATTTCGTTACCAATGCCCGCGATCAGGCGCGCAGGATGTCAACCGTCTCTCCTGAACGTCAGCGCACGCCGCTCTACTGCCAGCTTGCGGGCGCCACCTGATCGAAGGCCACGTTCGCCTTTGAGCACCGCCCCGCTGGCAATGCGAGGGTTGCGGCCACATCCATTACATAACCCGCGCCGGTGCGTCCGTCATCGTCGAGCGTGGCGACCTCGCGTTCGAGACCACTGCGTCCGGCCTCCGCGATTGGGTGCGCTCCACGGGCGGCGCGGCGGGCGGTTTCCCGCTATAATCGGCGCCGCAAAACCTATAACCTGACCGCCATGCGCATCGATATCCTCACGCTCTTCCCCGGGATGTTCGCCGGGCCCTTCGACGCGAGCATCATCGCCCGCGCCCGGGACGGCGGCGTGCTCGAGATCGCGCTGCACAACCTTCGCGACTATACCGACGACAAACACCACGTCGTCGACGACTACGCCTACGGTGGCGGCCCCGGGATGGTGATGAAGCCCGACCCGATCTTCGCCTGCGTCGATGCGGCGCGCGCCCGGGCGGAGCCAGCGGGCAAGGTGATCCTGCTGACGCCGCAGGGCCGCTTGCTTGACCACGAGGTCGCCGCCGGGCTGGCGCGCGAGCCGCGGCTCATCGTGATCTGCGGTCATTACGAAGGCGTCGACGAGCGCGTGCGCGAGCACCTGGCCGACGACGAGATCAGCATCGGCGATTACGTGCTCTCCGGCGGCGAGCCGGCGGCCATCGTGCTGGTCGATGCCATCGCGCGCCAGCAGCCGGGCGTGCTTGGCTCAGAGCAGTCGCTCGAGGAGGAGTCGCACGCGCAGGGGCTCCTCGAATACCCGCAGTACACGCGACCGGCCGTATTCCGGGATCTGCCGGTGCCGGAGATTCTGCTCTCCGGTCATCACGTGGAGATCGCGAAGTGGCGCCGCCGCCAGAGCATCCTGCGTACCGCCCGCCGGCGGCCGGATCTGCTGGCGCGAGCAGACCTGACGGACGAAGAGCACCTCGCGGTCCAGCAACAGCAGGAGGGAAGCGATGAGTAAGCCGCGACTCGAAGGCAAGGTGGCCATCGTCACGGGAGCCGGCGCGGCGGGTGATGGCATCGGCAACGGGCGCGCTGCGGCGATCCTCTTCGCTCGCGAAGGGGCGAGCGTGCTGCTCGTCGATCGGGACGTCGCGCTCGCAGAAGCGACGCAGACGATGATCGCCGGCGAGGGCGGGGACTCGTTCGCCGTTCAGGCGGATGTCACGAAGTCCGACGACTGCGGCGCGATGGTCGAGGCCGCGATGTCGCGCTGGGGCAAGCTGGACATCCTGCAGAACAACGTCGGCATCGGCTCGCAGGGGACGGTTGTGCAGATCGACGAGCCGGCGTGGGAGCGGGTGATGCGGGTGAATGTCACGAGCATGATGCTGGCGGCCAAGCACGCAATTCCGGCCATGGCGGCGGCCGCTGGCGGCGCGATAGTAAACATCTCGTCGATCGCGGCACTGAGGCCGCGCGGGCTGACGCCGTACGCTACTTCCAAGGGCGCCGTCGAGGCCCTGACACGCGGCCTTGCCGCGGACCACGCGCGCGACGGCATCCGCGTCAACTGCATCGAGCCAGGGCCGGTCTACACGCCGATGGTCTACGCCGCCGGCATGACGGATGAGATCCGGGAGCGTCGCCGGAGGGCCGCACTCCTCGATATCGAGGGCAATGGATGGGACATCGGCTATGCCTCGCTCTTTCTGGTATCCGATGAAGCGCGGTACATCACTGGCATCGTCCTGCCGGTCGACGGTGGCGTGCTGCTCACGACGGGGATGCGTAGGGCGGATCGCCTGGGCGGTCCGCCAGGTGGCGCACCGCGGCGCTAGCGGCCCTTCAGTCGTCCGGTCGCGGCGGATCATCAGTTCTGGAGGCCAATGTCGAAGGTCGCGGCGTATCCATCGCCGCTCGGCGTCAGATCCAGCAGCAGTTGACCGCCGCCGCCCTGGTAGACCATGTCATTCGCGTTCCTGGTTGACCGCTGGCCCTTCAGGTTGTACGGCGCGCGAGCATACACGAGGTCCGAGACGTCTTCGTCGAAAAACAGTTGTGATGTGAATTCGCGGGACTTCCCCGACTGCGTCCTGATTTTGAAGTGTATGTGTACCGTCCGGCCCTGGTACCAGCCCGGATAGATCGTGGTGAACTGCGCCTTGCCCGACGCATCGGTCACCTGATAGCCGCGGAGGAACTTCTTGCCGACCGTGTTGAAGCCCTGCGCGTTGTCCGAGACGCCGGAGTAGACGCCCAGCGCATCGCAGTGCCACACATCCACCGTCGCATTCGCCAGCGGCGAACACGAAGAGCCGGAGCCAACCTCTGAGACCATGAAGGTCAGCACCAGCGGCACGCCATCCTTCACCGTTCCGTCCGTTGGGTCCGCTCGGATGTCCGAGCGGTTCAACTTCTCGTCGACGAAGTACGGACCCTCCGTCTCAGCCGGCCGCACGACGCACGATGGGACACTATTCGTCGCGACCGCCGATGTTGCCGCCTGCGTCGCGTCGCCCGTGAGTGCTTCAGTTGCGCCGCTGGTCGGCGCCGGCTTACCCGGTCCGGTGTCGGAGCATCCGACAACGAGCGCAGCGCCAGCCACGCCGAACATCGCAAGGACCTCTCGCCGGCTCAGCAGCCGTCCCACCAGCATGTCATCGTTGTCCATCTGCTTGGCTCCTCTCCCCTTTCTCTAGATGCCTGGCTGAAGACCGAACATCGATGCCCCCAATAAACACCGTTGCCGTAGGCTCCGAACAGAACGGGTGCCAACAATCGCCGCTCGGAGGATACGGCGCCCCGTACGCCACAAGCCTGGCTCCGGCGCCTAAGCTCGCTCTGAGTAACGTCTAAGAATGACCTAAGATCCGGGTTTGAGCCGCAGCTACGTCGAGCTGTCTTCGTGCGAGAGATTGTGGAACGGGCGGGACGGCGCGGCTGGCTGTCGGCGGCAGTACTCGCTGGACATAGCGGATGCGGAGAAGTGCCGGCGCCAACGGGTGAAGCTCCGGGTTATGCGCCGCCGGAATTGCGCTTAGCGGGGGCGTCCTAGAGAATGATCGCAGATTCGGTCAGCTTCGAGTTGAAGGCGGTGTGATGGAACAGACGACTGTCGAGGCGCGGCGGGAGACCGTTGCGTGGTCAGACGCGCCGGCCGCACGGGTTCTCTGCGAAGCCATCGAGTTCGAGACAACGTCCGCTCCTGAGTTCATCGACATTACAGACGACATTAGTCGCGTTGTGGAGGCCTCCGGAATCCAGTTCGGGCAGGTCACCGCCTACTCGCAGCACACGACCGCGGCCATCAAGATCAATGAGCACGAGCCGTTGCTGCTACGGGATCTCGCCCGCACATTGCGAGGATTCGCCCCACCGAACGCCTATTACGAGCATAACGACTTTTCCCGCCGCACCGTGAACATGAACGAGGATGAGTGCGCGAACGGGCATGCCCATGTCCAGCACCTGTTCCTCAGCTCAAGCGAGACGATGCCGATCATTGATGGCCGCATCACGCTCGGTACGTGGCAGCGGGTGTTTCTGGTCGAACTGGACCACCCACGACTGCGCCGGGTGCTCGTGAATGTCGTCGGCACTGCCTAACGACCATCGCATCGTGGCACAGAACATCGCACCGTCACCGCGTGGGTACTACGCGATTGCCCACCGCGCCGGCAACAATCTGCATCACCTCGAAGAAGCGCTCTCCGCCGGCGTCGACGCGATTGAGTGCGACTTCTGGCATGACCGCGGGCGGCTCTCGCTGCGCCACGAGCGCAAGCTGCCGGCGCTGCCGGTGCTGTATGACCGCTGGTATCTGCGGTTCTCGTTCGGGGATGAGCTCAACCTGCCTGAGCTGTTACGCGAGATCAACTTCCGCGCCGAGCTGTTCCTGGACGTCAAGTCGTCGACGACGCTTGCGGCGGACGCTGTGCTCTCGCTCTATCACGACCACGAAGCGATGATGCCGGCCACGAGCGTGTCGTCCCGGCAGTGGAGCCTTCTCGACCGCCTGGCGCAGACGGAGACGCGCTTGCAGACGTTTTATTCGATCGGGCGCGACGCGGGCGTCGACGCGCTGTTGCGACGCACAGACGGGCAGCTGCGCCCGACGGGCACATCGATACGGCACACACTACTGAGCGCGGAGGTGGTACAGCGGCTGCACGACGCGGGGCTGCTCGTGTACGCCTGGACGGTCAACAACCGGCACCGAGCGGCGGATCTGCTCTCGTGGGGGGTGGACGGCATCATCTCTGACGACACCGAGCTGTTCGCCGCGGTCGAGGCGCGCTGAGCGCAGATCCCTCCCGTCGCATGGCATCGCGGATCTATCTTTCTGGAGGCGCGACCAGCGGGATCAGGTGTACGGCCGTGGCCTTGAACGAGGCGACGACGTCCGAACCGGTGTCGAGACCGAGGTCTTCAAGCGAGCGGCGGGTGACGCGGGCGATCAGCGTCACCCCCCGGCAGTCGACCTCCACCCGTGAATCGGCGCCCGTCGGCACGATGCGGCGGAGGCGCCCGGCGATCTTGTTGCGGGCACTATCAGCGGAGTGCTCTCCGGCAGGGGAGATGCTGATGTCCTCCGGGCGCAGGCAGAGAAGCGCGGCTTCGAAGCCGGACCCGCCAATCGCCTCGATCTTATGGGGGCCGGCGGCAAGGGTGACGAGACCATCCACGCGGCCGACGACGTGGGCCCGGATCATCGTCTCGATGCCGACGAATGCGGCCACCTCTTCGTCGGCTGGCGCGCCGAAGACCGCCGACGGCGTGCCGGACTGGACGATGCGACCGCGGATCAGCACGGCGACCCGATGTCCCAGCCGCGCGGCCTCGTCGTGATCGTGCGTCACCAGGACAGTCGTCGTGCCGGTCTCGGCCAGCACGGACGCGAGGTCCTGAGTGATCGCTTCCCGCGTCGGGCGGTCAAGGGCGGAGAACGGCTCGTCGAGTAAAAGCACCTCCGGCTCCAGTGCGAACGCGCGGGCGAGGCTCACGCGCTGCGACTCACCCCCCGAGAGCGTGCGCGAAGAGCGAGAGGCCAGCGCGTCGACGCCGAAGCGCGCAAGCCACCGGGTGGCCCGTCCCCTGCGCTCCCGCCCGGGGACGCCGCGCAAGCGCATTCCCGTCTCGACGTTGGCGAGAACGGTGCGGTCAAGCAGCAGCGGGTCCTGGAAGACGACGGCCATCTTGCGCCGCAGCGCCAGCTCGCGCCCTCGCGTGGGCGCGCCGTCGAACAGCACTTCACCGGCATCGGCCCGCTGCAGCAGCGCGAGGTGGACGAGGAGCGTGCTCTTGCCCGCGCCATTCGGGCCAATGATCGCGAGGATCTCGCCAGGCGCGACGTATAGGGCCTCGACGTTGACGATGGTGCGCCCGGCGCGGCGTACAACGAGGCCGCGCGCTGCGAGCCTGGGCTCGCCCGTCAGCGCGTCTGCCACGTCGAGGCGATGGGAGTCGATGCGGCGTCATTGGTCTCGGCGGCAGTCGCTTGCCATCGATCCCTTCTGGCGCCGAGCTGCACCCAGGTGAAGAGCGCGTTCACGGCGATCATCATCGCGAGCAAGATGATGCCGAGCGCGAGAGCGATGCCGAAGTTCCCTTTGCTCTGCTCCAGCAGAATGGCGCCGGTGAGGACACGCGTCTGCCCGGCGATGTTGCCGCCGACCATGACCGATGCGCCGACCTCGGAAATAGCGGCGCCAAAGCCGGCCATGATCGCCGCGAGCAGAGGCAGCCGCACCTCCTGGAGCAGGATCCAGAGCATCTGCAGCCGTGACGCGCCGAGCGCGTAGACCTGCAGCCGCAACCGCGGGTGGAGCGCGGCGAGCGACGCGGCGGTGAACCCCGTGATCACGGGCGTGGCGATCACGGTCTGTGCGACGATCATTGCTTTGGTCGAGTAGATCCAGCCGAGCTGGCCGAGCGGGCCGCTGCGCCAGAGCATGATCGCAACGAAGAGACCGACGACGACTGGCGGCAGGCCCATGCCGGTGTTGACCAGCGTCAGCGCGATCATACGGCCCGGGAAGCGGCGGAACGCCAGCGTGGCGCCAAGTCCGATGCCCAGGACGAGGCTGACGAGTGTGGCCACGCCCGAGACGTAGAGCGAGCGGCCGGCGATCTCGTAGACATCGCCCTCGTTGTGGGCCAGAAGCCGGATTGCCTCACGAAGCCCGTCGAAAATGAGATCCATCGGTTGGTCGCCAATCAGCAGTCGTCAGTGGTCTTCGTCCCCGCCGGCGACGCGCGCCGACTGCGGGCACTCTAACATCCGACATCCGTAAACGGCACCAGCGGGGCTAGCCGGTGGGCTCCGGCTTGCCTGCGTCCGGGACGAAGAGTTGTTCGCCGGTGGTGTCGATGCCGAACTTGCCGATCGTCTCCTGCACGTCCGCGCGCACCAGATACGACGCGAACGCTCTCGCCGCCGTGACGTTCGTGTTCCCGTGTTTCGCCGGGTTAACGATGATCACGTGATACACGTTGAGCAGCGCCTTGTCCTTCTGGAACAGAATGTCGAGTTCGAGGTTCTTCTTCTGGGCGAGGTACGTCGCACGGTCGCTGATGGTGTAGGCGGCCTTCTGGCTGGCAATCTGGAGCGTCGCGCCCATGTTCTGCCCGGACTCTGCGTACCAGCTCATGCCTTTCGGCGTGATGTTCAGGCCCTGCCAGATCTTCAGCTCGAACGCGTTCGTGCCGGAGTTGTCACCGCGGCTGATGAACTGGGCTTGCTTGGTGGCGATGGCGCTCATCGCCTCGTTCGTCGTGGTGGCCGCCTTTACGCACGCCGGGTCGGCTTTCGGCCCGACGATGATGAAGTCGTTGTGCATGACAAGCGTCCGTTCGATGCCATCACCGGCGTCGACCATCTGCTTCTCCGCGGCGGGGGAATGGACGAGGACGACGTCGGCATCGCCGCGAGAGGCCTGGGCGATGGCCTGTCCGGAGCCGACGGCGACCGTCTTCACGGTATAGCCGGTTTCTTTCTCGAACGCCGGCACAAGCACGTCGAGCAGGCCGCTGTCCTGCGTGCTGGAAGTCGTCGCCAGAATCAGTGTGCCGCTCGCCTTTGTCGGTTGAGGGGGGGCCGATGTGGCCGAGGCGCTCGGTCCCGTGGTGGCCGTCGGCGCCTTGTCATTGCTCGAACAACCCCATGCTGCGATGCAAAGCACCGCGATCAGCGGCATCCAAGTCGAGAGTTTCTTCGGCATGGTCCCTCCTCTGGCTGTCAGCGATATGCTCGGCCAAGCATATCGCCGCCAAAAAGATGAAGGAAGCCGCCGAAAGAACACCGGGACTATTGGGCTATAAGGGTTCGCGCTCGAAGGCGAGCGCGAACTCGCGCGCGAGATCCTGTTCCGCCGAGGCACGGAACCGCTGGTACATGGCGACGAGACGGCTGCCTTCCTCTGTGAGGCGGGAACCACCGCCGCCTGCCCCTCCAGCAGCGCTCTCCACGAGTTTGATTCCGAGGTTGGTTTCGATCTCGCGCACCTTCCCCCAGGCGCGCCGATACGACAGCTGCATCTGTGTGGCCGCCGCCGCCAGCGAGCCGGTCTCGTCGATGAGTGAGAGCAGGTGGACGCGGTAGTCGCTCAAGACGAGCTTGCCGTCTTTTTCGAGCCAGAGCTTCGCACGCGGTTCCATGAGGGGAGTATGTCGGAGGGGCTCGCCGATCGGAAGTCCGCGCGGTGGCGGTGTGGTGTCGCCGCCGCGAGATCAGCAACGAGCAACCCGCCGGAGGGGGCGGCGGGGAGCGTCCTTGCTCAGGACGCCACTGACCCTCCGGCGGGTTGCTCGTCCCGGAAATACTACGCCGAGGCTGGGGTCAATCGAGCGGTTCTTATGTGGAATTTGTGAAGAAGTGGTCGGCTACGCGGCCCGGAGCGACTCCGGCGCTGGATCGGCGTCGGGGAGGGCGTCGATCGGCGGCGCGTCGGCGGCGAATGCGCGGGTCCAGAACTGATGAAGGAGGTAGCCGGCCGAGAGGGCGAACAAGGCAGTAACGGCGACGAAGAACGGCATCGTGCTGTGTCCTTTCGGCTGGCGCTACTGAGGGGGAAGCG
>JALYKW010000028.1 GCA_030774575.1 Chloroflexota bacterium | reverse complement strand
GCTTCGAAACCCGGCCGCTGGCGGTTCGGACGCGGTCACTAGGGCGTCGCTCTCAAGACTTGACCGATTACGCTCCGCTCATCGCTGACAACGAGCGTACTCTCGTGCTACAATCCGCTCATCTGATATAGCGTCTTATGGGTACGCGCGTATGGTGATGAGCCCGTTCGAGAACTACCTGGATCTTGTCGAGGCGGCGCGCCTGCTGAACATCCACCCCCAGAGCCTGCGGAGGCTGATCAAGCAAAAGAAGGTGCCGGCGGTCTTGTTCGCCGGCAAGTATTTGATCGAACGCGACAAGCTCGAGATGTTCAAGTCCAATTACGACCCACGCCCGGGCCGCAAGCCGATCCGCCGGCTACTTTAGTCCTCGGTCGCAGTTGGCCTCGAAGAAGGCCATGCTCTTGCGGTACCAGTCGTCGCCGATCTTCCCGCTGGATCGCAGATAGGTAAGCAGCACTTCCAGCGTCAACACGGACACGAGCCGGATGCCCATGTCTTCCAGCCTCGCGCGACCCCCCGATTGGCGGTCGAAGAGGACCACGGCGTCGCGCACGAAGAGGCCCTCGTCGCGCAGGCGGTTCGTCGTGAGGATAATGCTTCCGCCGCCGGTCGTCAGGTCGTCCATGATCAACGCCGTCTGGCTTGGGTGATACAGCCCCTCGACATCGGACTCCAGGTCGTCCGTGTGCGGATGCAGGTAGATCAGCGGGACCTTCGAAGCGAGCGAGAACGCCTCGGCGATCACGAGTCCACCGAAGGGCACGCCGCAGACGAGGTCGAACGGATCGACTTGTGGGTTCCGCATGGCCTGCAACGTCGTCACTTCTTGTTGGATGATGTGGGCTGCCCGCGCCAGCGCCGTGGGGTGCGCGATGAGAAGCCGGAGGTTCACGTGGATGGGGGAGTTGACGGTCGTCCGTCCGAGGGTGAAGTCGCCGAACTGGACGGCGCCGAGGCGCCACAGCGTGTCGGCGAGCCAGAGATTCGATTGGTTGGGGTAGTCGTCAGGCATGGGCATGGAAAAAGGCCCCCCGGAGTGGAAAGCCTTCCCGATAGATACTATTCGATTCCAAACAGTCAGCAGGCTCCAGAACGGTATCCTCCGTAATGGGTCGGGATGCGCTCAATGCGCCCCGGTTTCATGCCATGTCTGGGGGAGCCTGCGCTGGCGGCGCGCCCTGCCCAGTAGACAGGGCTTCTCAGTCAACCTGCCAAATGCCCCAGCGGATTCGGTCGTTCATGAGAGACCTCCTTATCACTACGGAGTGCTCACCGCCCGGTTCTCGGGCTAGATCTACGATATTGCGGATCTCGCAGCCTGTCAATAGCCAAAGCGATCGAAGCGACCCTCGGTCAAGGGCAAAGATTTGGTGCGTCGTTCTTGGTTAGAAGACGACTGTGGGTTATCGCGATCCGGGGCCTTATGGCGGGAGTATTATCTTCAGAGACCATGCAGGAGGCCAGTGTGTGACCGGACAAACGGTGATCCTCGCCCGGAAGCGGTCGCATCTGTCACCGAGCGTCATGCGGCTGTGCCGCATGGCGCGGATCATCCATCCTTTCCCCACGCTCCTCAACGTCGCGGCCACGGCGGCGCTTGCGTTCGTCGCGGAGAAGGGCCGGCCCGACGCGGGCGTCGTCGTGCGCATGCTGGCGCTGATGTTCTGCGCCCAGAGCGCAATCGGCGTCGTCAACGACTACTTTGATCGTGATCTCGATGCCGCGACGAAGCCGTGGAAGCCACTGGCCGCGGGATTGGTCTCGCCGGCGGTCGCCCTGGTACTGGCGGCGCTGCTTATTGCCGTTACCTCCGGGATTGGCGTCTCTCTCGGGCCGGCCAGCCTCGCGTTGGCGTTGCTCGGCCTGGCATCTGGTTTGATCTACGACGCGAGGCTGAAGCGCATGCCGCTCAGTCCGCTCCCGTTCATGGTCGGCATTACGACGCTGCCCCTCTGGGTCTGGGTGACGCTCGGTGAGTGGGACGCCGCGCTCTGGTGGCTCTTACCGCTCGGCTCCCTGATCGGCTTCGCCCTCCATCTCGCGAACACGGTGCCGGATATCGACGGCGATGCCGCCAACGGCGTCCGCGGCCTCGCGCACCGCCTCGGCGCGCGGCGGTCGATGCACGCGGGCTGGGCATCGTTCGGCGGCGCGCTCGCGCTCAGCGCGCTGCTGATCGCGCTGCTCGACTACGATCTCCGCGTCTATCTGCCGGCAATCGCGGCGGGCAGCGCCTGTCTCGCCGCCAGCATCTTCCTGTACCTGCGCCGGCGCGACGCGTGGTCGCTGCAATTCGGCTTCGGGGCGCTTGGCATCGGCGCGGCGATCCTTGCCGCCGGCTGGCTCGCCGCCGTCGGCTGAGCTCGCGCGAGCAGTCGCCTCGCTGCTACGATCGAGGGTGACCTCCGACGGCATCGGCCTCTACCTCCACATTCCATTCTGCACGGCGAAGTGCGGCTACTGCGACTTCAACTCCTACGCGGGCCACGAGCACATGATTCCTTCGTACGGCAACACCTTGCTGCGCGATGCCGCGCTCTGGGCCGAAGCCGTCGCCGGCCGCACTGTCGAGACTGTGTTCTTTGGCGGCGGCACGCCCAGCCTGACGCCGGTTGACCAGATGGCGCAGATCCTCACGGGCGTCAATGGCGTGTTTCACATCGCTCCCGACGCCGAGATCTCCCTCGAAGCCAACCCGGGCAGCCTCTCGACCGAATACCTGCGCGGTCTGCGGAGCCTTGGGTTCAACCGCCTCTCGATCGGCGTACAGTCGTTCGACGATGAGGAGCTCGTCGCGCTGGACCGCATCCACACGGGCGATGGCGCGCGCGAAGCCTATGCCTCCGCGCGCGCGGCCGGCTTCGACAACGTCAACCTCGACTTCATCTACGGCCTGTCTGAGCAACGGCTCGAAGCCTGGCAGCGCACCCTCGAGCAGGCGCTGGTCCTCGCGCCCGAGCATCTGTCGCTCTATGCGCTGACGATCGAAGAGGGTACGCCGCTCGCCCGTGACGTGGCGCGCGGCCGCGTGCGGGCGCCCGACCCGGACATGCAGGCCGAACACTACGAGTGGACGCAGGACCGGCTGGTCCGCGCCGGGTACGAGCATTACGAGATCTCGAACTGGGCGCGTGCGGGCCGCCGCTGCAAGCACAACCTGCTGTACTGGCAGAACCGCGAGTATCTGGGTCTCGGCGCGGGCGCGCACTCGTTCCTCAACGGCGTCCGCTTCTCGACGGTGCTGCTGCCGAACCGCTACACGGAGCTGGTCGATGAGACCGTCGCATCGCGCAAGGCCGGCGGCACGGCGATGCTGCACGTGCACGGCGCGGAGGAGATCACGAGCGAACTGTCGATGTCAGACACGCTCATCCTCGGCCTGCGTCTGATCGAGGGCATCGACCTGGGTGCGTTCGACCGCCGTCACGGCCGCAGCGTCGACGAGCGGCACGGCCCGGTGTTCGAGGAGTTCGTTGGCTACGGCCTGCTGGAGCGCACGGCGACGCATCTCCGGCTCACAGCGCGAGGGCGCCTCCTGAGCAACGAGTTGTTCCAGCGCCTGCTGCCACAGCCCGTCGCTTAGGCGCCGGCCGCTCGACCGTGTCCGTCGCGCCGATCGACGGGTACGGTGACGAGAAGCCCGCCGATGGCAGAGATCAGAAGCCAGGAGAGCAGGTTCGAGCCCGCGAACACGCCGGCAAGGCAGACGGCCGTTGCCGCAACCGCAATGAGAAAGCAAAGCTGCCGGGGCAGCACGGTTCGCATCAGCGCCCACAGCGCCAGACCCAGAACGTACGCTGCGAGAACAAACGGAACGGCCGCGGCGCCGACGTTGCCGTACGTTGCGTCGATGATTGCCGTGGCCGCGACCGACAATACGAGCGGCGCGACCACAACTACGACGAGGGGCCACCGGCGAACCGGAAAACGCGAGCCACCGCGACCGAGTCGTTTGGTTCTGTCCACCAGGCGATCATACCCTTGGAGCGGCCCGAAGGTCATTCATGCCAGCGACAACTCCCCTCGCAGCACCGTCACCGCGTGGCCGCCGACGTGCACCCGCGGTGCGTCCGGGCCGCCAGTCACGCGCACGTACACGCGCCCGGGCTGGCCCATCTCGATCCCCTGCTCGGCGACGTAGCGGATCTCGCCGTCGCGGGCCGGGAGCAGGCCGTGCTTCGCAATGAAGGCGCCGATGCAGCCATTGGCGCTGCCTGTCACGGGGTCTTCGAAGACACCGGCCGCCGGCGCGAAAGCGCGCACGTGGATGTCCGCATCCTGCGCCTGGGCGCCGATGCAGAAGACGGCCACGCCGAACGGCCATTTCATCAGCGCAGCGAAGTCCGGCTGCACACGCAGCATCGCTTCGAGCGACGCCAGCTGCGCCACGGGCCAGTAGATCCCGGTCGACACTTCCTCCGCGTATATCACGTCCCCCGCTCCGAGTCCGACGCAGGTCGCCATCTCGTCGAGCGACGCGTGCGCATCGCGAAATTGGGGTGCCGCCTGGGTCATGGTGTAGAGGCGGCCAGACCGGGAGATCTTGTCCGGGCCGATCACCAATCCTTCAGCGACAACGTCAACGGGGATGACGCCGGCTCCCGTCTCGATAAGCAGCGGTTCGCCGTCCGCGAGCTGCACCCGGCCTTCGCTGATCAAGATGTGTGCGGCGGCTATGGTCGGATGCCCGGCGAACGGCAATTCGGTGTGTGGCGTGAAGATGCGGATGCGCGCATGGTTTCCGGCGCTCTCCGGCGCGAGTAAGAAAACGGTCTCAGACAGCCGCTGGTTCAGCGCGATGCGCTGCATCGTTTCCGTGTCGAGGCCCGTGCCATCGACGACGGCCGCCGGATTGCCCTCGAGGGGGGTCGGCGTGAACGCGTCGACGTGGCGGATCGCGTACGAATGCGTCAAGGCGCGCGACGGAAGATGCGGACGCAGCGGCCGCCGGCCGAGATGAGCAGCGTCCAGGCGAGTGCGTTCATCAGCACATTCAGGGGGTACATCATCCACATTCGCTCTGCCCGCCCCTCTTCGATGATCTGCCCCGCCAACACGCGCGTGATGGCGAACTGTACGACCGCGGTGACCGCTAAAGTCCGGATAAACGTCTTACGCATGTGCCCTCCGTGCGCGTGCCGGTGCAACGCCGCTACAGGTCTTTTCGATAGATGCGCGTCTTCGAGGCGGGCTTCCAGGGCGGGAATACCGTCCGCTCTAGCTGCCATCCTTCGCGATCAAAGAGCGCGTGCGCCTTGACGTTGTTCTCGCTGGTGTGCAGCCAGAGGTGGTGCTTACCGCGTATCTTGGCCTCCGCCTGCACCGCCTCGAGCAGCATGTTGCCGATGCCGGTGCTGCGGACGCGCGCGGTCACCTCGATGTTCTCCAGATACGCGTTGTCGCCCTGCTGGAATGCGCGGGTGTCGTCGTCCGGAGGATCCCAGTCCTGGTCGTCGCGGAACTTGGTGTGCACCACCGCCCAGCCCACCGCGAGTCCGCCCTCGTCCGCTACGAAAGCGAAACAATCGTCGTCCTTGCACGTCGCTTCCATGTGGTCCAACCGCAGGCGGTCGCGTTCCCCCAGGAACGACTTCAGCGGCGCCTCATCGCGGGCGAAATCGATCGGCCGGACGGAGATCTCCGAACGATCGGTCACAGCGAAAGCCAAGTCAAAGCCGATTTCGGACGGGCTGATTCGTACACGGAATATCCTTGCATCGGAAAAAGCGTCGAGAGGCTGCCCCGATTCTAGCGCCGATCGGAGACCGGAGGAAAGCCGTACTACGCCAGCCGCTGCATCGTGCCCGAAAGAGCTCCGCTGAAGGTGCCGTCCGGTGACGCGCCGAGGCGGCCCGACACATCCATCCGCACGCCCTGGTACGGCCCCGTGCCGTCACAGGTCAACCGCATCGCCCCCTGGTTGAGGCTGGTGAGCTTTCCCGTGCAGATCACCGCGTGCGTGTTCGGATCCGTCAATTGTGCCGTGTTCACGGTCACGGATGCCACGCCCTGCGCCTCGGTCGTCTCGTTGTCGTTCGGATCGTGCTCGTTGACTTCGTTGTCCGGCGTCGGTGCGACTATCGTCTGCGTCAGCTCGACGTGTACGTCCGCGGCGAGATCGCCGCTCGTCGCGCCATCGAGCACGAGGTGGGACGACGTCGCCTCCTGTGTCTGCTGGTACGTCCCCGAGAAGTCGCTGCTGAAACTGGCGAGGAACGGATGCGCGTCCACCGGCAGCGGCGGCGGTCCGGCAGAGGGCAAGCCCTGTGCGGGCAGCGCCACTGCGTCAACGGACGCGGGCGCGCGGTGCGCTCGCAGGAGCGATGTCCCAAACATCAGCAATGCGGCGACGGCCAGAGTCGCAGCAACGCTTGCGAGCCTTGCCGCTCGCACGCCGCTACTGTCGGGCATCCGATACTGGACCCGATAGAGGATCAGAAGCACCGTCGCGGCGCCCGTCGCGACGTAGATCGCCTTCGCCCAGGACTCCGTTGTGTCGGTCCCCGCGACGATGCCGTGGAAGGCCGCGAGGGCGAACATGCCAAACGTCAGAAAATGCAGCGCCCGCCACGCGCGATATCCGATCGCCTGACGCGCATAGAAGCTCACAATGATCAGGACAAGGGCGTATAGCGCAAAGACGCCAACGGCGATCTGCCAGCCGCGGTAAGGCGACAGGAAGGGGATCGAAAGCTGCCAGACGTTGAAGTTGAAGAATCCGTCCAGAAGAAGGATGTAGACGTGGAAGAGTGTGAAGGCGAGCGCAAGGAGCGTGGTGAAGCGGTGCAGGTCGAACACGGTATTGCGCCGGACGACGCGCTCGATGAGCCGCGTGCCCATCGATATGCCCAGCGCGACGGACACGAAGAGCAGCAGATATGCCGTGAATCCCGCGGCCCGCGAGAGATACCAGAATTCGTGGTTCACACGAAGTATTCCGCCATGCCGCTCGTAGCCATCGAGTGGCCGTTGGGACCGATGACGATGCACTCCGCGCCGTCGAAGCGCTCGATCATCGCCATCCCGTCATCCCCCCCGAGGAGGAACGTGGTCTTGGCGAGCACGTCCGCCTGCGTTGCCGTCGGCGCGACTACGGTGACCGTCAGCAGATCACTGTTGGACGATCGCCGGTCGCGCGCGTCGATGAGGTGGTGATAACGCCGATCGCCGGACATCCAGTTGCGCTTGATCGACCCCGATGTTGCCACGCCGCGATCGTTGACGTTCAGGACGGCCACATCGCGCTCGGGCGCGAGCGGATCCTGCACGCCGACATACCAGCCGTCGCCGTCGGGGCCGTCGCCGGCGGCGTAGAGGTCACCCGATGCGTTGACCATGGCGTTCGCCCGTAGTCCCAGCGCGCCGATCGCGCGATCGACGGTGTATCCCTTACCGATCCCACCCAGATCAATGCGCACATCCTCCGGTAACGTGATCGTCTCGCGGTCGTAGTCCAGCGAGATGCGACGCCATGGTTGGTCGCCGATTGCTCGCGCGGGTTGGGTCATCACCGTCGTGCCACCAGGGCTCGGGCGGCTGGCGATCTGATCAAAGCTGCGGTCGTAGCCGGCGGCCTCGAGCGCATCAATCACGGTCGGGTCAAAGACGCCTTCGGTAACGCACGACCATGCAAGCGCTTCGCTGACCGCATCAAAGAGGAGCGGCGACGCGTGGAACGGCTCGGGGCCCGCCGCGTTCAGCCGGCAAAGTTCGCTATCGGGCATGAAACGGCTGAGCCGGAACTCGTGCTCGTCGAAGAGCGCTCTTGTGCGCTGGGCCACAGTCTCGTGCCCGCCGACCATCTGCACCTCGACGGTGCCGCCCATCGCCGGGAACGTGCGCGTGAACAGATCAGGAGGCATGCGTCCTCGTCGTCCGTTTCGTCCGGGCCGGCGCGGCGGGGGCAGAGGCGCGGGTTCTGGCGCGAGGGGCCGTCGTCGTGGGGGCCGCCGCGGGCGTGTCGGCGGCCTTCGCCGGCGGTGGGTTCTGGTGTACGAGGCCCCAGGCCGCGAGCAGCGCGACGACGCTCGCCACGACCACGCCGGCCTTCGCCCCGACGTTCTTCCTGAGATTCATCGGAGACCCTCCTGCGTACAGCTTGCCATGCCACCGCTCTGGATTTGTTTCTAAACGGATAATGGGCCGGGGCTCATCACGAATGTATGCTCAGGTTCACCGATAAGTCGGTGACAGGTGCGAAGCGCTCTGTGTTGAAGGAGATAGACCAGCGTGACTACCCTCGCAGAACACGCCGCCTCGATGATCCGGTACACGGCCTGGGCCGATGATCGCCTCCTCGCCGCTGCTGAGGGTCTCGCCGGCGAGCAGTACCAACAGATTCGCCTGCCGCTGGCGCATATGCTCGGTACACAGCGCTGGTGGTACTCGAGGTGGACCGGCGGCGCCTCGATCGAGCCGGAGCTCGTCACGCTGGAGCGCGCGAAGCAGGACTACGCGGCATCGCATGACACGCTGCTGGCGTGTGTGTCGGCGCTCACGGACGAAGACTGGGGCCGTGCCGGCCAGTGGTGGCTCGAGTGGGGATTCGAGGGACGCATGCCCCTGGGCGAGAGCATCACGCAGCTCTTCTGCCATGGCGTGCAACATCGGTCAGAGCTGGCGGTTCTGTTGTCGGAGTGGGGCCACTCCCCCGGAGATCTGGACTATCTGATCTTCCTGCGCGACACGAGCCTCCCCGGGATAGCATAGGCTGCCTGTTCTGAGCGTTCGCGCAGCGCGCTCCTCCGAGCGGTGGAGCCAAAAAAAGCGTCACACGCCAGCTTCAGTCGTCGTTGAATCCGCGCAACCGGGTTTCCGGCACGCCTTTTCCCTGCAGCAGCACCTTCACGCGCCCGAGCTTGCCCGGATCGATGAGGTCCATCACGACTCGCCGCCGTGCGAAGTACTCCTCCATCTGGGCGTTGCCCTCGCCGGCGACCGCGGCGATTCCTTCGCTGATGCCGAGCCGCACGAGGAACTGCGACTGGACCGTCATGCCGAGCGTCCGCAAGCCGCAGCGCTCTCCCGCAAGGCGCAGCGTCGTGAAGTCGACGCTTGCCGTCATGTCCTGCTTTCCCAGGCGCTGATACGGGTCGCTGCTCGCCGACTGTCGATAGAAGCAAAGCAGCGTGCCGTCACGGCGCCAGGGCGCGTAGAGCTGCGCCGCCTCGTACCCGTAGTCGAATGTGAGAACGTAGCCGCGCTCGAGGCACTGCGCGACCTCGGTGATCCACCGCGGCGCGTCAAGATTCACCTCGGCATAACATCCGTCACCTGGCAGCAGGCCGAGATCGTCGAAGTAGCGCCGCAGGGCGGGGTCTGACAGCGGTTGCGGCTCGTCGACGAATCGCCCGTCGCGCCATGTGACGAACACCTCTCGCAGCTCATCGCCTTCGCGCACGATGCGATGCACCGGGAATGCGTCGACGAGCTCGTTCGAGAGCACACAGCCGGTGATCGCCGGAGGCAGGGCAGCGAGCCACTCAATGGCGCTGTCCGACGGCGCACGCTCTCTGAGCGTCTCGCGTTGCACCCGGGCCAGCGCCGCGCTGATCTCCACGATTCGATAACTGATCGCCGCTGCGAACTCCGGCACGCGCGCGCTCCAGCGCAGAATGTCGCGCGCCAGCAAGCCCGTACCGGCGCCCTGCTCGACGATGTCGAATCGCGGCGGGCGGCCTATCGTCTCCCACAGCTCGAACAGCTGCTTCGCGACCAGCGAGCCGAAGATCGAATGCACTTCCGGGCTCGTCACGTAGTCGCCGCCGCGGCTCATCGCCCGCTCGGCCGTCATGTAGTAGCCGTGCTTCGGATCATAGAGCGCGGCGGCCATGAAGTCGCGGAACGTAATCGCTCCCTCGCGGGCGATCCGCTCGCGCAGCTCCGTAACGAGCGGTGCGCTCTCTGTGACCGACTCGAACTCATCCGGCAACACGGCCATGAGCCATTGTACTGACGCACCCATTCCCGACGGCTCGTACTGGGGCCCACGGACCGAGATTGTGCCCCATTCCGACGTGCGCGAAGATGATCCATCCTGCCCCACCGAAAATGGATAGCCCATGCCGCTTGCCGAGCTGAACGGGATCCACATCAACTACGAGGAGCACGGCACGCCGTCCGGCACGCCGATCCTGCTCACTCATGCCTACGCAGCGACCCTGCAGATGTGGGAGCCGCAGTTTGCCGCGCTCTCGGACTACCGCGTCATCGCATGGGACATGCGTGGCCACGGCGGCACCGACAGCCCGCTTTCGCAGGATGAGTACACCGAGAAGCTGACGGTCGAGGACATGGCCGCGCTGCTGCGTCATCTGGGCGTGGATCGGGCTGTCATCGGCGGGTTGTCCCTGGGTGGTTACATTTCGCTCGAGTTCCAGCACGCGCACCCCGACATGGCGCGCGCGCTCATCCTCTGCAACACAGGCCCCGGATACCGGAAGGACGACGCGCGCGCCGGCTGGAACGACTTCTCTATCGGCTACGCCAAGCGGTTCGAGGAGCGCGGACTCGAAGGTCTCGGCCGTGGCATCGAGATCGACGCCACGCGGCAGTACCAGCGTTCGGCACAGGGCCTCGCCTTCGCCGGGCGCGGCATCCTCACGCAGCGGGACGCCGTGGTGATGGAGAACCTCGATCACATCGCCCTACCGACGCTGATCGTGCTCGGCGCCGACGACGAACGCTACAAGGCGGGCGGCGACTACCTCGCGTCGAAGATCCCGAACGCGCGCAAGGTCGTGATCGAGCAAGCCGGCCACGCCGTCAACCTGTACCAGCCCCGGCAGTTCAACGAGGCCGTGCTGCAGTTCCTCCGCGACAACAAGATCTAATCTCCGCGTGCCCGCTACAATCCGCGCGTGAACCGGCGATCCGCGGGCCTCTTTCGCAACCCGGACTTCATGAAGCTCTGGGCCGGTGAGACGGTCTCCGTCTTCGGGTCCTTGATCACGCGCACGGCACTTCCGTTCACCGCCATCCTGTACCTGCACGCCACCGCGTTGCAGGTCGCGCTGCTCGCCGCGTCCGACGTCCTCGCGGGCATCATCGTCGGTCTGGTCGCTGGCGTCTGGGTCGACCGCCTCTATCGCCGGCCGATCATGATTGCCTCGGACCTCGGCCGCGCGGCGATCATCGGTTCCGTCCCGATCGCAGCCGTTGCCGGTGTGCTGGCGATGCCGCAGCTCTATGTCGTAGCGTTCACGGCCGGCGTGCTGACGATGTTCTTCGATGTCGCTTATCAGTCGTACCTTCCGACAATCGTCGAAGAGCACGAACTGATCCAGGGCAACAGCAAGCTCACGGCCAGCGCCTCGGTCGCCGAGTTTGGCGCCTTCAGCATCGGCGGCTGGCTCGTGCAGCTGATCACGGGGCCCGGCGCGATCCTCGTCGACGCCATCTCGTTCCTCTTCTCCGCTCTCTTCGTTCACTCCATCCGGGGAGTCGAACCGCCACCGCCGCCGCCCGCCGACCGTCAGAGCGTCCGAATCGAGATCATGGAGGGCCTCCGCACGATCGCCGGTGACCCCGTGCTGCGTGCCATCGCCGGAAGCTGGGTTGCGGTCGCGCTTTCGAACGGTCTGATCGGCGCCGTCATCTTGCTCTTTACGAGCCGCCAGCTCGGGTTCTCGCCCGGTGTCCTGGGGGTGATCTTCGGCGTCGGCGGCGTTACGTCCTTGCTGGGCGCGCTGGCCGCCGCCGGCGCCGCCCGCCGGCTTGGCGTAGGTGGCGCCATGATCGGCGGCATGATGCTGGGTTGCGTCGGGCCGCTGCTCGTCGTAGGCGCGCGCGATGCGTCCGTCGTGACGGTGCTGATCCTCATCGCGCAGCAATGCACAAGCGATCCGGGCATTACGATCTACCAGATTCACGAGATCAGCGTCCGACAGGCCATCGTGCCCGCACGTTTGCTCGGCCGCGTTAACAGCGCAATCCGCTTCGCCGGCCTGGTCGCTATGCTTGCGGGGACGTTACTCGCTGGCGGCATCGCCACCGTTTTCGATGCGCGGGCCGTCATCATCATCGGCGGCTGCGTGACGTTCGGTGGCGCGGTCGTGCTGATCGCGTCGCCGGTGAGGAAGCTGCGGGTCGCGCCGCCGGCGGATCCGCTAGCGGCCGCGGTAGGGGCCGCTCCGGCCCCTTAGCCCTGTCCGTCGTGCTTGCTATACACGGACTCCATGAGCCGCCCCAGCGCGCCGCCGATGCGGTGCTCGAATCCTTGAGCGTGTAGCCGCGGTGCTGCGCGAGCGCCAGTGCCAGCGCGTCACCGATCGCCAGTGCCGCTACGCTGCTCGCCGTCGGCGCCAGACTGATCGGGTCCGCCGCGGCAGTCCCGCCCGCCATCAGCGTGATCGACGCCACCAACGCGAGAGTCGACCTCGCGTTATCCGTGATAGCGATGATCGGCAGGTCCAGCTTCTTGAAGACCGGCAAGAGCGCCACCATCTCGGGGCTCTCGCCGCTATGTGACACCGCGAGGACGAGGTCGCCCTTGCGCATGCCGCCGATGTCGCCATGCACGGCCTCGCCCGAGTTCAGGAACGATGTCGGCGTGCCGGTCGACGACAGCATCGAGGCGATCTTCGCCGCCACGTTGCCCGACTTGCCGATGCCGCAAGTGACGATCTGGCCGCGCACAGCCGCGATCATCTCCACTGCGTCGGCGAAGTCGTGGGAGATCGATTGCGCCGCTTCTTCGAGCGCCCGCGCCTCGTTCCGGATCACCTCACGCCCGAGGACGAGGTGGTGTTCGCGGTCGCCCCGGTCCGCGTTCGTGCCATTCGTGCAGATGTCGTTTTGCTTCTCGGTATTCGTATTCGTCACAAGAGCCCATCGTATACGGGAGAGCGAGCCTCCGCGTCGGCTCGCGCAACTCGTCACGCTCTGCTCCTACAGTATCGACCGCCAGAAGGGTGATCGTTGGCTTGCGAGCGCGCATACGAAAGCCATCTCTGGCGTCCAAAGGCCGTCTCTAGACCGAAGGAATGCGGTTATGTACCTTTCATCGGCCTCAGGGGCCGCCGTTTCCTTCGACCAGAGTCCCTGGCCCAAAGATCGCAAGACGCACATTTCTGCTCGGAGGGACGAAGTTGCATATCGTTGTCTGTGTGAAGCAAGTGCCAGATTGGGATATCCCGCCATCGAGCTTCAAAGTCGATGACGTATCGAAGAAGGTGGTGCCGCCACAGGGCGTCGCGCCGGTCACAAGCCAGTTCGACGCGATCGCCGTCGAGGCGGCGATGCGCATCAAGGACGCCGGCGCGGACGCGAAGGTTACGATCATGAGCCTGGGCGCCGCGACGGCACGCGACTCCATCAAGCAGGGCCTCGCGATGGGCAGCGATGAGGGCGTGCTGATCACCGACCCGGCGCTGGAAAACCTCGACAGCCACGGCGTCGCCACCGTACTCGCTACGGCGATCAAGAAGCTCGGCGATGTGGACCTGGTGCTGACGGGACGGCAGGCGGTGGACTGGGACCTCGGCGTCACGGGCACGTTGATCGCCGGCATGCTCGATGCGCCGGTGGTGACGTTCGCCAAGTCGGTCACGGTCGCCGGCGACAGGATCACCGTCGAGCGCGTGCTGCCCGATGCATTCGAGACTGTCGAGGCGCCGCTGCCCGCGGTTGTGACGGTCAGTAACGAGTTGGGCGAGCCGCGCTATCCGAAGCTGCCCCAGATCATGGCCGCGGGCAAGAAGCAGGTGACGAACTGGACCGCCGCCGACCTCGGTCTGGATGCTGCTGCTGTCGCGCCGCGGCTGACGCTGGAGTCGCTCTCCGTGCCGGTCGTGGACACGAAAGTAGAGATCATGACGGGCGACACGCCGGAGGAGCAGGCGAATGCGCTCGCGAAGCGGCTGAAGGACGCGAAGCTGATCTAAGCTGCCGCGCCAGCCCCTGCCCTGGACGGAGCGGGAACTCCGACGGACCCAACCCCCGCCCCCTTCCCTCCAGGGAAGGGGTGACTACGAAGACACAGAGATCAATGACCGGCGAAGATGGCATGCGCCGAAAGAGGATGGAGATCACTGATGGCAAACGGAGTACTGATACTGGCCGAGCTGGCGGACGGCGAGCTGGCGCCGATCACGCAGGAGCTCGTCGGAGCGGCGCAGCGGCTCGGGGCGGGGCCGGTGTCCGCAATGCTGCTCGGCTCTGGTGTCGAGGCGGCGGCTCCGAAGATCAGCGGCGTCGAAAGGGTGTACGTCGTCGATAACGCCGCGCTGGAGCAATATACGACGGACGGCTTCATGCACGCCGCTGCTGCCGTCGCGCAGCAGGCCGACCCGGCGATCATCCTGCTGGGCCAGAGCGACATCGGCCGCGACCTCGGGCCGGCGCTCGCGTTCAAGCTTCAGACGGCAGTGGCGATGGACACCGTCGCGATGGAGATGAAAGACGGACGGCTGCATACGACGCGGCCGGCGTATGGCGGCAATGCGCGCGCGGTCAATGGCTTCGCGACCTCGCCGGCGATCGCCACGGTGCGGCCGAAGTCGCAGGACGCGGCCGAAGGCGGTAGCGCCGGCGAGGTCGTAAAGGTGGACTTCGATGGGTCAGGGATCCGGACTAAGGTGACGAAGCACGAGGTGGCGGAAGCCGAGGGCGTGCGGCTCGAAGACGCGAATGTCGTCGTCACCGGCGGCCGCGGGCTCGGCGGCCCGGAGAACTTCGACGTCATCGAGCAGCTGGCGCATCTGCTCGGCGGCGCCGTCGGTGCGAGCCGCGCGGTCGCCGACCTGGGCTGGCGTCCGGTGGCGGAGCAGGTGGGGCTGACCGGCAAGGTCGTGAGCCCGACGCTCTACATCGCCGTGGCCGTGTCGGGCGCGAGCCAGCACATGGCGGGCTGCTCGGGATCGAAGAACATCGTTGCGATCAACAAGGACCCGGACGCGAACATCTTCAAGGCCGCGCGCTTCGGCGTCGTCGGCGACTTCAAGACGATCATGCCGCCGCTGATCGAGGCCGTGAAGAAGGTGAAAGCCGAAGGGTAGCGGCCACGGGCGTTCGTTGCTGCGAGCTACCCGCGTCATCGTGGCAAGAGGGCGAGACTGGCAGCTACCCAACTGTTGGCAGTGCGATCTTGGCCAGAGTCATGTGAGAGTCCACGGTCTCCAGCAGAGAGGCTGAATCCGACATGCCAGCAGTCTACGTCGACCGCCAGGGCCGTAACACCTCGCAGTTCACCAAAGACATTCAAGCCCATGTTTCTGTCATAGAGAATCAAGGCGGGTACATCGTGTCGGTCGTACCCAACGCCGGACTTACCGAGACCGTAGGGGTATGGATATTCTGGCGGACGGGTGCGCGAGAATGATGGCGCGGGAGAGCACACCCTCCGCCGAGGTCGCCTTTTCATGATGGCAGATTCAAGACCTCCCGGAGCATCGGGATTATCGTTTCTCGAAAGTAGTGTGACGTAGGGTGAATCCATCCGAGAGTGTCAGGCTTGCTCGAAGAGTGGCTGTTCGGATGGGTCACAGGACAAACGCGACAGTTTGTCGAGTTGATTTGAAGGTCAATCGCAGTTCCGCGCACCAAGTCTGCGTTGAGCGCGCTGCGCGCCGTAGCGATCGCGCTGTCGCCCTGCAACAGTAGGATCGTCGGCTCCCAGATGTCGAGCATTGCGCTCAGGTGCTCAACACAATGCTGCTTCATTTCCGGCGTCGGCCGGCCTGATGTAGTGGGTTGCCCGGTCGTCGAATGTTTGACTAACGCGGAACAGAGCGTCGAGTTCGTCAGCACGAAGCAATCCAGTACGTGGCGTACCGTGCCGTCAACCAAGATCGACTCCCCGCCTGGTCCGTCTGTACCGACGCCTAGCATCAGCGAGAGGGCGTTTGTTGTCGCTCGAAGATGTGGGTTGCGCAACGATGGATTGCGTCTCAGTTGAACCGCGGCCGTTCGCTCTTCAAGCTGAACGGTGGGCTCGCCGCGGCCTCGTTCTTGCCCGACGACAACGATTCTCGTCGGCGAGCCCCTATCGTCGGTGAGGGAGAAGTAACCGCCCATATGGGGCATCTCCCCTTCGATGAATGCCAAGTCTGTTCGTAAGGCGGGCGGTCGGCATGTAGAGTCGCAATGCTGGCAGATGAAACGCCCGGCTCGAGTGAGTAGGGAGTCCCGGACGTATTGCTCGAGCGCTGCACGACGACGCGCTGTATCGGCACGGTCCTGAGTGAATTTCAACCTTCAACCCCCTCTGTGCTTGCTCCTACGCTGAGCGTTATCAATCTCGGCTTGCTAATGGTCCGGAAGACCTCTGTAGCCAACGCAGGTCCCATCAGCCACCCAGGCGCTCACCCTTGTGTCGACAGCGGCGTCGTATCCGCACCGGTAACTCATCAACGAGTCGATGATCGCTGCCCGATTGACTCACCTGTCACGAATCGCCAGCCTTCTTCAAAATCTTCGGGAGCTGTTACCCAGCATTCGCGAGGCTCCGTCTCGCTACGCTTCGACGTTTCGCCCAGGTCGGCAACGCGGGCGCCTAGCAGAAACAACCCCTTCCGCGACTTCCCAGCCCGTAGCCGTAGGCCCGTCTTGAGTCCGCGCGGGTAAGCGAACGACTGATCGAAGAGCAAATTGGGGCGGAGCAAGAACGTGATTGTCTGATCATTGACTTTGACCTTTAGCCACGAGTTCGCCTCCAATAGCCCCTCGACGAACGCACGGAATAGATCCGCTAGTTGCTCGTCCTTATCCAGGAGCTTTTTCAGCCGGTCGCTGCCAAGCATTATGCGGTCGGCCGGAATCTGCGTGGGCCCCATCGAGACACCCGGCGCATCGCCACAACGATGTGTAATGCAGTCCCGCACAAACCTATACCATGACGCCTCCTGCACGACTCGACGGTCATCCTCTTCGAGCCGAAACACTGCGGAGCCCAGTTCGTCATCGAGATTCTCGATGCCGTAAGACTCGGAGAGCTCGTCGTAGTCGAATAGGCCGATATCGCGGTGTTGCACAGTCGGACCAATTGGGCCCGGTGCACCGCCTTCAAGTTCCTGTGACTTCATCTAATCCCGCATCCTTTCGTTCCAACCGGAATGGTCGGACGTGAAGTGGCGTGTGCCCGATGTGGAACGCATCGCATGGGCGGCACCGATATGCTCCAATTCGCTCTCGCTCACGCCGCCGCACGTCCAAAGCCACTAGCTTTGCAAACGTCATCGTCCGGTACCTCTTCTTGCCGTCGCAGATTCGTCGCCTCGTGCGCCTGAGATGCTGCATTGCTATCTGACCTCCATAGACGTAGGATAGTCGCCGAATGGCTATTGGTCCATAGCTTAGTAGCAAAACGTTATCTTAGATCAATTGTGGTCCGCGCTCACCGGAAGGCGCTCTCCCGTCCAGTAGATAAAGGGCTACAGTTTTCGCGCTGAGGCAGCATCGCAATTCAAGGGCAACAGACTTATGGAACTGACGATCGAGATCACGGGCGACGTTGTTGAGTGGCAGGAGCTGCTGAACGGGACGCAGATCCTCTCGCTTGACGGTGCGAGCGCTGACGGGCAATGGACGCTGTCGGGAGCGCTGTCGTGGAACATCGGCCTACGAGAGAGCGCGGGTGAGGGGGACCTGACGCTCGGCAGGGCGAATGGCGCGGAGATCTTCGCGACGCTGACGCGGGCAGACGTGCGTGCCGTGGTTGAGCGGGAGGTAGAGGACGCAGATTACACGATGCGCCTCGAGTACGAGATCGATGGTGGTGCGGGCGAGTACGAGGGTGCGGCTGGCACGGCTACGACGGAGGGCGCTCTATCGCGGGTGGGGTTCAACGGGCGGTGGGTGATCAGCATTCGTGAGTGATGGAGTGGGGCGAACTGCACGGCGTCAGATCTCGGGCAGATCCTGCTGAGGATCTCCGCGATAGCGGAACTGCACGCGGTACAGCAGGGTCGCCGGCTCTACCTGGGTCTTGGTGTGCTCGCCCGCTGATGCCCAGATCGCCGGAATGTCCGCGCATCCGGACGCGCGCACATCCTCCTCCGCCACCAACGCGGCGGGGATGACCTGAACATCCTCGATTTCGATTGCACCGAAGCCAGTGGGATAGACCTTGCCCGCTTTTACGTGCGCAGACTTCCACAGGCGAAACGTTACGGTGATCTCGCCGTTCGCTACTCGCTCGCGATCTTCTCGGCGGAACGTGACCATGCCGTCTCCCTCTTTCTGGCAGTATCGCACTCACCCCTAACCCCTAACCCCCAGTCCCTAATCCCTAACACCTAACACCTACCACCTAGCCCCTACAATTGTCGTATGCCTGAGAAACCGGCGCCCGACCTGGACGCGCTGCTGCGGTACCGGCAGAAGCGTGACTTCGACAAGACGCCCGAGCCTGCGACCGGTGTGCCGGACGGCCACGGCGACCTCACCTTCGTCATCCAGCAGCATGCCGCGACGCGCATGCACTGGGACTTCCGCCTCGAAGTCGACGGCGTCCTCGTGTCGTGGGCGGTGCCGCGCGGGCCTTCGCTGAACACGAAGGACAAGCGCATGGCGGCGCACGTCGAGGACCACCCGTTCGATTACGGTGGCTTCGAGGGCGTGATCCCGACAGGAAACTACGGGGCGGGGCAGGTCATCGTCTGGGACAACGGCACGTATACGCCGGACGAGGGCGGCGCGTACTCATGGGGGAACAAGGCCGAGGGCAGCGCGCGCATGCGGCAGGGACTCGAAGACGGGAAGATCTCGATCACGCTGCGAGGAAAGAAGCTTCAGGGATCGTGGACGCTGGTGCGGATCAAGAGCGACCCGAAGAGCTGGCTGCTGATCAAGCATCGTGACGAATACGTCTCGACGCGCGACGTGCTCGTGGAGGACCGCTCCGTGATCAGCGGGCTGACCATCCAGGACCTGAAGGAAGGGCGCATGCCGCGCATGGCGGCCGACGCAAGCGGCGCGCCGCATCCCGACGCGCGCAAGGCCCCGTTTCCGGATGCGAAGACGCTGCGGCCGATGCTGGCGACGCTGGTAGAGGCGCCGTTCTCGCGCCCCGGGTGGCTCTTCGAGCCGAAGCTCGATGGCGTGCGGACGCTCGCGTTCGTGCGCGATGGCAAGGTGGAGCTGCGGAGCCGCCGCGGCAATCCGATGACGGTGCAGTACCCGGAGGTCGTCCGCACGCTCGAGACACAGGATGTCGAGACGGCGGTGTTCGACGGCGAGATCGTCGCGATCAACGAGCACGGCGCGCCGGACTTCCAGGAACTGCAGCCTCGCATCAATCTCTCCAAGCCGGCGGAGGTGGAGCGCGCGGCGGCGGAAGTGCCGGCGTACTGCTACGTCTTCGACCTGCTGTACGTCAACGGCTACGACTTGCGCCAGGTGCCACTGGCCGAACGGAAGACGCTGCTGCGGCGGACGCTCAAGATCGGCGACCACATCAAGTACGTCGAACACGTCAGCGAAGATGGCGAGGATCTGCACGACGCATCGGTCAAGCTCGGGTTCGAGGGCACCGTCGCCAAGCGCGCGAACAGCACGTACGAGAGCGACAGCCGAAGCCGCGCGTGGCTGAAGGTGAAGAGCGTGCAGGAGCAGGAGTTCGTCGTCGGCGGCTACACCGAGGGCGAGGGTTCGCGCGCCAAGACATTCGGCGGCCTGCTCGTCGGCTACTACGACGGAGACGAGCTGCGATACGCGTCCAGCGTCGGGTCGGGGCTGAACGACGCTACGCTCGACAAGCTCAAGTCGCAGCTCAAGAAACTCGAGACGGCCGCGTGTCCCTTCGTGAACCCGCCGACGGTCATCGGCGGCCGATGGTCCGGCGGCAAGGCCGCGCGCTGCATCTGGGTGAAGCCCGAGCTCGTCGTGCAAGTGCGCTTCACGGCGTGGACCCGCGATGGCGGCTTGCGGGCGCCCGTGTTCCAGGGCGTGCGCGCCGACGTCGACCCGCGCAGTGTGCATCGCGAAGAGCCCGTGCACGAATCAGTCGACGTTATCGTCGACGAGCAGTCCGCCGCCCCGGCCAGCGACATCGCGCGCACGGTCGCGTCGATCGTCGAACAGCTCGACGCGCACGAGAAGGACGAGTTCGTGCTCGATATCGACGGCGCGGCGCTCAAGCTGACGAACCTCAACAAGATCTTCTGGCCGGCGACGAAGGACCATCCGCCGCGCACAAAGCGCGACATGATCCGCTACTACGCTCGGGTGGCGCCTTACCTGCTGCCGCATCTCAAGGACCGGCCGCTGACGCTGACGCGATATCCCAATGGCATCGACGGCAAGTCCTTCTACCAGAAGCACTGGCCGCAGCCGTTTCCGAAGACCTTCCGCGTCGAACGCGTGCCGCTGTACTCCTCTCACAACGACGCAAACGGCGACTACATCCTCGCCAACAACCTGCCGACGCTGATCTGGCTCGCGCAACTCGGCGATCTCGAGATCCACGCATGGATGGCGCGCGTGGACCCGGAGCCCGACGCTCATGGGTTGCCGACGACATTCTCGGGATCGGAAGAGAATCTCGATGCGAGCGTGCTGAACTGCCCTGACTTCATGGTGTTCGACCTCGATCCGTACATCTATGCCGGTCACGAGAAGAAGGGGGAGGAGCCGGCGCTCAACCGGCACGCCTTCGAGAAGACACGCGAGGTGGCGTTTCTGCTGAAGGATCTGCTCCAGCAGCTGCGGCTATCGTCGTTCGTGAAGACGACCGGCAAGACGGGTCTGCACATCTACGTGCCGGTGCTGCGGCACTACGACTACGACCAGATCCGCGCGGCGTCCGACGTGGTGGGCCGCTACCTCGTGCAGCAGCGCCCGGATGACATCACGATGGAGTGGGCGGTGGCGAAGCGGCCCGGGAAGATCTTCTTCGACCACAATCAGAACACGCGGGGCAAGACGCTGGCGGCGGAATACTCACTGCGGCCGTTGCCGTCGGCCGCGGTCTCCGCGCCCGTGACGTGGGAGGAACTGAAGCATATCTATCCGACGGACTTCGACATCGACGGCGAGCCGGAACGCCTGTCGCGCATCGGCGACCTCTGGGCGCACATCCTCGATGCGAAGCAAGACCTGCGGGCGCTGATCGAGGCGTGAGGGTGTGAGGTGTTAGTGTCAGTCGTCTGCCGCCTGTGGAACGTCGGCGAAGTCATAGGATCTCGGTTGCTCCTCGCGCGCTCGTATCGTAGGTTGGAACTGTCGCACCCCGAGGAGACAATAGCGAGTGACCCCGCCGCAACAGCCCTTGCATCAGCTTGTCGTGCCGATCGACCGGCGGCGGTTCCTACGCACGTTGCTCGGCGCTTCGGCGGGTGGAGCGGCGTTGGCGGTCGGCTGCGGCTCCGACGGCGGCAGCAGGGCCAAGAGCCCCGCCGCCGCGACTTCGACACCGGGCACCGGAGCGGGCGCCCCCGCCTCTCCCACCGCCAACCCTTCGGGGATCACTCCTTCGCTGCTGACGGGCGAGTTCGTCGCGAATCAGGACAACCGCTTCGCCGTCGGGCTGGTCAACAAAGACCGCAAGCTCGTCAAGGGTGCCGACGTTCACTTGCGCTTCTTCACGATCGGTAGCGATGGTAGCTCGAGCACGCTGCGCGGCGAGGGTGACGCGCAGTACGTCGAGCTGGACGTCGCCGGGGCGCACACGCACGACAGCAGCGGCGCGGGCGACATCGGGGACGACAGCGTCGCATTCTACGTCGCGAACACGCCGTTCGATGTCGCCGGAAAATGGGGCGTGGAGATCGGCGTCACGCCGTCTGACGGCAGTTCTCCGGCGCAGATCCAGGCGCCCTTTACCGTGCTGGAGAAGTCGCCGACTCCCGCCCTCGGCAGCCTGCCGCCCGCGAGCCGCAACGATACCTTCGCGACGAATGCCGACACCGGCAGCCTCTGCTCGCGCTCGCCGGCGTGCCCCCTGCACGACAAGGTGATCGGCGATGTGCTGGGCAAGGGACGGCCGCTGGTCGTGCAGTTCAGCACGCCGGCGTTCTGTCAGACGCGGTTCTGCGGCCCGGTGCTCGAAGTGCTGCTGAACCAGGTGCCGCAGTACCAGGACCGCATCGACTTCGTGCACATCGAGGTGTGGCAGGATTTCCAGTTGCAAAAAAGCCGCCCCGCCGTGACCGAGTGGAACCTGGAGACGGAGCCCTGGACGTTCTTCATGACCAAGGACGGCCACGTCGCGGCCAAGCTGGAGTCGATCTTCAGCGACGATGAGCTGGCGTCCGTGCTGTCGCAACTCGCGACGCTTTGAGTGCTGGGAGCGGAGTCAGCGCTTCGCCGTTGGCGTCCCGAGCCGCGCTCTCGTCTCGTTCTCCGCCAGCCCATCGATCTCGATGACTTTCGTGCGAGTCTGCCCGCCGGAGACCAGCGCGATCCTCGACGGGGCGATGCCCAGCCGTTTCGCCAGCAGCCGGATCAGCGCGTTGTTAGCGTTGCCATCGGTCGGTGCCGCTGCCACGCGGGCGAGGAGCACGTCGCCGCGCCAGCCGTCGATTGCGTCGCGCCCCGCGCGCGGCGTCAGGCGCACCGTCAGGCGTGCCATCTCAGCCGGCGGCGGCGGCGGCGCGCCACATCGTGTGTATGCCGCCGGCCATCTCGCGGTTCTGCGACAGAAATTGATACTGCCAGCAGGCGCGCGCCGGCTCTCTCCACTCTTCGAACGTCACATCGCGAAATCCGTAGCGCTTCCAGAACGGCCAGGCATCGACCGTAAAGAGATAGAGGTCCGTCGCGGCAGACTTGCCGGCGAGTGCCATCAGGCGTTCTGCGAGCTGGCCGCCGAGGCCGAGCCCGCGCGCGCCGGGGTCGACCACGACGCTGCGAATGACGGCGCAATCTCCGTAGATCTCGACGCCGCCGCAGGCCAGTAGCTCGCCTCCGCGCTCGGCGGCGATGAAGCCGTCAAGAAACTCCTCGATAAAGATCGGCGGCAGTTCGGCGGCGGCGATCATATCCGTCATACGCGGGATGTCGTCGGCCGCTGCGGCGCGAAACGTGACTTCTGAAGCTGAGGTGGCGCTCGTCGTCATATCCGGTTTCGATTCGTGGATGCTGCCAGTTCCGGTTTAGAGTCTTGACAGCGGTGCGATAATAATGGAGCTAACGTGTAAGGGGACTAACATCGCCTCACGTAGCAACTGCGGCCCTCAGAGCGCCACCCCCGGTGCGTCGAACGGCCGCATTGCTATGCCTCCCGGACCAGCATTGTGGCGCTCCGATTGTAGCGATGCCGCATCTCGACGCGCCATGCTCCGGTTTGCCAGATCGATCCTCGCACGGCCCCGACGGTGATACAATCTCCGGCACACCAATTCTCATCATCAGGAGGCGCTGGTCATGCCTGAGATCGCCGGCAACAAGGCCGCCCGCAAAGCCTGGAACTACCCGCTCTTCGACGCAATCTTCAATCGCCGCTCCCGCCGCGTCTCCTTAGGCGCCGAGATCCCCGGCGGCGCGACGAAGTACAAGTCCGACAAGCCGCCGCTGCCGCTCGACGAGATCGAGGAAGCGATGCTGGTGCAGGCGGGCACCGGCGTCAGCGGCATGAACCTCAGCGACCTGCCGTACGTGTACCCCGACGGCAAGAGCGCCAGCGGCAACACGATGATCCAGTTCACTGGCCGCACATGGGCGAGCCCGTGCGGCTCTCACAGCACCGAGCTGATCTACTTCAACGATACCGGCACCTACGTCGTCAGCCTGAAGGACGTGAGTGCGGACAAACTCCAGCAGTACGAGACCGAGGGCGAGCGCGAGGGCATCGTGCGGTCGTTCCGCGACAACCGGATCAAGATCCTCGACCACCGGCCCGAGCACCCGCGGGAATATCCCGCAATGCTCTCGTTTAATTTCTGGGACTCCAATATCGAAGGTTCGACGGTGTTCCTGCCGGTGATCAACAACACTTGGCAGTACATCAACGGCCTGCTGCTGATGTGCGGCTGGTCCGATGGCGGCGCCTTCTTCGTCGATGACCTCAATGAGGGCCGCCCCGCCGGATGCGAGCGCTGGGTGGCCGAGGGTCTGCTCGACCCCGAGCGCATACTGCCACTCTCTCAGTCAGACATGGGGCAGAGCGTCGAGCCGGCGTTCATCCTGCACAACATCGCGCTGGCGGAGCAGGCAATGGGCCTGGGCGGCTGGATCCACGCCGGCGTGAACCCGATGGTGCTCGCCGATGCGATCGGCTTTCGGCAGGTGACGCCGCCCGGCACGGCGTTCCCGGTGCCTGTTGGCATCGACGGCGTGCTCGAGGGGTACTGCCCGCCGTACTACAAGAACATGGATGCGGCGGTCGATGCCGTCGTGGCGGCGAAGTTCGGCGCGAACGGGATCTACACGCTCGATGCCGGCCGCGAGGCGCCGTTCCTCGACAAGAATGAGTTCATCGCCGCCGTGCCGCGCTACAGCGAGAAGCTGGTGCAGTGCGTCAAGGATATCGCCAACTACATCTACGACACCTACGGCCGCTTCCCGATGCACGTGCCGACGATGTCGATCAGCAACGTCTGGTGCCAGGCGCACCACCTGGACCTCGACTTCTACGACAAGTTCTACGGAAAGGGCGCCTACACGCAGACGCAGGCCGAGCATTACGAAGACTGGCACGGCAGCGCCCGCCCCTGGGAGGCCGTCCGCCAACCGGAGCTTGCAGGCGCCACACGCTAGTGTCGTGCTGCTAACGCTTCGTTACTTAAGCTGAAGGCGGAAGCGCAGAGGGCGGTCTGGGGGTGTCCCCGAGGTTCATCACAAATTACTGTTGCAGGGCCCGTCGGGCACAGTAAGCCTGCTTCGCAATCACTACACAGTAGCGTCGTGAAGACGCCGGCGGCCGCGCCCGCTCAACGCGCGCCGCCGGCCATGACGTCCAAATCTCCGTCTACGCCGAGCGGGTGATAGATAAGCGCCTCATGAAGGTGTAGATTCAGGGTGTCGTAGCTCGGAGGTTTTCATGAGCGTCTCAAGATTGTCGTTGGAGCCGCGTCTATGGCGGTCGGTAGGAGCGCTAGGCTTGCTGCTCTTGCTGGCAGCCGCCCTTTCGTTCATCATCGGCCCCGCTGCCGAGGCGAAGCGGGCGGACCAGATCCCGCCGACGTTCGCCGGCCTCAAGTCGGCCACGACCTGCATCCCCGGCCCGATCGGAGGGGGAAGGACCGCCAGCTACAACCTGAGCTGGGATCCGGCCACCGACAACGTCTCGGCTTCGAAGCAGATCGTCTATGACGTCTACCAGGCCAATACCTCCGGAGGTGAGGACTTCGCAACGCCGGCCTACACCACGCGTGCCGGCGCCACCTCCTTTACGACGCCGCCGCTCCCCACCGACCAGAACTTCTACTTCGTCGTCCGCGCCAGGGACCAGGCGGGCAACAGCGACTCCAACACGGTCGAGCGCGAAGGCCAGAACCTGTGCCTCTGAGGACCCTGAGCGGCATCCGATAACACCACCGGGTGCGGGAACGTCCGCTTACGCCGGCCGCACCGCTTCGATGTGCAGCGTGATCTTCACCTTATCGCTGACGATGAGGCCGCCGGTCTCGAGCACGCCGTTGAAGCTCACACCGAACTCACCTCGAAGAATCTGCGTCGTAGCGGTGAATCCCGCCCGCTGGTTCCCGTACGGGTCGCGGACCTGGCCCTCGAACTCCGTGTCGAGCACGACCTCCTTCGTCACGTCCCGGATCGTCAGGTCGCCCACGACGCGGTAGTTCTCGGCATCGACCCGCTCGACGCGCTTGCTGGCGAAGGTGATCGAGGGGAACTTCTCCGCGTTGAAGAAATCATCTGACCGCAGGTGCGCGTCGCGCTGGGCATCGTTCGTGGTGATGCTGGCCACGGCGATCGATGCGCGTACGGATGACGCCAGCGGGTTCGTCTCATCGATCTCTGCGACGCCCTCGAGCGTGGCAAAGCGCCCCTTCACGGTGGACACCATCATGTGCTTGACAGCGAACTCCGCGATCGAGTGCGACGGGTCGATGGTCCAGGTCTGGACGGCGGTTTCGGCGGTTTGAGTAGTCATCGGTTCAGCCCTTCCTGTGAGGTTTTCGGCCAGCTTCCGGTTTGCTAGTCCGTTACCCTTCGTAAGTCACTGTAGAGTACTTAGCTTATGCTTGTCAAGTCCCTTACGATGTGTAATGATGCACCCATGGGACCGAGCACAGAGCACATCGGCGGGTTTTGCCCGCGCTACCACCACGCCGTCGAGCTGATCGGGCGGCGCTGGACCGGCGCCATCATCCGCGCGATGCTCGGCGGCGTCACGCGCTTCAGCGACCTCACCCAGACCGTCCCTGGCCTGAGCGACCGCATGCTCTCGGAGCGGCTGAAGGAGCTCGAGGCCGAAGGCATCGTCGAGCGCACGGTGTTCCCCGAAACCCCTGTCCGCATCGAATACTGGGTCACCGAGAAGGGCCGCTCACTCGCTGCCGTAGTCGATTCGATTGCGACGTGGGCTGAGGAGTGGTGGCCTTTGGTCTCCGACGGACCATCGGCAGCGGCGCCACGCGCCAAACCGGCGGACGCGCGATAATGTTCGGGCGCCGTTAGCTCGCGCCGGACGAAGCCGGCGCGGCCTCGCGCTGGCCGTGGCGCTCTCGCTTCGAAGAAGAGACACAACCAGCGGGCCAGCGTCGCGTCCACATGGGTGACGCGACGTCGGCGAGACGCGAGCCACCGCAAGATGCCACCCCGGCGAGGAAGCACGCGCTATGTCAGTCACTTCCCGCCGCCTCGTACGCGCGGCAGTCGTAACGCTGGTGATTGTCGCATCGCTTCGATCAGGCGGATCGAGTGCGCTCGCTGTCGGCCCCTGCGGCACCGCGTCGGCCGCGCCAAGGGTCTATCAGCACGTCATCTGGATCTGGATGGAAAACCACACTTACGGCGAGGTCATCGACGCGGTCGGAGCACCAGCGCCCTACACCACCGGGCTCGCCCACCAGTGCGGCACCGCCACCAACTACGCCATCGTCGGCAGCCCTTCGCTGCCCAACTACATCGGCGCCACCGCGGGATCCACCTTCGGCATCGCCGACGACAACCGGCCGAGTTCGCACGTCCTCACTGCCGACAATCTGTTCCGCCAGGTCCGCGCCGCCGGCCTGACCGAGAAGAGCTACCAGGAGAGCATGCCGGCCAACTGCCGGCTGACCGACAGCTACCCGTACGCCGTGAAACACAATCCCGCCGCCTACTTCACCGGCGGCAGCGACCGCACAGCCTGCATGGCGGACGACGTCCCGATGGGCACGACCGCTTCCGGCATCTTCCTCGACGACCTCAACAACAGCACGCTACCGAACTTCGCCTTTATCACGCCGAACCTGTGCAGCGACACACACGACTGCGCGGTGAGCGTCGGTGACGCCTGGCTGGCAGACTGGATGCCGCACATTCTCAACAGCGCCAGCTATCTCAGCGGCAACACCGCTGTGATCATCATGTACGACGAGTACACGCCCATGCCGAACGTCTTCATCACGCCGGCCACCGCGCCCGGCACGGTATCGGCCGTCGCCTTCAACCACTACTCGCTCCTGCGCGCCACGGAGGAGATGCTCGGCATCACCACCTACCTCGGTGGCGCCGCGACCGCGCCCGGCATGCGTAGCGTCTTCGAACCGCAGCTATCCCCGAGCGTGGGCGGCATTACCGAGCCGCCGGAGGCGACGGACCTCCCTTCAGCCGCCGCGACACCGGAAAGCCGCACCATCTGGTACCTGGCGGGCGCCTCCGTGCTGGCGGCGGTCGCTGTCGCGGGTGCGGCCGCCTGGTACGCGCGCCGCGCTCGCTCATGACGCCGCCGCGCCGCGCTGTGTGGTCGGCGCAACAGAGCAACCAAATGGCTCCCCATTGGGGTTAGACTGAGGGTGTCGTAGCTCGGAGGTTTTCATGAGACTCTTGAGACGGTCGTTGGAGCCACGTCTATGGCGGTCGGCAGGAGCGCTAAGCCTGCTGCTCTCGCTGGCGGCCGCTGTTTCGTTGGTCATCATCGGCCCCGCTGCCGAGGCGAAGCGGGCGGACCAGATCCCGCCGACGTTCGCCGGCCTCAAGTCGGCCACCACTTGCATCCCGGGCCCGATCGGAGGGGGAAGCACCTCCAGCTACAACCTGAGCTGGGATCCGGCCACCGACAACGTCTCGCGCTCGAACAAGATCGTCTATGACGTCTACCAGGCCGATACGCCCAAGGGTGAAGCCTTCGCAACGCCGGCCTACACCACACCCGCCGGCGCCACCTCCTTCACCACGCCGCCGCTCCCCACCGACCAGAACTTCTACTTCGTCGTCCGCTCCAGGGACCAGGCGGGCAACAGCGACTCCAACACGGCCGAGCGCGAAGGACGGAACCTGTGCGTCTGACTTGAGCGACGCCTGATCGCACCACTCGGTGGCCGAACGTCCGCTTCCCGAGCCGAAGGGTATGGCTTGCCGCGCCCGGGCGGCGGACAGTCGACGGGCGAGGAAGATCGCTATCGTGTGCGCTGGACGGCGGGAGCCCGTGCTACACAGTGAGCTTTCCTACGTCCACCATGCCGGCTTGCACGTAGACGTCGAGAAAGTTGATGTAGGCGGTGCTGCTCTTGATCCGGCCGCCTTCAAGCTCATACACGATGCACTGGTTGGTCGTGTACGGCTTGCCGCTCCCTTTGAAGACCTGCGTCCCGTTGAAGTTCGACGACACGCGCTCCTCGAGACAGACGTGCTTGTCGTCCGCGAAGATGGTGCGGACCTGCGGGGGAGCGCCGCCCGGCTGAGCGTTGCGGAAGTTCTCCCGGATCTGGTCCTTTCCCTGGGTGACGCCTCCCAGTGCCTTCGGGACGCCCGCCGCGCGCATCACGACGTCCTCCGCGAAGAAGGAGAGATACCGTTCTTCGTTCCGATCGCGGGATGCGGCCATCATGTCCTGCACGACCTTGACGCTGTCCTGTGCGCTCATTGCGTACCTCCCTCTCCTGGCTGTTCCGGGTAGCGGTCTCTCCAAATACGATCCTCGGTGAGAAGGCAACGGTACGCCTGAACGGCTGCCTATGTCAAATCCGCATCGTCGGGCGGAAGGGCGATCGGCACCACCGCCGTGCGCGCCCCGCGCGTATCGCCCGTACCGCGGGGGCGGTCAGCGCGAGTCTGCGTGCTAGTTCGGCGCCACCACAACGACTTCACCCGACGTAGCGTAGTGTCGCGTCACGGGCGCTGGCCCCTGCCGTTCACATTTTGCCTGCAGCGGGGCGCCGGCGGCGCTGGTGCCGATCAGCTTCAACTTATCACCAAAAGAGCAGCGGGATGGGTGATCCCGAATCCATCTGGCGGCGCATAGAAGTATCCGCGAGTGAATCAACCTCGACGACAACCGCCGTCGACGAGGTGTTTCTGGCGAAACGGAGAGCCTTGTTGAGGTAACCGAACATGACTGTCGCAGATCTCCTCTACTTCGTCGCACTTGCCAGCACCGCGCTCTTCTCCAGCGTTTGTACTTTTGCGACAGTTCCTGCACGGCGATCTCACAGAGCGCAAGCGCACCAGCCGCGTGCAGCGCACCTATGAGCGGCTGGTGTCACGCCGTCGTGGGCGGACCGTCCGGTCCTGGCCCACAAGGAGTGGCGTCGTCATAGCGTCGTCGCATGCAGGTTCAGGTCGGCCCAATAACTTGATGAGCGTCCCTGCCGTAGCCAGGGCCTCGTTAGAACTACAGCGACGAATGCCCCCTGGGCCACTGTTCGTGGCACCTCGGTAACCGCACCCTCGACGGAGGCGCAGCATGGATGCACGCGCAGCAACCGCCAACAACTCCGATCTCTGGGCACGCTATCTGAGCGACCAGTGGAGCGCGTGGCTCGACGCCTTTGGCGTGCGGCGGATCGCTGGCGCGGACAGGATCACGCGCGTTATCGCGGAAGCCGCCGCCGCGCCAGTCGCCATGTGGTTGACGATGCTATATGCGCGGCCGATCGGCCGGCTGTACAGCGTGAACGCGCCCGACGTGACGCGCTTCCTTGAAGAGTCGGCGATCGCGCCGGAGGCGATCGAGATTCCCGCCCGGTACGCCGTGCGGAGTGCCCTACCCCGCTACGACCGGTACGAAGGAAACACGCAGCGCGAGTGGTCGATGACCGCGCGCGGGATCGTCGGCGCCGGCGCAGGATAATCAGCAGCGCGGGCAGCACCAGTCCGGCTACAACGAGGGGCGAGATGGCGACCGCTGCGGCTGCCTGCTGCGTTGCGCGTGGTTGATCGGGCTGTAAGGTGCGCCGTCAGGGACACCATCGACCCTTCGCCCGCGTTGGACTCGCGCCCGCGCCCGAGCAGATACTGAGCGCGAGTAGGAGGTGCGAGGATGGCAGCCACCAGGAAATCGGCGGGATCAGCTTCATCTGCCGGGCGCGGGCGTCCCGTCCCTCGGCCCTTCGCTTTCCATTGGGGCGCCGGCAATATCATCGAGGAGGCGTCGTTCACCGGCAAGCACACGGAGCCGGCGATCCAGCTCCTCGAGTATGAAGGCGACCCGGGATCATACGGTTTGCGATTCTGCTACTACAGCCTCGACGGCCGCTTCCAGCGGAGCCCGATGATGCTCGATAGCACGGAGTCGTTGGACGGGCTCCGCGCCGCCCTCAAGAAAACGCCAAAGCTGCGGTCCTTGCTCAAGCGCCTCGTGGCCCAGTAGAACACCGCAGGCAGCAGATCGAGCACGCTGCAACCCCTACCTCGGTCACGCGCAGTCGAGCAGCAGTTTCGTATGACGTATGCAATCGCCTCGGCTGTCAGCCGGACGCTACGGCGAGCACTCCACGACCCACGCGCGACGGCACTTCCGGGCGACGTTGCACGCCTGGAACAAAGCCGAGGACCGCTGCGAGCCACCGAAATACAGATACTCGACGCGCTTCCCATACCGGCGCACGCCTTCGACCGCAGGCTTGAAGTCGCCATCCGACGATACGAGGATCGCAGTGTCGTACCGGTCTTCGAACGCGCCGGTGAGCATGTCAACGGCCAGGCTCACATCGACCCCCTTTTCTTCGTAGAGGGCCTTTCCGTCGACCATGCGGCGTTGAAGGAATCCGAGTGTGAATGTCACGAGCGGATGCTCTCGAAGGCGCGCGTAGTAGGCTTCCTGACGTGCGACCTGCTCTCGCGGCCGCTCGGCGGGCGGCGACACGTTGTAGTACCAGGCGCCGATGAACTCTCGATTACCTGCCAGCCTCAGGCCGAACTCGCCGACATCCACCGACGTGGGCCAGCGACATTGCCGGAGACGGTTGTAGAAGTTCGCGCCATCGACAAAGACCGCAACGCGCTGGCTGCTGTCCAGGATCTCCTCCTCCTGACGGCGGACAAGGAACAAGGGTCGCCAAAGCGACCCTCGTTGGCTCGTGACGGGTTGCCCCCCCACGAGGTGGTGTTGCCTGTAGATTATCGGCAGGGCGTCGCAATTGTCAATGCGCCTTAACACAATTCGACGGGCGCTCGCTGGCCCCCGATGTCGATTCGATCGCGACCCGGGCCGAGCTCTGGCTGCCACAACCCCCCGACGCCGCACCATCGCCACCGCCCCGCGCCGAACAGCAGCGCGCCCGATAGCGTTCGGCCGCACCTGCCGAGTCGGGGGTAGCTCGCACCTAACGTATACTCTCGCATCGTCGACAGCGTCGTGCGGCTGTGCGCGATGAACCTCTACCTCCACGGCATCGGCCCGACGACGGCCGAAGGCGAACCGCCCGTCGACAAGAGCGACGCGCTGGCCAGCGACCCCGGCACGCGGTTCGAGGTCGTGCTCACGAACCCGCCGTGCGGCCGCAAATCCAGCGTGCTCATCGTCACCGCGGAGGGCGAGCAAGAGCGCGAAGACCTGACGGTCGTGCGCGAGGATTTCTGGGTGACCACGAGCAACAAGCAGCTCAACTTCGTCCAGCACGTCAAGACGCTGCTCAAGATCAACGGGCGTGCCGCCGTTGTCGTGCCGGACAACGTGCTCTTCGAAGGCGGCGCAGGCGAGACCGTGCGGCCGCAAACTGCTCCACGAATGCGACGTCCATACGCTGCTGCGACTGCCGACGGGCATCTTCTACTCGCAGGGCGTGAAGGCCAACGTCCTCTTCTTCGACCGACGGCCGGCCAGTGCCACGCCGTCAACGAATGCGCTCTGGATCTACGACTTCCGCACGAACGTCCATATGACCCTAAAGACCAGCCCGCTGAAGCGCGACGATCTCGACGAGTTCGTTTCGTGCTATCGCGCCGAGAATCGGCACGATCGAGCGCCTACGTGGTCGGAGGACCATCCGAACCGCCGCTGGCGAGCGTTCACCTACGACGAGCTGATGCAGCGAGACAAAGTGAACCTCGACATCTTCTGGCTCAAAGACGACAGTCTCGAAGACGCGGCGAATCTTCCGGAGCCCAAGGTCATCGCCGCTCAGATCATCGAAGATCTGGGCGCCGCGCTCGCGCAGTTCGAGCTGATCATTGAAGCCTTCGCTGCGCGCGGCTACGCTCGTAACGCAACGTCCGCGTCGGCCAGCGAGGGACCCCACGCCGTTCGGAAGCGAAAAGCCGAAAGGAAGCGTTGCTATGGCCAGGACCGGCCCCAACACACCCGAAAGCAAAGCGGTCGTCCGGCTGAATGCCGTCCAGCACGGCATCTTCGCCGCTGCTCCCGTCATCCCCGGCGTCGAGGACCCGGCCGAATGGCGGGCCTTCCGCGCCGCCCTGGTCAGCGCGCTCGGTACGGTCGGCGGCGTCGAGTAGTTGCTCGCCGAACGCGCCGCCAGCATCGCCTGGCGTCTCCGGCGCGTCGAACGCCACGAGGGCGAGGTCATCGCCGTCGGCCTCGAGCGCGTGGAGCATGACTACGAGAGCGCCGACCCGGAGCGCGGTGCAATTTCCAAATTCGATCTGTACAGCGGCAAGCCACGCTCTCTTCCGGCGGCGCGCGCCAACCTCGAAGCGGCCGAGGCCTGCCTGGACCTCCTCACCCGCTTGCCCAAACTGCCCTCAGGCGCCGAAATCGAGGACCAGGTCATCGAGCCGCTCTTCCAGATGATCGACGACGCCGATAGCGAAGCCCTCGACGCGCCGCGGCCCGGCTTCCCTCAGGGCATCCGCGACGGCGGGCCGGAAGGCTGGAACGCGCTCCTCTTGCGCACCGCCCTCTCCCAGCTCGCCGAAGCCGATTCCCACACGCTGGCGGAGCTTCTTACCTGGACGACGGAGACGGCGAAAGCGAAGGTGATCCAGCGCGAAGAGGAGTTGGCCTTCGTCAAAGACGAGCTCAACCGCATGCGCCGCGAGCGTCACCCGCCCGACCGCTCCGCGATGCATAACATAACGCGCTATGAATCCAGCCTGAACCGCAAGTTCTACCAGGGCCCTCCACGAGTTGGAAGCGTTGCAGGCCAGGCGGAACGGCTCGGCCACCCCTCTCGCCCGCTTGGAGATACAATACGCCGGCCAGTGAACCTGGCATCGCCGGAAATCAAAAAAGTGCGAAACAATTACCCATGCCGAGAGTAACTCCCCTCGCCCCGTGCGGGAGAGGGGCGGCCCGTCGCAGACTCGCCGTGGAGAGAACGCCGGGGAGAGGTAATCTCCCCTCTCCCCATGTGGGAGAGGGGTCGGGGGTGAGGGATGTCGAAGATCCGCGATATCGCCGAGCGTCTCTGGAACGGCACCCTGGAATCCGGCGAGATCCATCCGGTAACGGCGCGCTACCCGGAGGGCGACGAGATCCTCGATGGCGTGCTCTTCTACAAAGGCTTCGCCAGCGCCAACACCATCGATACCGGCGATGGGCTGGTGATGCTCGACACCGGCGCCTTCAACGATGCCACGCCCTTGCACGAGGCGGTGCGTCGCTGGCGGCCGGACACCCCCCTCAAAGCGGCGGTGTTCTCCCACCACCACATCGACCACATCTTCGGCGTGGCGCCGTTCGAGCGCGAGGCGGATGAGAAGCGGCTGCCGCGCCCGCTGGTCTACGGCCACGCCGGCATCGCTCCGAACTTCGACCGCTACAAGAAGACGCTCGGCTGGAACGGCGCGATCAACATCCGCCAGTTCGCATTCCCCGTCGAACGCTTCGCCTGGCCCGGCGAATATCGCTACCCCGATGTCCAGTACCACGACCGGCTGACCTTTCGCGCCGGCGAGCTCACCTTCGAGCTGCACCACGCGCGCGGCGAGACCGACGACGCGACCTGGACGTGGATCCCGGAGCGCAAGCTGCTCGCGCCCGGCGATCTCTTCATCTGGGCTGCACTGAACGCCGGCAACCCGCAGAAGGTGCAGCGCTACGCGGGCGAATGGGCGGTGGCGTTGCGTGAGATGGCGGCGCTCGGCGCGGAATCGATGATCCCCGGCCATGGCATGCCCATCTTCGGCGCGGACCGCGTGCGCACCGCGCTGTCCGATGCGGCGGAGCTGCTCGAGTCCCTCGAATCGCAGGTGCTCGCGCTGATGAACCAGGGTGCCACGCTCGACCGCGTCCTGCACGAGGTGAAGATGCCACAGCACCTCCTCGATAAGCCCTACCTCAAGCCGGTGTACGACCATCCGCAGTTCATCCTCCGCAACATCTGGCGGCTCTACGGCGGCTGGTACGACGGCGAGCCGGACAATCTGCTCCCCGCGCCTCGCGCCGAGCAGGCGCGCGAATGGGTCGCGTTGGCCGGCGGTGTGGACAAGGTGCTCGCCCGCGCCGCCGCGCTCAAGGAGCAGGGCAACCTCCGCCTCGCGTGTCACTTGATCGAATTCGCCGTCATTGCGGCGCCTGCCTCGAACGAGGCGCATGCCTTGCGTGCGGACATCTACGGTGCTCGCTCCAAGCTCGAGACGTCTTCCATGTCGAAGAACATCCTCAACCACGCCGCTCTGGCGAGCGCGAAGGGCAAGCGCGACCTCGCCGGAGAATATGAGCCCGCGTTGCCACGATCCTCCATTGCCGAGCGCCCCTTCCCTCCCAGGGAAGGGGCTGGGGGGTTAGGGCGGGCGGGCCGCCGAGTGAAGTGACGAAACCGCCGTAGGTCAGGAAAGGAAACGATGTCTCGATGCAGGTGGGTCGCAATCGCCGGAGGCCTGACGCTCTTCAGCGCGGGGCTCTTCACAGGCTGCGGCGGAAAAAATGACAGCGCCGCGCCCACCGCCGGTCCGACGCAGGCGGACACGACGCCTCAGCCGGCGGACCGCACCAGCTCGGGCGGCAGCGACAATGACGGCTCGGACGAGATCAGAGCGATCGCCGCAAAGCTACGCGCTGCGACGTTCAAGGGCATCTACACGCTGACCGCCACGGTGGGTTCGTCCGCCGACGCGCTGACCGACGGCCAGATGGTGCTGTACAAAGAGGGCGACCAGCGCAGCCGTTTCGATGTCACCGGAAAGCAAGCTGGCCAGGACGTGCGGATCGTCGCCATTCAGGACGGCCGCACTTCGCTCTTCTGTGTGAAGTCTCCGGGTGGAATCGCGGGCCTGTTCGGTTTCGCGAACGGCGAGGGTCTGTGCGTGAAGGGCGTAGCGGACGATCAGGACGCGGCCGCATCATTCCGCCAGATCTCCTCGTATCTGTGGAACGACGACGCAACGGTGCTCGAAAAGAGCAGCCGCACGATCGCCGGTATGGAAGCCGATTGCTACCGCGCGAAGGACAACCAGACGGACGAAATCAGCACGGCTTGTTTCAGTCGCGATGGCGCACTCCTTTACGCGAAGAACGAAGGAGACACCGCCTCAGAGATCGTCGCCACGCAGATCACCGGCACCGTGAGCGATGCGGACTTCGACCCGCCATATCCGGTGACGGACATCCCGGGCCTCGGAAATTAGAGGCAAGAGGCATGCCCATCACGTCGTTCGGCAGTTCCGTTATCGCGTGGTCTGGATCCTCCCGCGCCTATGAACCAGGGACATCTCGAATTCAGCCTGGTGTAACGGTCCCGTTCGTGACGCCACCACCTGATGGCGGCGCACCCGGTTCGGAACAGCCCGTGTCAGGCTCGCAGATCGGCGGCACAGGCATCGGGCATGTGACCGTTCCGTCACGCGAGGCCGCGCACGGCGGCATCGGCTCAGGGCATGTGACAACGCCGCTGCTTGAGACAGCGCACGGCGGCAAGGGCGCTGGGCACGCCGTCGTTCCGTCACTCAAGACCCTGCAAGGAGAAGGCGGCGGCGGGCAGGCGGTCGTGCCGTCGCTCGAAGTTGAGCAGTCGGGCGGCAGGCAGAGCATGGGAATGGCGCCCTCGGCCAACGGCACGGTGCAACCACAGCCCGCCTTCTCGATCGGCGGGCAGGGAGGCGGCTCTACCGGCGCGCACTCTGGCGGCACATCCTCGGCGGGGTACGGCTGTTCGCAGTACGGGGGATGGCACATGGGAACCGTCGTGCCGGGAGCGGGCGATTCGCACACATACGGACCGGCCGGGCGCGCATTCGGGTAGCACGATTCCACCGGTACGCCGGCCTGGCAGATGACGGTCGGCGGTACCGGGGCCTGGCACACGGGAACGCAAGGCAGGGGCGATGCGCAGACGGCATCGGCGGTGCACCCACCGGGCGTGTCGTCGCACGGGGTGGCGGCGAAGGCGCAGCTCGGCGCCACGGCGGTCGCGCAAGCATCCGCCTCCTCGCACGTAAGCTCTGGCGGCGTTGTCCCCCGCTCGTTGCAGTCCGCCTGGTCTCGCGTGCACACAGCCAGCCCCGGACGTCCGGCGCTTGCCGTAGCTGCGGCGTCCGCGCCGGCGGCCTGGTGCGTCGGCTCTGACCCTGTGTCCATGCCGTGCAGCGCATAGGCGGCGGTTCCGGCGGCGATGGCAAGAAAAGCCGCTACGGCAATTGCGCCCGGCTTCGCCCATCGTTTCATGGCGGTTGCTCCTTATACCTTCTGTTCTGAAGGATAGGCGACGAATCCCAACGATAAGTTCCCGTCCGAAGCAAACGCTTCGAAACGCAGCCCGACTCCCCCTGTTCGAGCGAGCGCTAGTGCGCGCAACGGGCCGAGTGCTGCCTTCCGGCGGGCGTCCGTATAATGCGCCCATGCCCGATCAACCCTCATTCGAGACCCAGTGCGTTCACGCGGGCGATGCAGTCGGCGCGACCAACGGCCCGATATCGCCGCCGTTGGTATTGTCGTCGGTGTTCGAGACGCCGACGCTCGAGATGGCCGGCCGCGCGATCCGCGGCGAGCCGGGCGCGTACATCTATTCGCGCGATGCGAACCCGACCGTGGTGATGCTCGAGCGCGCGCTGGCAGCGCTCGAAGGCGCCGAGGCGGCGGTGGCGACGGGGTCGGGCATGGGAGCGATCTCGACGCTGTTCGTCGCGCTGCTGAGCGCCGGCGACCACGTCGTGATGGCACGAGAGCTGTATGGGGCGACGGTCCTCCTGTTGTCGCAATATCTTTCCCGCTTCGGCGTATGGGCGACGGCCGCGGATGCCACGAACCTTGTCGCCGTCGAAGCCGCGATACAGCCGAATACGAAGCTGATCTTCGTCGAAACCGTCTCGAATCCGCTGATGCGGCTCGCCGATCTGCCGTCGATAGCAGAGATGGCGCACCGGCGCGGCGTGCTGCTGGCGGTCGATGCGACCTTTACAACGCCGGTGCTGTCGCGACCGCTCGCCCAGGGCGCCGACCTGGTGATGCACAGCGCGACCAAGTACCTCAGCGGCCACAGCGACGTAACGGCGGGGATCGTTGCGGGTAATGAACCGTTGATCCGCAAGGTCGGGGCAGCGCGCAAGTTCTTTGGGCCTACGTGTTCGCCCCTCGACGCGTGGCTGACGCTCCGCGGTCTGAAGACGCTGGCGCTGCGCGTCGAGCGCCACACCGCGAACGCGCAGCAGCTCGCGGAGTTGCTCGAGCAACATCCCAGGGTCAGTCGTGTGTGCTACGCCGGCCTTGCCGCAAGTCCGCAGCGAGAGCTGGCCGCGTGCCTGCTGCCCCGCGGCGCCGGCGGCATGCTCTCGTTCGAGATCGACGGCGGCAGGACGGCAGTCGATCGCTTCATAGCCGCGCTGCGCATCGCGCGGTTCGCCGCCAGCCTCGGCGACGTGAGCACCACCATCTCGCATCCGGCCGTGACATCCCACGGATGCCTGAGCATTGACGAGCGGGGTGCGCTTGGCATCAGCGATGGACTGATCCGCGTCTCGGTCGGTATCGAGTCGATCGATGACCTGTGTGCGGATTTCGAGCGCGGGCTGGACGCCGTTTGATCAGCACGCGCATCGGCGTCGTTGTCTCGCTGTTGCTTTCGATCGCGGCGCTGGCGCTGGCGATCGTGGCCTTCATGTCGACCATCCGCGACGACGGCCCAACGACCGGGCGTCTCGTGCAGACGCAGATCACGAATGAATACAGCGGCGCCCCCCTCGCATTCCCGGTAGACGACTTCTTCATCGGGCGGGGGACCGATGGCGTGCTACACGCGCTCTACCAGTATGCACCGGGCTACTTCGGGCACGCGCGCGGCTGCAAGGTTGTCTGGGAACAGACATCGATCGTGGCTGTGCCAGCCGGCACTTACGGGCCGGGCTTGTTCGTCGACCCGTGCGGCGGGGCCCGTTTCACGCGCGATGGCAAGCTGGTAGCGGGCCCGGCGGATCGCGACCTGGACTACTTCGCGACGACGCCAGCGGTCGATGGCACGCTCGTCGACACACGCAAGCTGCTGTGCGGTGCGGGCCTCGAGCCTGCGGCGACGCCTGACGCCGACGCTGCGACTCCCACCGCGACGCCCGCGCCCGGCACGACGACATGCGATCGCGTGTCGCGGGATACGCCGTAGAAGATCATGAGCCTGCACGCTCACGATTCAGGGGCCTTGCGTCTTACGATGCCGGGCAATCTCGAAGTCGCCCCAGCGGTAGACGAGATGGCGGAGGGGGCCGAGCTTGCGCGGCAGGTCGGGATAGGTGAGGTCGCCGCGGATGATCTCGGTCAGGTAGCGCCAGAAGACGTTGTTGTACTTCAGCATCAGCACCGAGAAGCTCGGCAGCCGCTGGAACACGGCCATAAGCCGCCGCGACGCGAGGATCTCGTCTTGCATCTCTACTGCGAGCGCCCGCTGGTAGCCCCGCAGATCCTGCACTTCGCCCGCCAGCAGGCGCTGCGCCTCCTGCGCCGCCAGCCGGCCGCTGACGAACGCCGCCCAGATCCCCTCGCCGGAGAGCGGGTCGACGAGGGCCGCGGCATCGCCCGCGAGCATGGCCGGGCCACGCACGACCGGCTGGTCGTCGCGGCGCAACGGAAGCTGATAGCCACGATGGCCGTACAGCTTCCGTTCGTCAAAGCCGTAATAGGCGCAGAAGCGCGACAGTTCGCCGCGCAGGGTCGGGCCAACGGACTTCCAGCCGCCGACGCCGACATTCAGGTGGTCACCCTTCGGGAAGACCCAGGCGTAGCCGCCCGGAATTCCGCCGAGGTCGAGCGCGATGAAGCGCTCCCAGTCCCGAATCAGATCCGCATCCGCCGGGTAGTTCGCCTCGAAGGCGACCGCATGCTCGCCAGCCGGTTCGAGACCGAGCGCGCGCGCCGAGATGCCGTTCACGCCGTCGGTGCCGATGTATACCGGCGCTTCGTAGACATCGCCGTTCGAGCGGACGGACGCCGTGCGGCCTTCGATCTGGACCGATGTGACCGGCGCACCGTCGCGTAGATCGGCGCCGGCGCACGTCGCCTGCTGCGCGAGATAGTGGTCGAGCTTGCTGCGCTGCGTCATGCGGGCGAGCAGCCGCGGGCTGGTGCGGTCGAAGCGCGGGCCCATGGCCGCACTGATGCGGACGCCGTAGATTTCGCGCTCGGTGACGGGCGACAGGTCGAGACCGCTCGCGGCATCGGCGCGGAAGGTGACGCCGCCGCCGCACGGCTTGTCGCGCGGAAACTTCGCCTTATCGAGGATCAGAACCTTCGCGCCGGCCAGCGCCAGGTGGCGAGCGGCGGTGCTCCCGGCGGGTCCGGCGCCGGCGACGATGGCGTCGTACGTGAGTGGCATCGTGTTCATTCTACGGAACGTTGATGGCGGCGACCCTAATTGAACGGCAATTTCGTGTTTTGACCTATCCACTGGCCCCTTCCGTCGAGGGAAGGGAACTTGAGCGCGGTCTTCTGGACCGAGTTGCTCGGCAGTTTTGTGTTTGGGCGGAGTTCGTTCGGCAGTTTGTGTTTGGGAGGAGTTCGTTCGGCAGTTTGTGTTTGGGCGGAGTTCGTTCGGCAGTTTCGTGTTTGGGGAGGAGTTCGTTCGGCAGTTTTGTGTTTGGGAGGGAGTTCGTTTGGCAGTTTTGTGTTTGGGGAGGAGTTCGTTCGGCAGTTTCGTGTTTGGGGGGAGTTCGTTCGGCAGTTTTGTGGTTCGGCGGTTAGATCTGCACGTGCGGCACGACTTGGGGTCGGGCAGGCGCTCTCGCGGCCAGCAATGTGACGGTTAACGCGAAACGTCGAGATGGCCAGGGTCAGCCGCATATGGCGAGGCTACGACGTCCGGGGCGCGAATTCCAAACGAGCAATGACACATGGCATGTTCGCCGGACGGCGGCGCCGGTCTAACGAGATGTGAGTTTGCCGGGCTTGGTGATCCGCGGGTTAGGGTCGATGTTCCAACGCGCCGCGAGCGGTCTGGCGGGCGAGTTCCAGCGCGGCGTCGAGCTTCGAGGCGTCTTTGCCGCCGGCCTGCGCCATCTCCGGGCGGCCACCACCGCCGCCGCCCGCGACGGCTGCGACCTGCTTGATCAGGTTGCCCGCATGTACGGACGCGATGAGGTCCTTCGTGACGATGGCCAGGAAGTTGGGGCGGTCGTCGATGACGGCGCCGAGGACGATGACGGCGCTGCCGAGCTTATCGCGCAGTACGTCGCCCATCTCGCGCATCGCCTCGACGTTCGCGGCCGGTACGCGCGCCACGAGCAGCGATGCGTCGCCGATCTTCTCTGCCGCTTCGAGCAGCGAGCCGGCTTCGACGCGGCCGGCTTCGCGCTCCAACTGCTGAGTGCGACGCTGTGCCGCATCGAGCTCGGATTGCAGCGCTTCGACGCGGCGCTCGAGCTCGGCGGGGGTGACGTTGAGGCGGCGTGTGAGGCGCGCGATCGTCTCCTGATGTTCGAGCACGTAGGCATCGGCGAGCGGGCCGGTGAGCGCTTCGATGCGGCGCAGGCCGGAGCCGATGCTGGTCTCGCTCTCGATGATAAAGGCGCCGATCTCGCCGGTGCGGCCGCAGTGCGTGCCGCCGCATAGCTCCTTGCTGAAGCAGTGATCTCTGCCGGCATCGTCGGGGGTATGCGGGTGTGGTTCGCAGATGCCGACGACGCGGACGTCGGCGCGGTACTTTTCGCCAAAGAGCGCCATCGCGCCGCCGGCGATCGCCTGGTCGTAGGGCTGCACCTGCCAATGCACCTCGATGTCCTCGCGGACCTTCTCGTTGACGAGACGCTGCACAGCCGCCAGTTCTTCTGGTTTCGTCGCCTCGATGTGCGTGAAGTCGAAGCGCAGGCGATCGGGCGCAACGAGCGATCCCGCCTGCTTCACGTGCGTCCCGACGACTTCGCGCAGCGCAGCGTGCAGCAGGTGCGTTGCGGTGTGATTGCGCTGGCTGGCGCGGCGCAGACGGACGTCGACCACCGCGCGCACGGCATCGTTGACGGCGATGCGACCCGATGCCACGCGGCCGATATGCACGATCAGCCCGTCGGCAGGCGATTGCGTGTCGTCGACCAGCAGGCGACCGTTAGGGCCGCTGATCTCGCCGCGATCGCCGACCTGGCCACCGCCTTCGGGGTAGAACGGCGTCTCGATCAGCACGACTTCTACGGCATCACCCTCGTCCGCTGCATCGACAACGCCGCCCGTGCCGATGATTGCGACGATCGTCGTCTCGTGCGCGGTCTTGTCGTAACCGACGAACGTACTGCGGATCTGGGCGAGCTCTGTGTACGCCGCTACGCGGCCGGATTCGAGATCGAACTTCGCGCCCGCGCGGCCGCGCTCGCGCTGGGCCTGCATCGCCCGCTCGAAGCCGCGAAGATCGACGGCGAAGCCTTGTTGCTCGGCGATTTCCTGCGTCAGTTCGAGTGGGTAGCCGTATGTGTCGTAGAGAGTAAAGGCCTGCTCACCGGTGATGATCTGATCGGCATTCGCTGCAGCGAGGATCGCGTCGAGGTGTGCGCGGCCACGCTCCAGCGTCTCGCGGAACTTCGTCTCTTCCGACGCGAGCAGGCGCGTGACGAATTCGCTCCGATCTCCGAGATCGGGGTACGCCTCCTGCATCTTTTCGATGACGGACGCGGCGACCTTGTCGAGCAGCGTCGTGTCGGGCGCACCGGAGAGCTGCGTGAGGTGATAGACGGCGCGGCGGAGGATGCGGCGCAGCACGTAGCCGCGGCCTTCATTCGACGGCATGATGCCGTCGGTGATGAGGAACGCCGACGCGCGTGCGTGGTCGGCGACGATGCGAATGGCCATGTCGACAGCGGCGGTCTCGCCGTAGGACTTGCCGGTGAGCGCCTCGATGCGCTCGATGACGCCGGAGAAGACGTCGGTCTCGTACACCGACTCCTTCCCTTGCAGGATGCAGGCCATGCGGTCGAGGCCGGAGCCGGTGTCGATGTTCGGGTTCGGGAGATCGGTGCGGGTCATGTCTTCGGCCTGGTAGAGCGTCATGAAGACGAGATTCCAGACCTCGAGGAAGCGGCCGCAGTCGGGCTCGAGGTTCGGCTTGCAGGTGCCGGCGGCGCAGAACTCGCAGCCGGGCTTCGGGCCGCGGTCCACGAATATCTCGCTGTTGGGTCCGCAGGGGCCGACGCTGCCGGGGCCATTCGAGGGCCAAAAGTTGTAGTCCTCGCCGTAGCGGTGGATGCGCTCTTCCGGGACGCCGATGCCGCGCCATAGGTCGTGCGTCTCGTCGTCGGTCTCGAAGATCGAGATCCAGAGCCGGTTTGGGTCGAGCTTGAAGTGCTGCGTGAGCAGCTCCCAGGCGAAATTGATCGCGCCTTCCTTGAAGTAGTCGCCAACACTGAAGTTGCCCATCATCTCGAAGAACGTCAGGTGGCTGTAGTCGCCGACGCTTTCGATATCGGTGGTACGGAAGCACTTCTGCACGGTGACCATGCGGCGAGAGGGCGGCTGGGAGAGACCCATGAAGTAGGGCTTGAACGGCACCATGCCGGCGCTCGTAAAGAGCAACGTGGGGTCGCCATGCGGCACGAGCGACGCGCTCGGGATCAGCAGGTGGCCGTTTGCCACATAGAAGTCGATGAAGGTCTTGCGTATCTGGTCTACGTTCATACGAGGGCAGTCTATTAGGGACTAGGGATTAGGGACTAGGTGTTAGGGACTGGGTGTTAGGGACTGCGTGTTAGGGACCAGGGATTAAGGGCTAGGCGGTTTGAGTCATCGGATAGGGAACAAGCGCCGACAATAGCGGTGCATGGGTACTCACGCAGATCATCGACGCCGTGGCCTCGGAGCGACGCCGCGTTCGCGTCCTTGCCGCTGCGTTCGGGGCTGGGACGGCACATGACCTCCCTTGACACTTTCGAAGAGCCGCCGATACGATCGGGAAGGTCGGCGTTCCCTTCGCACTCCATAGCGGGACGCCATACAGCCGACATTTTGAAAACGAACGACGACAAACCTCCCCCGATCGCAATGTCCGCCCGCAAGCAGCGGGCTGCCGCAGGCGACGCCGCCGAGGTGAACGCGCGCTGGGCCGCTGTGATCATGGCCGCCGGCGAGGGCTCGCGCATGAAATCGGCCGTGCCGAAGGTGGCGCACACGCTCGCGGGCCTGCCGATCGTGCGGCACGTCGTCGAAGCTACGCGCGAGGCTGCTATCGACAACTGCATCGTCGTGGTCGGGCCTGACGCAGCCGCTGACCTGGTGCGGACCGCGGCCGGTGATGGCGTGAGCTTCGCCGTGCAGAAGCAACGGCTCGGCACCGGTGACGCCGTTGCCTCGGCTCGCGACGCCGCGGGCGAGGCCGAATACGTCCTGATCATGAACGGCGACGTGCCGCTTGTGCTTCCGTCGACGCTCACGAGGCTCATGGCGGCTGTCGAGCGGCGGGACGGTGCCAATGAGCCGGTGTGGCCGGACCTGGCGCTGCTCACGGCGGAGGTCGCGGTCGAGGCCTATGGGTTTCTCGAGCTCACCGGCAACCGCGTGACGTCGATCGTCGAAACGAAGGAGACGGACGAGATCGACCGCGCGGCGCTGGTGCACATCAACTCCGGGCAGTACGCCGTCAGGGCCGACTGGCTGTGGGCGCATCTGCCGCGGATCGAGCCGGCGGCGAACGGCGAGCGGTACCTCACTCAGCTTGCAACGATGGCGCACGCGGAGGGAAATCCCGCGTTCGCGGTGCGCGCGGCTGATCCTAATGAGGTCCGCGGCATCAACGACCGCGTGCAACTTGCAGAAGCGGAGGAGATCCTACGCCACCGCATCCGTCGTGCGCACATGCTCGCTGGCGTGACGATCGTCGATCCGGCGAGCACTTTCATCGATGCAGGCGTGAGCATCGGCGCGGAAACTACGCTGGAACCGGGCATCCACCTGCGCGGAGCGACGACCATCGGCTCGGGGTGCACGATTGGGCCGACGACGGACGTGCGGGACTCTAGCATCGGCGACGCGTGCGTGGTGCGCTACTCCACGATCGACGAGTCCACGCTCGAAGCGCACGTTGAGATGGGGCCATACAGCCACTTGCGGCCGGGCTCATACATCTGCGAAGGCGTGCATATCGGCAACTACGTCGAAGTGAAGGCGTCGCGGCTGGGGCCCCGGACGAAGATGGGCCACTTCAGCTACATTGGTGATGCGGAGGTCGGCGCCGACGTGAACATCGGCGCGGGCACGATCACCGCCAACTACGACGGCGAGAAGAAGCATCGCACGAAGATTGGCGACGGGGCGTTCATCGGCAGCGACACGATGCTGGTGGCGCCGGTCAACATCGGTGCAGGCGCGTCGACGAGCGCCGGCTCAGTCGTCAACCGCGACGTGCCCCCTGGGATGATTGCTATCGGCGCACCAGCACGCATACGTGCGCGAAGCGATGCCCGCGAGAAGGAGCCCGACGCTGGACGCTGATACTTCGGCGGGCCTTCTGTTGCTCTTCTTCGCGCTGACAATGCTTGCCGTCGTCTCCGCGGCTGAAGCGGGCGTCGCGTCGGCGAGCCGCGCGCAGCTGCGGGCGGCCGGAGGCAAGGGGCACGTCCGATCTCAGCGGCTTCATGGCTACATCACCGAGCGCGCGTCCACGCTCGGCTCATTGGCGGTCGCGCGTAGCCTAGCCGTGGTGCTCGCGACGGCGCTCGGCATCTTTCTCATCACGCGGGAGCGCGGGCATACCTGGGCGGCACTGATTGTTGTGTCGGCGGGCGTGCTGATCGTCGTCGCGCTGCTGGACGCGTTGCCGAGGCTGATCGTGGCCCGGCATGCGGAGCGCTGGGGTGTGCGTCTGGTGCCGGTGATCTGGCTCTTTCGCATGCTGTTCGGACCGCTGGCTTCGGCTATCGACCACGGATTCGCGTCGGTCGTACGCAACGGCGCAGATGCGCCCGACGAGTTGCTGCGCCTCGCAGAGATCGAAACAGACGGCGAGCCGATCGAGGAAGAAGAGCGCCAGATGATACGCGGAATCATCGAGATGGAAGACACGACGGTGCGCGAGATCATGGCGCCCCGTATCGACATTGTAGCGCTGGACGTGAGCCAGACGATCGACGATGCACTGAAGCTTGTTGTCGAGAAGGGCTTCAGCCGCATACCACTGTACAACGACACGATCGACGACATCGTGGGCATCGTGTACGCGAAAGATCTGCTGCGCTGCACTACGGAGAACGAGCGGCCGCCGCTGGCGGAGATCGCGCGGCCGCCCTACTTCATTCCGGAATCCAAACGCGTTGACGAACTGCTCACGGAACTGCGAAAGAGCAAAGTACACATCGCGATCATCGCGGATGAATACGGCGGTACCGCGGGACTCGTCACGATCGAAGATCTCCTCGAGGAAATTGTCGGCGAGATACAGGACGAGTACGACCGCGAAGAAGCTCCAATCGAGCGTGTGAACGAGACGGAGGTGATCCTCGATGCCCGTGTTAGCATCGACGCGCTCGGCGAATTGTTCGGGTTTGAGGTCGATGAGGCCCAGCAGGAGTACGACACCGTCGGCGGCTTCGTCTACCACCACCTCGGCAAGGTGCCGATCGCTGGTGACGAGGTGCGCGTCGACGGGCTCTCATTGCGGGTGCTGAGCGTGCTCGGCCGGCGGATCAAGAAAATCCGCGCGACAAAGCTTCCTCCGCCCGAAGGCGTAGCAGCGGTATCTTGATGCGTGGCTCAGTCTCCTCACCGTCGCGCTGCCTTCACGGCCGAACCGCCAGGTTTGGCGATCGGTTTTGCGTGGCCTGCCGAAGAATATGAGCCAGCCCCGGAACCTGAAGGCCGCTTGCGGTGCCTGATTGGCTACGGAAGAGGAGACGTGTCCGACGCTCCGTGCTGCTGTTCGTTGGCTGCCTACCGACCAAGAGGTACTAAGATCACAACGTGCAAGCGCCACTGACGCCGCATTCGCGAGTGAGGGGCGCTGCGCCGTACGGTGCGGTTGTGGCCACGGTGCTGCTCCTGTTCGTTCTGCGCTACCCCTCGTTGTACGAACCGCGTTGGTACGGCGACGAAGGTATCTTCGCCGCCATCGCGGAGAACATGCGCTCCGGCCAGATGCTCTACGCCGATGCGTGGGACAACAAACCGCCGCTCATCTTCTTCACCTACGCGGGCATCCAATCGCTTCTTGGCACGAGCGTCTTCGCTCTGCACCTTGTTTCGCTGGTGGTGGTGACGGCGACGCAGGGCGTCGTGATGACGCTTGCCGGCTTGCTCGGCGGAGCGCGTCGCGCCGCCGTCGCGGGAGTGATCTTTGCCTTGCTCATGGGCACGCCGCTGCTCGAAGGCAACGTCGCGATGACCGAGACGTTCATGATCCTCCCGTCGTCGCTCGGCGTCCTGGCGTTCGTAATCGCTCAGCGACGAGACGAACCGTCGCGATGGGCGCTCTACGCCGTCGCAGGCGTGCTGTTTGGAATTGCCGCCGGCTACAAGCAGGTGGCCGTGTTCGATGCTGCGGCAGTCGGTGTCATGATCTGGCTGACGCACGAACGTCCGGTGCGCGCATTCGTCCCGCTCGCGGTCGGGTTCGCAGTGCCGCAGGCTCTTTTCGTGGCGTTCTTCGTTGTGTCGGGCGCGTTCCCGCAATACTGGTACGCCATCGTCGGATCACTGGGCCTGTATTCGGAGATCGGTGCGGCGCAGGGTCCATTCGTGAAGTTCATGGGCTACCTACCGGCACTGCTCGTGGTGGCATGGCTCGTGCATCGGCGCCGGGGTGGCAGCCCCATCACCCTGCAGCTCTTCGCGCCGCTTTGGTTGGGCTTCGCCCTTGCCGGATCGATGTCGAGCGCGTTCGCCTTCCCTCACTATCTGCAGCAGGCCGTTCCGACGTTTGCACTGACGGTCGCCTTCAACCCCTTCGAGATTGAGCGCGAGGAGTTCCGTCGGCTGGTTCTGGGCGTAACGAGTGCGCTGATGGCGGCCGTGGTCTTTGGGCAGTTTGCGCTGGCGTACCGCGAGCGAACGCAGCTGAACCCGGTGGATTATTATCAGACCTTCGCGTCGCACCAGTGGGGGACGATGAGCGATCAGGACTACGACTACGCCTTCGACGGCAAAGTGATCGCCGTAAACGACGTCGTTTCGTACATGAAAGCGGATGGTGCGGGCACGTCGTTGTACACGTGGAGCGAGCTGCCGTGGGTGTACCCGGCAGGAGGCTTCACCAACCCGGCTCGCTATTACACTTCATTCATTGGTGAGGTGATCCCGGGCGCTAAGGGCGAGATCCTGCGCGATCTCAACGCACATCCGCCGGCATACGTGCTGGTGTCCGACGACACGTTCGCGCCCTTCGAAGAGCTATCGGGACTTCTTGCGTCGCGGTATGCGCTCGTGCACGAGCAGGGGGACTGGCACTTGTACCGCTTGACAAGCGCCCACGGGAACCTCGACCGGCACGCCGGCGGCTGAGTGAGCCAGAGCGGATGTAGAGAGTCCCTAGCTTCCGAACGGCATCGGGCCTATACTCGTCCCTTGATGGACGAAGTAGAACGTAAGTACTGGATCGGATTCAGCCGTATCTCGCGCGTCGGCCGGGCGCGCGTCGCCCAGCTCGAGCAGCATTTCGGGCTGCTTGAGCATGCCTGGCGCGCATCGCCGGGCGAACTCAGAGCGGCGGGGTTGGACTCCGGCTCGGTGTCAGCCTGTGTTGCCGGTCGCGACGAAATCGACCTCGATTCCGAGATGGAGAAACTTCAACAGCATGGCGTGAGCGTCTGCACCTGGCACGACGACGACTACCCGAAGCAGCTTCTGGAGGTCTACGACCGCCCGCCCTTGCTGTACGTCCGCGGCACTCTTTCGCCAGCTGATGAGTGGGCGGTAGCCGTGGTCGGCACCCGCCGCGTCTCCGTCTACGGACGGCAGGTGGCGGAGGAGATGGCCCGCGGTCTCGCATCGAACCGCGTCACGGTGGTGAGCGGGTTGGCGCGCGGCGTCGACGCGATCGCCCACCGTGCGGCGCTCGAGGCAGGGGGACGGACGATTGCGGTACTCGCGTGTGGTCTCGACCTGGTGTATCCGCCCGAGCACAAGCGGCTTGCGGAGCAGATCACGGAGCGTGGGACATTGATCAGTGATTACCCGCTCGGCACACAGCCGCGAAGTGAGTTCTTTCCCCGGCGGAACCGCATTCTCAGCGGCATTTCGCTCGGCGTGCTGGTCATCGAAGGTGACATCAAGAGCGGGGCGCTGATTACCGCACGACAGGCGCTGGAGCAGAACCGCGAGGTCTTCGCGGTGCCGGGAAGCATCTACTCGCCCAACTCGCGCGGCACGAACAAGCTCATCCAGGACGGCGAGGCGAAGCTGACCCTCGACGTGCAGGACGTACTTGCCGAGCTGAACCTGAGTATGGCGTCACACCAGATCGAGATGACGGAACTGATGCCTGCGAACGACCTGGAAGGCGTGCTGCTGAAGCATCTCAGCGGAGAACCGGTCCACATCGATGACGTTCGGCGCGAGAGCGGACTGCCCATCGCTACCGTCACCAGCACGCTCGCGATGCTTGAGCTGAAGGGGCTCGTGCGCCAGGTCGGGCGCATGAACTACGTCCGGACGCGCGACGTCGGGGGTGCCCATTGAACTTGCGCCGCTGCGTGCGTTGACGCGCCGCTTTTGGAAAAGCCGAGGAGCGCGTGGGCACAACTCGCGCCCTGACAGCGCGCCTGGCGAGCGTCTCCTCTGATCCGGTCTCGCGTCTGGTTCGCGTACTGGTTTCGAGCTGATGAAGGGGTTGCCGGAGAGCTAATTCGAGCGGCGATCCCGAGGGGCGGCTTGACATGCTTGTTACTCTCCTACATGGCAGGTGGCCACGCGGGGGCGGCTTCTCACACCTCGGTGGTCCCTTTGGAGCATGGGTCGAGCGTCGGCTTCAGGCGGCCGTATCGCTGACCGACAACGCTTTGTGGCGGGCAAGGCGCTGTGTATAACAACCAAGATCCAGCCTAACGGGGGAGCAGATGCACTGAATGACAGAAGAAATGACGGCAGGGAGGGGCATCGAAGCCCTCACCGAAGCACCAATCCAAACAAAGAAGAAGCCCGCCCGCAAGGCTGGCGCGAAAAAGGCCCCGGGTCGCGCCAAGTCCGAGGCCGCCTCCAAGGCACGCTCGAGCGGAAGCAGCGGCAAGCACCTCGTGATCGTCGAATCGCCGGCGAAAGCCAGGACGCTGTCCGGCATCCTTGGGCGGCAATACGAGGTGCGCGCCTCCGTGGGGCACGTGCGCGACCTGCCGAAATCGCAGCTCGGCGTGAACGTCGATGGCGACTTCGAGCCCAAGTACATTATTCCCAAGGACAAAAAGGAACTCGTCAAGGGGCTAAAGGAAGCCGCCCGGCACGCCGACCGCGTCTATCTGGCGACTGACCCCGACCGCGAGGGCGAGGCGATTTCCTGGCACTTGCTCGAGGCCATGGAGCTGCCCGAAGGCAGCTATCAGCGCGTGGAGTTTCACGAGATCACCACCGACGCCGTGCTCGCGGCATTCGACCACCCGCGTGAAATCAACATGCGGCTCGTGGATGCGCAGCAGGGGCGCCGCGTGCTGGACCGGCTCGTCGGTTACAAGATCAGCCCGATCTTGTGGCAGAAGATCCGCGGCGGCCTGAGCGCGGGCCGCGTGCAGTCCGTTGCGCTCAAGATGGTCGTCGACCGCGAGCGAGAGATTCTGGCGTTCGCGCCGCAGGAGTACTGGACGATCGACACCCGCCTCGCGAAGCAGGCGGGCGGCGATGATGATGCGTTTACGGCGCGACTTGCAGGGCTGCCCGGCACGAAGAAGGCCGAAATCAACAGCCGCGAGCACGCGGAGGCGGTCACGGCCGATCTGCGGCGCGCGTCGTACGCCGTGCGCGACGTGAAGAAGAAGCAACAGAACCGGCGCCCGGCGCCACCCTTTACGACGAGCACTCTGCAGCAAGAGGCATCGCGGCGCTTCGGCTTCTCGGCGAAGCGCACGATGGCCGTCGCGCAGCAGCTGTACGAGGGGCTGACGATCCCGGGCCAGGGCCAGGTCGGTCTGATCACCTATATGAGGACCGACTCGCTGAACATCGCCGATGTGGCCCGCAACGAGGCACGGGATCTCATCGCGCAGAAGTACGGGCGCGAGTTCGTGCCGGAGAAGCCCCGTTTCTATAAGGCGAAGTCGAAGGGCGCCCAGGAGGCCCACGAGGCGATCCGGCCGACATCGAGCTTTGGCGAGCCCCCGATGCTGCGTGCTTCTCTGAAGCCTGACCAGCTCAAGTTGTACGGTCTGATCTGGCAGCGGCTGATGGCCAGCCAGATGGCGGATGCGGTGTTCGACCAGGTCAGCGTCGAGATCGATGGCGTAGTGGGTGCGCAGCCGCCGTACCTGTTGCGCGCCTCCGCGAGCCATATGCGGTTCGCGGGCTTCCGCCAGGTCTACATCGAAGGCCGAGACACCGACGCCGACGAAGATGCCGAGAAGAGTTTGCCGGAGCTAAGTGAGCGCGACTTGCTACGCCTGCTGCAGGTGCAGCCGGACCAGCATTTCACCGAGCCGCCCCCGCGCTTCACCGAGGCGACGCTGGTGAAGGCGTTGGAGGAAAACGGCATCGGCCGCCCATCGACGTACGCCGCGATCATGTCGACGATCCAGGACCGCGGCTATGTGAAAAAGGACGGGCGCGCCCTGAAGCCTGAAGATCTCGGCCTCGTCGTCAGCGACATGCTGACGGAGCAGTTCCCCGGCATCGTCGATACCGGCTTCACAGCGCGCATGGAGGACGAGCTGGACGATGTCGCCAGCGGCGACCGCGCGTGGCCGCCGGTCGTGCGGGAGTTCTACGAGCCATTAGAAGTCGCGTTGGCTGCCGCGGCTGACGCGCCCCGGGTCGAGGAACAGACGAATGAGGTCTGCGACAAATGCGGCAAACCGATGATCCTGCGCTGGGGCCGGTTCGGCCAATTCCTGGCGTGCAGCGCTTATCCTGAGTGCAAGAGCACGCGCCCGGTCGGCGAAGAAGCCGCGGCCCAAGCTCAGCAGACCGACGAGAAATGCGACATCTGTGAATCGCCGATGGTGATCAAGCGAGGCCGGTTCGGCCAGTTCCTCGCCTGCTCGAAATATCCGGAGTGCAAGGGTGCCAGGCCCATCCTCAAAAAGGTCGGCGTCCTCTGTCCGAAGGATGCAGGCGAGATGGTCGAGAAGAAGACGAAGCGCGGCCGCATCTTCTATTCGTGCGCGAACTATCCGAAATGCGACTTTTCGAGCTGGTCCCGGCCGCTCAAGCAGAGTTGCCCGGTATGCAAGAGCTTGACAGTGGTCGGGGCCAAAGGCACTGCGAAGTGCACGGCGTGCGACTGGAAGGGCGACATCGACGAGCTTACGGAACCGGAGCTCGCCCGGGCGTCGGCGTGATCGCCTTCGCGCCGATCCGGCGCAGCATCTCGGAGCGCTGGAACCGCGTCGTGGCCAGCGTTACACGGGCATCTCCCGAGTGAACTCGCCCGAGGCGACCAGGCGCTTCCGGCGGACCAATGCCGCGCCGCTCACGCGCCGCAGCTTTCTCGCGCTCTCCGGTTCGGTGGCCGCTGCCGCATCGGCCGCGGCAGTCGTCGGGTGCGGCGGTAAGAAACGTGCTACCCCAACTGGCGTAAAGCCCAACGTGACGGCTGTACCGACGCTGGTGCCGGCGGGGTCGCGCGGCGGCGTTCTCCGCAGCTACAACTTCGATGCGATGCCTCCGGATTCGCTCGATCCTCACCTCACGCAGTTCGGGCCCATCGCCAACATGCACTCGGCGATATTCAGCCGCGTGCTGCGCTACGAAGACGAGCGTGCGGGGACGATCGTCCCGGATCTCGCCGAATCGATGCCCGAGCAGCCGGACGAGACGACGTACATCGTCGAGCTCCGCGAGGATGTGACGTTCCATGACGTCCAAAAGTACCGGCTTGCGTATCCCAAGACAGCCGGGCGATCGCTGACCGCCGCCGACGTGAAGTACAGCATCGAGCGGCAGCTCAACAAGAATAGCCCGAGTAGCCGCCGCTTCTTCCGATCTGGCAACTGGAGCGTGATCGACAGGATCGACGCCCGTGACGCGCGGACGCTGGTGATTAAGCTGAAGCAACCCGTGGCGCCGTTCCTGAGTTTTCTCGCGGGACTGCACGCGTTCGTCCTGCCGAAAGAAGTAGTGGACAACACGGATCAGGCAGACAGCGATCTTGCGATGATCGGCACGGGTCCCTTCATGCTCGAGTCGTTCGAGCCGCTCGTAGCGATGAAGCTCCGTCGCAATCCGCAGTGGTTCGCGCGAGACGATGCCGGCTCGACGGGTGACGGGCGGCCGTACATCGACGGATACGACGCCTTCTACTCACCGCAAGAGGATGCATTCCAGCGTGTGGCGTTCGAGCGCCGCCTGGTTGACGCCACCGGCTTTGGCGACGGGGCGGTGCTGGATCAAGAACGCAAGACCAACCTGTCAGACATTGTGGTGAAGCAAGGTGACGCCGGAGCTATCCTCGCCAGCCGGTTGCTGCTGGACCGGGCGCCCTTTAGCGACGACCGCGCGCGGCGGGCGATCCATCTGGCGGTCGACCGCTACGGGTTGGCCTCGCTGGTGTATCCGGAGGTCGACGGCCAACCCTCCGCCCGGATCAGCGGACCTGTCGCGCCGGCCATATCACGCTGGGCGCTGTCCGATGACAACCTGGCGAAGCGTCCCGGCTACCGCAGCGACAGCGCGGGGCGAGCCGAGGATCTGCAGCAGGCGCGACAGCTCTGGGCGGCAGCCGCCGGCGACCGCGGCGCGGGCGAAGTGAAAGTGCTATTCGCCGGCGTGCCCAAGACGATCATGGAACGGGCGGCGCCGTCCTTGCAGCGCCAGCTTTCCGATGCGCTCGGCATCAGCGTGACGCCCGTTGTTGACGCCAGCGGGCACGTAGTCATCGCGTCAGCGCTCGGCCGCAATCTCGACGGCGCTACGGAGGGCGTGACGGCGTTCACCTTCATGATGGAAGATGGCGGCGTCGACCTGGACGACTGGTTGTACCCGCACTTTCGGAGCGGCCAGCCGATGAACACCTATCGCCTGCAGGATCCTCAGCTCGACGCGATGCTGGACAAGTCGCGCGCCGAATTCGACTTCGACGCCCGCCGCCAGATCGGCCTCGACGCGCAGGAGTACCTGCTGTCGAAAGTGAATGCGCGCATCGAGTACGCGGCGCCGGTGGAGCGGCAACTGATCTGGGGGTACGTCCGCAACCCGCACATGCCGCTCTGGAACAGCTCAGACCAAGAACTGGCGAACACCTGGCTGGACAGCTCGCATCCCGCCTGGCGGCTGCGCCCGGCATGAGCCGCTATACGCGTCCGCCGGCCGCGGCTCAAGATGATTTCGCGCGAGGATCGCGATGCTGCTGACGCTGGTCGGAGCCCTGTTAGCCGTTCCGGCCGGACTGATCATTGACGTGTTCGGCGCAAAGCTCGCGCTCGAGTGGTATGCGTCGCCTGATGAGGAAGAGAGCGACGAAGCCGGCGCGGGCGAGCCAGAGAGTGTAAGTGGCGTCGCGGACGATGAGCCGTTGCAGCCGCCGTGGGCTCTGCGGGAGGGTGCTGGATACCGCACCGCGATCGTGGTCGCGCTCACGATGTTGCTGTTCGGCGCGGTGTGGCACTTCTATGGCGGCCGGCCGTGGCAGGCGGCGATCGCTTCGGCATACGCCGCCGTGCTGATCATCTGCACCGAGACGGATCTGTTGGCGCGCCGTATCGCCAACGCCGTGACATACCCGGCGATCCTCGGCGCATTCGCGGTTGGTATGCTCGCGCCCGGCGCGGATCGAATCGATGTGCTGCTAGGCGCCGTGCTTGGTGGCGGTGTGCTTCTCGCCTTCGCCCTGCTGCCCGGCAACGGCATCGGCGACGCGAAGCTGGGGCTGTTCATGGGGCTGGCGCTCGGAGGGCGGCTGACGTTTCCGGCGCTGCTGATCATGGCGCTGGCGGGTGGGCTCGTGGCGTGCGCCATTCTCATCGGATCCCGGCTTCGCGCGCGCCAAAGCGCCATCCCTTACGGGCCGTACATTGCGATCGGCATGATCGTCGTGATGCTACTTGAGGGTTCCGCCTTCCATCGCTTCTGAGACTTCGGGCTGGTACGGGATTTGACCTACATAGACGCGAGTTCTCCCGCCGATCATGTCAGCGAGGAGAGATCGAACTTGACCATCATTACCATGGCTATCGTCGGCTTCTTCTTCGGCTTTGTGCTCGACTACCTGGTCGCACGGCTGGCGCGGGAGCCGTACGTCCGCGCTGATGCGGCCGGCGTCGACACGCCCGCGCTGAAGTCCGACGCAGCTCGACTCACGCTCGCACCATTTGGGCCGCCCGCACCCGCCGAAGTGCCGACGCTGCTGACGACGCACTCTGTGCTGCGCACCATCTTCGTCGTCGCCGCGACAGCTGTCTCGTTCGCACTCATAGGGCTGCAGTACCGGGGCAGCGAATCTGAACTCGCCATCGCCGCGTTCTACGCTTCAGCGCTGATCATCTGCGCCGCGACGGACCTGCTGTCGTTTCGCGTGCCGAACTCCGTGACCTATCCGGCGATCGTCGCCGCATTCGTCATCGGCATGGTGATCCCTGGAGCGAACCGGCTGGATGTCGTGGCGGGCGGTCTGCTCTTCGGGGGGCTGTTGCTGGTGCCCTCGATACTCACGGGCGGCGCGATGGGCATGGGAGACGTGAAGCTGGCGTTCTTCGTCGGCTTCGCGCTCGGCCTGACGCTGGTGGTGCCGGCGATGCTGGTGATGGCGATCTCAGGCGGACTGGCGGCGGCGATGTTGATCATCACGCGGCTCCGCGGCCAGGGCGACCCCATCCCGTACGCGCCGTTCATCGCCGCTGGGGCGCTGATTGTGCTCCTGGTGAAGGGCACCGCCTTTCACTCGATATAGCCTTCGATATCGCCTCGCTGCACAGCGCCGGCCCGCCTCTGCGAATTCGCCGCGGCGGCGCAGGGAATTGCGTGGAGAACCCGTGTCGGCGCCTGACCGAAAGGCATGGGGTAAACTGACACGCAGTTGTCCTTTGCGACAGTGAGGTCCGGTTTCACGATGGCGATCAACGTCCGCCTGCTCGACCACACGAGCGACCCTGCGCGCTCACTCTATGTCGCCTATCGGACGGCGTATTCGGCGTTGACGCCGCAGACGATCGTTGACCGCATCGAGTCGGAGCGCATTACGCGCGAGCAGATGCTGGACTTCATCGAAAAGCGGCTGGAGACGGGGCACGCGTCGCCGCTGGAGCAGGTCTGGTTTGAGTTTGCGATCTCGGGCGTGAGCAGGGCGTTCAGCCACCAGTTCGTGCGCCATCACATCGGTATCAGCTTCGAGCAGCAGAGCCAGCGCTATGTGGCATTCAAGAAGGGTGAGTTTCCGTACACGATCCCGGAGACCGTGAAGCGGAAGGGGTTCGCGGAGAAGATGGAGGACGCGTTCGGTCAGCTCGGCGATCTCTACCAGGAGATGATCGACGCCGGCGTGCCCGCCGAAGATGCCCGCTTCCTGATCCCGAACGCCGCGAACACGAACTTCAAGATCGTCGTGATTTTTTGGAGCTGCTGCACATCTGCGACCTGCGCCTGTGTACGCGTGCACAGTGGGAGTTTCGGCAGGTGGCGTCACAGATGCGCGCCGAAGTGCATCGGAGCTTTCCGGAGCTGGCGCAATACATCCAGCCGAAGTGCGGCGACAAACGCTACGGCTATTGCGATGAGTCGCTCGAGGACTGGCAGGCGTGCCCGATCGGACGCAAGCGCCCGCACAAGAAAACGCTCTTCGAGCTGTTCGATGCGCAGCGTCGAGGCGAGCTGCAACCGCTGGCTGAGGGCGACTTCAAGATCATCGAAGAGATCGGCTCTTCGGTCGCGACGATGGGTGGCGCGAAGGGGCCCGCCGCCAATAGCGTCGCCGCGCCGCCGGTGCCCGGCACGCGCGACGAGGGATAGGGCTTCATCGGCAGGGGTCGAGAGATGCCTAGTAACCGTCGAAAGCAAACGCCGCGCTCAGCACGGGACGAAGTCCGCTCGCATTTTGTCCCACCGAGCGAAGGACAGTTGCCTGCGACCGTGAGTCCCTGCAAGGCACCCGACGGGCATTTCTGGGTGCGGGCATACGCGCCCAACCCAGTGGCTCCGGCTCCGCCGCCCATTCAGAGAACCGGGAAGTGGTTGATTCACGTGACATGCGACCATGTTGGATACTGCTGGGATAGAGTCAGGATTGCCACCGAAGCGGGGCAACTCGGTATCGCCGCGAAGGTGTCGACGGATTGGCACATGCGCCACGACCCCGCGGGGCCGTGGAACGACCACGTGATTTGCGTGTATACGTCCGACTTCGAAGATCGCATTGAGGCGGCGCGCGTGGCCAGGGCGCTGCGAGTGGCTGATGCAGTTCGTAAGCAGGTTCTGCGGTACAAGCCCGACCTAATGACGTTTCGGGGAGAGTACGCGGGCAACGCCCCGGGAGAGATCGCGATTTACTCCAGCCATCCGCCAACCTACGAGGTGCTCAAGATCCATGAGTCCAACCTAGCGAGGGTATTGCCATCAGCGGTGCCAAAGAAGGTTTACAAACGGCGCCCTCGTTGCCCTGGATCGCTCCAGAAACCAACGTCCGTCACTCCCAACTCTGGTCATCCGCTCGGAGCATGCCCATCGTGTGGCGAGTCGTTCTTTCTTCGGGCCGACGGGAAGGTTTGGCATCACACCACCAGCGCGTGAGTCCGGCGGCACGGCGCTACGGTGAGTTTCTCGGGATGCCTGTTGTCGAAGGGTGACGGACTCTTCCGCCGTTAGCCGGCTCTCGTGATCTTTGACGCTGGCGGCGCAGCGACTTCGATCTCGAGCGCCCATGACGCCGGTGCGATGATCGGGTCGCCATCTTCCGCCAGCCCCGCCAGGTGAAACTCGATCGCTTCGCGGATGTTCAGTTCCACCTCGTCGCGACTGTTGCCGGTTGCCACGCAACCGGGTAGATCAGGCACGTAGGCGGCGTAGTTTTCCGCTGACTTCTCGATCACGACCCAGTACTTCATGTGGCACCTACTTCAGACCCGCCTGGCGCATCGTCAAGTTGCTCGGATTCTACAAGACGCTACCATCGATGGCGTTCGAGAGACTCGCCGGCACCAGCGCGCTATGCTTTCGTGATGAGCCGCATCCTGCTCGACCACACGATCTGGGATATGGGCCAGGCGTTCGACGGTCTGTTCGCGAACCTCAAGGACCTGGCGGACGACGATTGGACATGGGTGCCGCCAGGCGGCGCGCGGTCCATCCGTGCGATCGTCGGCCACATCGCATCATGCAAGCTGATGTACGACAACCATGCGTTCGGCGACGCATCGCTGACGTGGATGGACCCGCGTTTCAACGACGCGCAGTCGCCCACGTCAGATGACGGCTTCACCCCTGGGCAGCTCGTCGACTGGTGGAGAGAGACGGACCTCGCGCTGCGCAAGAGCGTCGATGCGCTGGAAGGCGACGATGAGCTGGCAAGAGACCGGCGCGTCAACTGGGGCGGCACGCGGTCGACGCGCTGGATCCTGAGCCGGCTGATCCAGCACGATAGCTTCCACGCGGGCGAGATCAATCACATCCGCGCGCTCCATCAACGCAACGACCGCTGGGAGTGGGAGCAGACGGAGTGAAGATCCACCTCCCCTACGGCGAGCACGGCATCGATGCCGAGGTGCCGGACAGCGCGACCGTGCTGGTGCCCGAGCGCACGGCGCCACTGCCCGATCCAGAAGCCGCCGTCCGCGCCGCGATCGATGCGCCTCTCGGCTGCCTCCCGCTGCGGTCGCTGGTCCGGGCCGGTCAACGTGCCGCCATCGTCGTGGCTGATGTCACGCGTCCCGTTCCCAACACGGTGCTGCTGCCGCCCCTGCTGGAGACGCTCGATGCAGGCAGCATCGCCCGCACTGACATCACGATCGTCATCGGCGCTGGCCTCCACCGGCCGTCGCGAGCCGACGAACTGCAGCGCGTACTCGGCGACGAGATCCTCGCACGCTACGCCGTCGTCGACCACGATGCGCGCGACGCGTCGACGCACGAGCATCTTTTCACGACTCCGCGCGGCGTCGATGTGCGGTTGAACCAGGCCTACATGCACGCAGACCTCCGCATCATCACGGGATTCGTCGAGCCGCATCTCTTCGCGGGCTACTCCGGCGGCGGCAAGGCGGTGCTGCCCGCCATCGCCGGCGCTGCATCGATCATGGCCAATCACGATGCGCAGATGGTCGGGCATCCCTTGGCGACGTGGTGCTCCACGGACAGCAACCCGATCTTCGAGGAGATGCGAGACGTCGCGTTGAAGTCGCAGCCCTCATTCACGCTCAACGTGACGCTCGACGAGGAGAAGCGCATCACAGGCGTCTTCGCGGGCGAACTGGTCGCGGCGCATGACGCCGCCATCGCCCAGGCGGCCAGACAGGCCCTTCGGCCGATCCCGCACCTGTTCGACATCGTCATCGCGACGAACATGGGCTATCCGGCGGATCTGGTCCTGTACCAGTCGGTGAAGGGCATGTCGGTCGCCGGGCAAGCCTGCGCTTCGGGCGGGACGATCCTCCTCGTCGCGGAGTGCCGCGAGGGATTGGGCGCGGCGGAGTACGCGCACCTGCTGACGACCGAGGCATCGCCGCCCGCGCTGCTGGAACGCCTCGGCGATGGGCTACATGAGACGACGGTTGACCAATGGCAAGTACAGGTGCAGGCGATGGTGCAGTCTCGCTGTGATGTATGGCTGCACTCGGCGCTGCCGCGCGAGACCGTCGAGCGCGCACACCTGCGGTATGCGCCGGATGTGACCGGCACGCTGGCGAAGATCATCGCTGAGAAGCGGACGGCGGCTGGCCGCGAGCCGTCGGTCTGCGTGATGCCGTACGGTCAGCTCACGGTGCCGGCAGTTCTTTAACCGATCGTTCACGTCAATTCGTTCTGTGCTGCCGCCGGCGGCGCCGGCGGTTCCATACACAGATGGTGCGGCGGCCGGTATCACATTGATCTCATGCTCGCCATCGCGATGGTGTGTTAGCATGCCCGGCGGCAGGGTACGTGGAAAGGAGCCGCCGTTGAAACCAGAGTTCGTCCCCGGCATTGCCGACGAGATGACCATCACCACGACGCCGGATATGGGCATCACGCATCTGGGGCCGGACGTACCGTCGATGTACTCCACGCCATCGATGGTTGGCTTGATCGAAGGGGCCTGCGTGCGGCTGATGGGCCGCTACGTGGATACCGGCGAACAGTCGGTCGGGTATCGCGTCGATATCAAGCACCTGGCGCCGACGACGATCGGCAAGACGGTGACCGCCAGAGTGGCGCTGCGCGAGGTCAATCGCCGCCGGTACGTGTTCGATGTGGAGGTCGTCAACGAGGACGGCGTCAAAGTCGGTGAGGGCATGCACGAACGCGCGCTCATCGACATAACTCGCTTCGCCGCCAATTGAGTAGTGAAGAGTCTGCCGAGAACAGTTAACCTTTCCGGAGCCTGGTCGTTATACGGACGATTGGTCTTAGTCATGGCAGCAGACGCAGCAGCGCCGGGCTGTCCCTGCCTGTAAGGAGGCACCATTTGAAGAAGAAGCTCATCGCCGCGGGGTTTCTGGTGGCCGGGATCATCGGCTTTGCCGGTACCTGCACCATCACGCACATCTCCCTGACGAAGATAGGCACCCACGACACATTCGCCGGCGAAATCCACAACGACAGCGGCGTCAATATTCTCAGCCATCACATTCTCGTGGCGTTCCTCGATTCGAACCTGTCAGTCGTGGAAACGAAGAACGCCGATCCCCAGTGTGAGCGGACACTGCAGAACGGCGCAGTCGACTACTTCTCGTCGACGAGCTCGCAGTCCTATACGGATACGAACGTCGGTCTGGCGCGGATCAATTTTGACTCGACGTTCAAGGTCGGCACGGCGGATTCGATCGATGTCACGTACTCGAACGTGAAGGCGGTCCGGAACGGCACCAGCCTGGTCGTGACCGGCACGATCAAGAACAACGACTCGACCAAGTTGGAGAGCCCGAACGTCTGCGTAGTCGTCTACGCCAGCAACGACAACGTGATCATCGTCAAGGACGACGAGTCTCTCAGCGACCTCAGCCACAACAGCACAGACACGTTCAGCGTGTCGATCACGGTGCCGGACTCGACATCGACGGTGGATCACGTCGACCTGCACGCGGACGGGCTGCACGGCGATGTGCCGACGGTGCCCGAGGACAAGACGGGCGTGAGCATCACCAATTGCGGCGACTCGACCAGTACGCCGACGAGGACGGCTACGGGTACTGCCACGGCGACGGCAACGGCCGTTCCGCCAACGGCAACCGGTACGCCGCCGGCCGCGACGAATACCCCGGTTCCAACCTCAACCCCGGTCTGTAGCTAACGTCAGCAGCACCGATCGGAAAGGGGGATCGCCGCAAAGCGATCCCCCTTCTTCGTGTGCGAATGGGTGGCGGGTTCGCCCATCGGGCGGCTGCGCGCGTAGCCATCGGCTAAGAGCGAAGTTCGGCGGTTGGCTTCGTGTCTCGCTTCCAACCGGAACCCCTGCTATAACACTGCTGTTTGCAGGGGCCTCGCGGACGAGCGCAGTAGCGGAGGGAGCCGGGCATGGTGGCGACGGCGGACATCATCGACGAGATCCAGGGCATCATCGACGAGCGCGGCCTGCTCAAGCACCCCTTCTATCAGGCTTGGCAGCGTGGCGACTTGACCCTCGACCACCTGCGCGGCTACGCCGGTCAGTACTACGCCCACGTGCTCGCGTTCCCGCAGTACGTGAGCGGCGCTCACGCCATCTGCCCGGACCAAGGGGAGCGGCAGGAGTTGCTTGAGAACCTCATCGAAGAGGAGCGAGGCGACGAGAACCACCCGGAGCTGTGGCTGAGATTCGCCGAGGGCGTCGGCGCAACGCGCGCGGAGGTCGAGGGCGCGGCGCCCTTACCGGAAACGCAGCACCTCGTGGACCTCTTCCGCGAGGTGACGACGCGCCGCTCATTCGCCGAGGCGTGTGCCGCGCTGTTCGTCTACGAGTCGCAGGTGCCCGAAGTGGCGAAGACGAAGATCGCCGGACTCAAGCAGTTCTACGGCGTCGCGGACGAACGCAGCCTGCAGTTCTTCGAGGTGCACATCGGCGCGGATGAGATTCACGCGGAAGTTGGCGCCGGCATGGTACGCCGCCACGTGACCGACGAAGCGTCGCGCTCGGCCGTGCTGTCGTCGGCGCGCGAATGTGCGGACGCGTTGTGGGGCTTCCTCGACGGTGTGCAACGCACGTGCGTCGCGGCGGCCTGACCGGCTGATGGCTCTCGACCTGACATTTCTCGGGACCGGCAACGCCTTCGCGCCGACGCGTTACTGGAGCTCGTTCCTGGTGAACGACCGCTACCTCTTCGACGCGCCGCCTACGCTCATCCCGCATCTCAAGAAACTCGGCAAGAATCCGCGTGACATCGAAGTCATCTTCATCAGCCACTTCCACGGCGACCACTTCTTCGGCCTGCCGTTCCTCATGCTGGATTTCGCCGAGCTGGAGCCACGTACCAAGGACCTCACCATCATCGGTCCGCCCGGAGTCGCGAAGCGGCTGAAGTCCGCGACCGACCTGGCGTTCTCGAACGTCTTCCGGAAGAAGGACCGCGGCTACGACCTTGACTTCATCGAAGCGCGGGACGGCAAACATGGGCTGATCGGCGATCTGGCGTTCGAGGCTCGCGAAGTCGTGCACGTGAACGACCTTGACTGCTATTGCTATCGCGTGACGATCCCTGAGGGGAGCATCGCTTACTCCGGCGACACCACGATGTGCCCGCCGTTGGTGCCGATCGCCGACGGCGCCGACGTGTTCGTGTGTGAGTGCTCATGCTGGGGCGATCAATGCGGCCCGCACCTGACGCCGCGCGACGTCCTCAAGCTGCGCGAGAAGATCAGCCCGCACACCAAGTTCATCCTCACGCACCTGGGCGCCGGCGAGGCACCGAAGGCAATCACCGACGCCGGCATCCTCATCGCCGATGACCTGAAGACGATCCGCGTGTAGGTTCTCGGAAGTCAGAAGCCGGATCCGAACGTGCCGATCTCGTTTTGAGTATCTGCCATCAGTTCGAGCCACTTGCCGTCGGCGATGTGGCGTTCCACCTCCGACTTCCATGAACCTCAGTCACGGGATCGGTGGCGCGTTCTGTGGCACGCCCGGCGCCTTCGGGGCCGGCGCCCTCTGTCGATGCAGTAGTAGAAGCCGATCGATTTCGGAGTGAACAGCGAGTATCGGTTGTCGAACACGAAGCTGTAGTCGCCGCGGATCTTCGCCGCCAGCGTGAAGTCAAGCTGTGACGCTTTCGGTGGCGCGTACAGCTCGGCACCCTGCGGCGAGACGATGCGCATCAGCACGTCGATGCGGCCGAAGCCGCCGTCTGCCTCGACCGTGCCGCTCAGCAGGTCACCGCTCTCCAGAAGCACAGTCCGTGTGTTCTCGCCGCGCGCGTTCACGCTGAAGTTGACGTTCGTGCAGTCCTCGGGACGGCCGTTACTGACCGCGCCCGCGTGCGCCGGCGTGCCGACGGTCCCGGACGCCGTATCGGTTCATCGGGACCCAGCCGCCAAGAAGCCCGGCGATCAGCAGTCCGGCGATGAAGACGGTAGCGGCAACGATACGCATTGGATCTCCCTTTGTGAGGGCCGGCCCTTTCTGGCCCCTGCCGTAGCCCGAATCCGGCGAAAGGAAGCTGAATCCTCACCGGAATGGCAGGGCGCGGTAGATTGCTGGGATGATGGATCGGAAAGCTCGGTCACTGGAAGGGCGCGTGCGTGCGTATGCCGCGAGGCGCCTGCCGTGCCTTGGCGGCGAGCGGGTCGTGCTGGCCGCTTCGGGCGGCGCCGACTCGGCGGCGATGGTGTCGCTGCTCTGCGAAGCAGGTATAGTCCGGCCGGCTAGGGTGATCGTGGCGCATTTCGACCACCGGTTGCGCGGCGAAGAGGCTGCGCGTCGCGACCTCGACGCTGTGACAGTACTGTGCGCGCGATACGGCTTATCGCTGGAGACCGGCGCGTGGACGGCCCCGCGCGGGGGTGAGGCCGCGGCCCGTGCCGCGCGCTACGGCTTCCTTCGCGCGACCGCGTCGCAGTTCGGCGCGCGCGTCGTAGTGACGGGGCACACATCGGACGATCAGGTGGAGACCGTGCTGATGCACGCGCTCCGGGGCGCCGGCCTGCACGGGCTGGCGGGCATGGCGGCGGCATCGGTGCTCGCGCCGTCAGCGCCGGGTGGCGAGGAGGCCGGCGTCGCGCTCGAAGTGTGGCGGCCGCTGCTCGGCGTATCGCGCGAGGAGACGCGCACGTACTGCGCAGCGCGCAAGCTCGCCTACGCCGATGACGCGACGAACGAGGACCGCGGCCCTACGCGCAACCGCATCCGGTTGGAGCTGCTGCCCGCGATGGAGGCGATCGCGCCCGACGCGCGCCGGTCCCTTCTCACGCTATCCGTCGATGCCCGTGCGAGCGCGGCCATGCTCGATGCCATCGCAAGCTCCGCGATCATGGCCGGCGGCGAGTACTCGGGCGCGGGCGAAGTTGCGCTCTCGCGTGATGCGCTTCACCGGCTTCCTGCCTACGTCGTCCCTTATGCGTATCGGCTTGCTCTGATCCAGCTCCTCGGGGACGCGCGCGACTTCGGACGCGTGCACTATGCGATGCTCGCGGGTACCACGTCTGCGACGACCGGGTCGGTGCTCGAACTGCCGCGCGGCGTCGTCGCGACCGTGGATGCGGCGGCCGTCGTGCTGTCCATTGGCACGCCGGGACCGGCGGCCATCGACCTGGGTTTTGAAGCGGCGATTCCATTCGGCGGTCAGGCCGGCGCGTGGCGCATGGAGATCTCGCGAATAGGCGAGGAGACACCGTGCCCGCGCGACGCCGTGGCGCACGCCGTCGTCAGGCTGCCGAACGAAGCGATCGTGCGCGGCCGGCGGCCGGGCGATCGCGTCGCGCTCCGGAGTGGCGGGCATAAGAAGCTGCAAGATCTATACGTGGACGCGAAGATCCCGCGTCGCGAGCGAGACCGCGCGCCGGTTATCGCCCGCGGCAGTGATGTGCTGTGGACGCCGCTGGCGGCGGGCGCGACGGCGCGGGACAGCTGCGGCCTGATCCATCGGGTGTCTGCACGGCGTGATGGACGATAGGTTCAAGCCTGCGCCATACCGAGCGGTGGCGCATAACCGTAAGCGATCTATGCGACACTGGCACGGTGAGACGCACGATCCTACTCGCTGTCGCCGTCTTGTTGGCGGCTTCAGCGTGCCGGACAGGTAAGGCGGGGCCGAACGCGGACGTCACCGCTACGGCTTCGAACGATGCCACGCCGCGCGATATCCCTACCGCATCGGAGGGCACGACGTTCGCGCCGCCACGCCACCTGGTGTTCGCGCCGGGCGAGACGATTGCGTCGGACGACTTCGGGATCTTCTTTCTCGACCCCGTGACGGGTGCTGCCGAGGGGTGGGTGACGGCGAAAGACCAGGCACGCGGCGGTCCCACCGCCCGGTCCGACGGCCGCAAACTGTTTTACTATTGCAAACTGCCGCCACCGGCGACGCCTGGGAGCACGCAGGACAGCGCCAACCCTGGCGTTACGTATGTGCTCGACACCGTCTCGAAGGGCTGGTCCCCGCTCACGGTACCGGGGGGCTCGTACGGCATCATCGCCCCCGACGGCGGCACGCTCACGCAGGCGGCGATTAGCGCGATAGGCTCGGTCGTGGAGCACACGCCCGGCGCGCAGCCTCGCTTGGAGCAATGGGCGCCGGACAGCAGCGCCCTCGTGATCGACTTCGCCATGCCGAACGCCGATCATCCCGTATCGCTTCTGTATCTAATCCGGATGGACAGCAGCGAACCGATCTGGCTGACTGACAGGCTCGACTGGGCGGAGTGGTCGCCCGACGGCTCGAAATTCGTGCTTACGGAGAGGCGGCTTGGGCAGAGACTTCGGACGACAGACGCCATCATCGTCCTCGATGCTAGAGGTCGGAAGTTGTGGAGCAGGGACGCATTCGTCTTTGCTAGCAACCCCCGATGGTCGCCGGACTCGCGGCGTCTTGGAGTCCAGGTACTGCACAGCCAGCCATCGAAGGAGGAGCCGAACCCCGCCTACGATCTTTCCGTGTTCGACGGCGCGAGCGGCGAGCCAGTATTTCGTGTGCTGGGCGCGTTCGCGTGTGCCGGGCAGTATTGGACCGCAGACGGGCGACTGATCGTCGGTCCGTACGGACCCCGCAGCGCAGCGAAGATCCTGGTCCATCCGGTTGCGCGGACGTTGTCCGCCTCGACGCATACGTGACGCCCTCGCCCACGGATCCGGATATCGGCATCTTCTTCGATTTGAACGACTTCTATGCTGTGAGCCTGAAGGACTCGTCGAAGCGCCTCATCGCCAGGACGACGGTGAGGCCGGCGTGGGACTTCCTCCATGAGCCGCTCTTCGCGGGCGGCCGCATCATGTTCCGGTCGCAGCACAACGGTCACGGAGGCTGCGGCGAAGGCTCGCCGCCGCTGCACCTGCCGCAGATGGAACTTCAGGTCCCGCCGTTCACTGGTGGCTACAGCTAGTGCATGTCCGCCGCCACCGAGTGTCGCACGCGCCCGGTGTTCTTGACTTGACGCGAGCTTGATAGGTAGTATGTCGAAGACGTACGAAAGCGACGGGTCCTGCGAGACCCGAAGCGTCCGGGGGCCCCGCACAGCGGGGTCATTCCTACGCCGGACGGGCGCACAGCAGAGCGACACCTCCGCCTCGCGGCGAAGCGCAGAGCTAACCTGGCGCAGCAGTTTTTCAAGTCAACAGAGCGAGCCGAAGAGGTTGTCCGCGTGTGTCGGCGGATTGTTTGACACGCGCGGAGCGACCACGATAGACTCCCTCGCTGTGCGCCGTTTCGTTGGTGCGCAGGGCACCTTAACAATTGGATAGCGGTAAGAAGTAAGTGCGGGTGAGGGTTCTCCGTTCGAACCTTGACTCACTTCGGTGAGTTGAAATTGTCGGAGAGTTTGATCCTGGCTCAGGATAAACGCTGGCGGCGTGCCTTATGCATGCAAGTCGTACGAGGTCAGGACTTCGGTCCGAAGCCTAGTGGCGGACGGGTGAGTAACACGTACGTGACCTGTCCAGAAGTGGGGAATAACCAGCCGAAAGGTTGGCTAATACCGCATGTGGTCACCCCTTGGAAGGGGATGACGAAAGCCGAAAGGCGCTTCTGGAGGGGCGTGCGGCCGATTAGCTAGTTGGTGTGGTAACGGCGCACCAAGGCGATGATCGGTAGCTGGTCTGAGAGGATGGTCAGCCACACTGGGACTGAGACACGGCCCAGACTCCTACGGGAGGCAGCAGCAGGGAATTTTGGTCAATGGGCGAAAGCCTGAACCAGCAACGCCGCGTGGGGGATGAAGGCTCTCGGGTCGTAAACCCCTTTTGCCGGGGAAGATAATGACGGTACCCGGCGAATAAGCCACGGCTAACTACGTGCCAGCAGCCGCGGTAATACGTAGGTGGCAAGCGTTGTCCGGATTTATTGGGCGTAAAGCGCGCGCAGGCGGTGCGTTAAGTCCGAGGTGAAATCTCCCGGCTCAACTGGGAGGGGTCTTCGGATACTGGCGGACTTGAGGAGAGCAGAGGTGAGTGGAATTCTCGGTGTAGTGGTGAAATGCGTAGATATCGAGAGGAACACCAGCGGCGAAGGCGGCTCACTGGGCTCCACCTGACGCTGAGGCGCGAAAGCGTGGGGAGCGAACCGGATTAGATACCCGGGTAGTCCACGCTGTAAACGATGGGCACTAGGTGTGAGGGGTATTGACCCCCTTTGTGCCGAAGCTAACGCAATAAGTGCCCCGCCTGGGGAGTACGGCCGCAAGGCTAAAACTCAAAGGAATTGACGGGGGCCCGCACAAGCAGCGGAGCGTGTGGTTTAATTCGACGCAACGCGAAGAACCTTACCAAGGCTTGACATGCTGGTAGTACCGATCCGAAAGGAAAGGGACCCTTCGGGGAGCCAGTGCAGGTGATGCATGGCTGTCGTCAGCTCGTGCCGTGAGGTGTTGGGTTAAGTCCCGCAACGAGCGCAACCCCTGTTGCCAGTTGTATTTTTCTGGCGAGACTGCTGAGACAAACTCAGAGGAAGGCGGGGTCGAAGTCAAGTCAGCACGTCCCTTACGTCTTGGGCTACACACACGCTACAATGGCCGGTACAGAGGGCTGCAAAAGAGCGATCTCGAGCTAATCCCACAAAGCCGGCCCCAGTTCAGATTGCAGGCTGCAACTCGCCTGCATGAAGTCGGAGTTGCTAGTAACCGCAGGTCAGCACACTGCGGTGAATACGTTCCCGGGCCTTGTACACACCGCCCGTCACGCTATGGAAGCCGCCAACACCTGAAGTCGCTGCGCCAACCGCAAGGAGGCAGGCGCCTAGGGTGGGGGGGGTAACTGGAGCGAAGTCGTAACAAGGTAGCCGTAGCGGAAGCTGCGGCTGGATCACCTCCTTTCTAGGGAGTGCATTCGCCCCTTGCACCTCAGACGTGTACGGCAAGCGAAGCTTCCAGGTCAATCGGTACGCCGCACCTTCGGGTGCGCTCCTACCGTAGCCCGCGCCGGGGCTAATCGGCGCAAACCGAACCCCCATTCGTCACGCTTCTTACCGCTATCCACGGGTTAAGGTGCTGGTCAGTTGGTGACTTGTTACTGGTGACTGGGCAAGCCCCCAGTGACCAGAAACCACCGACCAATGGACCAGCTGCCGGGGGGCATGAGCTCAGCTGGTTAGAGCGGTCGCCGCGGCGACAGGTCTCTGCCGTGGAGCAGGAGTTCGCGGGGCATTAGCTCAGCTGGTTAGAGCGCAGTCCTGATAAGACTGAGGTCTCTGGTTCGAGTCCAGAATGCCCCACCACTTACCGGAAGTCGGAAGCGGGAAGTCAGAAGTCGGATCAAGGGTTCCCGCCTCTCGTTTCCCGCTTCTCGCATCCCACAAGAGGGGCCGTAGCTCAGTTGGGAGAGCACCTCCTTTGCAAGGAGGGGGTCAGGAGTTCGAGTCTCCTCGGCTCCACCAGCTCCTTCTCTTGCGGGAGGGGGAGCGGGGCAGTAGAATTGGTCTCGGTGCACACACGGAAGCAGGGGTTAACAGGCAGACGATACGGACATTCATGAGGGACGCGATCCGCGCAACTGAATAGCAACCGTCCTGTACGAACAGACCTTCGATCGGCCTGCAACGCAGGCCGATTTCTTTGACCAGACCAGATCGCGATCCCGGCACACAAGCACAAAACAACTGACGTTGGACCCCTCCGGGCGATGCGCGGCATCGATTTGAGAGGTCGGCCGTCAGGTCGGAGTCCGAAGAGACCTTGCGAGCGCGCAGGGGAGGCTCAGCGGGCGGCGCACATTACCAATTGAATATGGGAAACGTATCAAACACGAAAGTACTTCTGATCGCGATTGGAAGTGTATGTAGGTCAAGCTACTAAGGGCGCGCGGTGAATGCCTTGGTATCACGGGCCGAAGAAGGGCGTGGCAAGACTGCGATAAGCCTCGGTCAGCCGTCTAACAGGCGTAGCCGGGGATTCCCGAATGAGGCAACTCACCTGGAGTCATGTCCAGGTATCGCGGATCGAACACATAGATCCGATGAGGGGAACCCAGGGAACTGAACCATCTAAGTACCTGGAGGAATAGAAATCATTCCGTTAGTAGCGGCGAGCGAACGCGGAACAGCCCAAACCGTCAATGACCGAACGGCCGGCAGGCCTATGCATTGAGCGGGGTTATACGACTGCGCAGTAGACTCTGCCGCGTCTGCAGGGAGTGACAAAGCACCGGCGTAACAGAAGGACCCTGGAACGGGCCACCACAGAGGGTGAGAGTCCCGTACGCAAAACGCTGGGTGCCTCCCGTGCATGTTCGTGAGTACCACGGAACACGTGAAATTCCGTGGGAATTCAGGCGGACCACCGTCTAAGGCTAAATACCCGTGATGACCGATAGTGAACAAGTACCGTGAGGGAAAGGTGAAAAGCACCCCGGGAGGGGAATGAAATAGTCCCTGAAACCGCGTGCCTACAAGCAGTCGAAGCACGACTTGTGCGTGTGACGGCGTGCCTATTGAAGAATGAGCCAACGAGTTACTTCTCAGTGGCAAGGTTAAGTCAGGGGACTGACGGAGCCGGAGCGAAAGCGAGTCTGAATAGGGCGGCAAGTCGCTGGGAGTAGACCCGAAACCGGGTGATCTATCCATGGCCAGGGTGAAGCGGGAGTGATGTCTCGTGGAGGCCCGAACCTTCTAACGTTGCAAAGTTATTGGATGAGCTGTGGATAGCGGAGAAATTCCAATCGAACCCGGAGATAGCTGGTTCTCCTCGAAATGCATTTAGGTGCAGCCTCGAGTGATTTTATCCACCGGAGGTAGAGCTCTGAATGGGCTAGGGGGTTAATCGCCTACCAAACCCAATCAAACTGCGAATGCCGGTGGAAGAAACTCGGGAGTGAGTCCGCGGGAGCTAAGTTTCGCGGTCGAGAGGGAAACAACCCAGACCACCAGCTAAGGCCCCTAAGTTCTGGCTAAGTGTCAAAGGATGTTGAGTTGCCCAGACAACCAGGATGTTGGCTCAGAAGCAGCCACCATTTAAAGAGTGCGTAATAGCTCACTGGTCGAGTGGCTCTGCGCCGACAATGTACCGGGGCTCAAGCCAGACGCCGAAGCTGTGGACTCTCCGCAAGGGGAGTGGTAGAGGAGCGTTGCGTTCAGCTGTGAAGGTGCAGGGGTGACCCGTGCTGGAGCGGACGCAAGTGAGAATGTTGGCATGAGTAGCGTAATGGCGATGAGAATTCGCCACACCGTAAACCTAAGGTTTCCTACGGAAGGTTTATCCGCGTAGGGTTAGTCGGGCCTAAGCCGAGGGCGAACGCCGTAGGCGATGGACAGCAGGTTAGTATTCCTGCACCACGTGCGTAGCGTTTTAAGGCACAGGGGGGACCCGGGAAGATAGGTGGAGCGGACCCATTGGACATGGTCCGTCTCTGGAGCGTAGGCGTCTGGCGGCAGGTAAATCCACTGCCAGGTCAAGCGGAGGCTCCGGGGGAAGCGGCGACTTCGGTCAAAGCGATTCTGCTGAGTCTATGCCGGCAAGAAAAGCCTCGGTGCTAGCGACGCAGGTGCCCGTACCGCAAACCGACACTGGTAGGTGGGGGTAAGTACCCCGAGGTGATCGAGAGAACCTTCGTTAAGGAACTCGGCAATTTAGCTCCGTAACTTCGGAAGAAGGAGCACCCCTGAGGGTGAGTGGACTTGCTCCACGAGCGCCCGGGGGTCGCAGCGAGCTGGCTCAGGCGACTGTTTAACAAAAACATAGGTCTCTGCTAACCCGTAAGGGGATGTATAGGGGCTGACGCCTGCCCAGTGCTGGAAGGTTAAGGGGAGGGCTTCACGGCCTGAACCGAAGCCCCAGTGAACGGCGGCCGTAACTATAACGGTCCTAAGGTTAACGATTCGCTAGCCTTAGTAAAATCTGGCTATTTGCTGGAAACTCTGAGTATCCCACGCTACGCGAGCGCAAGTTCGCGTGAAAATGCGCTGGGTGCAGACAATCAGCAGGAAAGGTCAGTAGGAGGTGACGCTTGGTTAAGAAATTAATCGAGTATCTGCCTAGGTTTCGCGTATCCGGTAGAAATCCGGAGTTTGAACCATGAGAAGCAGATGCATGGCTATGAAACCGTGCGAAGCAAATGCACGGAAGAGTAGCTCTAGCAGAAATTGGAAGCCTCAATGGAGAAGGACCAGATGTCTCCTGTCCTCGCTTCCCGCGAACCTAGATTAAATCCTACTGGAATCCTCAGAGACTGTACGCCAGATTCCAACCGTATTTGAGGTTGGAAAAGATATAGTCCGGACTGCATGGCGACATGCAGAGG
>JALYKW010000027.1 GCA_030774575.1 Chloroflexota bacterium | reverse complement strand
GCGTGTCAGTGGGCGTGTCGGTCGGCGTCGGCGTGTCGGTCGGGGTGTCCGTCGGCGTCGGCGTGTCCGTCGGGGTATCCGTCGGCGTCGGCGTGTCAGTGGGCGTGTCGGTCGGCGTCGGCGTGTCCGTCGGGGTGTCCGTCGGCGTCGGCGTGTCGGTCGGGGTGTCCGTCGGCGTCGGCGTGCCGGGCGTCAGGGCGGCTTCGAGCAGCGGCAGCGTGCCGCCGCCGACGGTGGAGATGACCAGCACGACAGAGGCTACTACTGTGACTGCGATCCCGAGGACCGCGCCCTTCGACTTGAACATTCCCAACCTCCTTGTGTGTATGGGCCGTGTCCAGGCCGCTGTTTCGTACGCGCCCCAGCTCGATGCCCCCTGATCTCGCAGAATGGTCGTCCGCTGGAGCCATGCACTTTAGGGCGTGAGGTTGGGGCGTTGCGGGCTAGGGCAGAAAAACCCGGATTACTTGTCATAATCGACGACGGAGTGTGACTGGCCCGAGAACCTCAGGCGCGTGCTCCGCTCCGGTCGGCGGAGCGGACCGGCAGTCGCTGACCGGCAGATCCGGGCGCGCGTTACGATGGATCGCGTATCGGAGGAGCCGCATTGGCATCACCTTTCGGACACGGGGTCGTCGGCGCCGCTATCGCGCGGCGGTTCGGTGTCAGGTCTCCACTCGGCCTGACCGCTGCGGCTATCGCTGCCAGCCTGCCGGACGGCGACATTCTGGTGGGCGCGTTGTTCCATTCCGATGCGTGGACGTTCCACCGGCAGGGGACGCATACGCTGCGCTTCGCTCTCACGGCTGGCGGGTTGGCGGGCGCCGCCGGCCTGGTGCGGCGGGACGGCGCCCGGGGCGAGCGCGATCTCGTCCTCGATGCCCTGATGGGGGCGGCGATCGTCGGCTCGCATGTGCCGCTCGACAACGTACCGCTGCCCAGGCTCCCTCGCGGCCCGCGGCTGCTTCGCATGCGGTTGACGGACTGGCTTATCGATGCCGTCATCTGGGGCGCGGTGGCGTGGGCGATCTGGCCACGTGAGCGCAAACCGGACGCGGATCTGGTGTCGAGCGCTTATTGACCACCGGGTTCCGCTCGCGCCTGGCGGAAGCTGATACGCCCGGGGCGGCGCGTCGTTTAAACCAGTACGGACGCCCTCCCAGGCGGCCAAACCGGCACCCCGCTGGCGACACGGCCCCGCCAGGCAGCATCTCCTGTTCCATTTACCCGCCCGCGGGCGCCGGCCGGTGGCCGCGCTATTGCTCCTCTGCACTCTCGCGCTGGCCGCGATCGGTTGCGGCACGTTGCCGTTCGCCGACCAGCCCGCCGCGGGATACGTCTACGGCTCGCACGCGCCACTGCGCGTCGCGGTCATCGACGCGACGACCACGAATGGCTGGTCGCCCGCGCTCGAGGCGTCGGTGGCGACGTATGGCGCCGGATCACCCTATCTGGTGTTCCAGAACGACGTCGCCGGGGCAAACATCGTCGTCACGCTCCGCGACTACCGCGACTCAGCGCCGCCGGCTCTGCCCGGGTATCTGTTTCCGCTGAATGCGGGCGGATTCGCCGCCGTCTATGACGCCGCTGGCACTGCGTGCAACTTTCCGCCGTCGCCGTTGCGCCTCAACTGCACGGGCGAGATCGCGACGGCGGACGTCTACCTCAACAACATCATTCCGGCGGGCTCAGAGATCGAAGCGCGGCGGCAGCGGCTGATCCTCCACGAGCTGGGGCACGCGCTTGGACTGACGCGCCACAGCCCGGACTTGGACATCGCGCAGCTGGAGCTGCGGTATGGGTGGGGCAGGACGCCGTAAGCGGATTCGTCGTAGCGCGTCAGCTCGCCTGTGTGGCTTTTCGCGATCACCATGCGCACGATCTCGACCACCTCGCGCATGTGCTCTACCGGCTTGCCGTACTCCATGCCGAAGAAGCCTTCGCTCCACGATTTCACGCTGGTGCCGAGTCCGAGCGTGAAGCGCCCGCCGCTGATCCGGTCGAGGTCCATCGCGGCGACCGCTGTCTCGAAGGGACTGCGCGCGAAGGCCAGCGCGATGCCCGTCGCGAGCCGCATCCGCGACGTCGCGCCCGCGGCCGTGGCGAGCGGGATGAACGGCGGCCCGTAGACCTGCGGCGCGAAGAGTCCCTCGAGCCCGAGCGCCTCGAACTGCTGCGCCTGCGCCATGAGCATCGGCGCCGGCAGCGGCACGATGGTGGCCCAGTACTTCGGTTTGTTTGGCAAGGGGGTGCTCCTCCGGAGCAAGTATGTAGCAGGTACTAGGTAGTCGGTAGTCGGTAGTCGGTAGGGAGAGAGAGCAGGGAGCATAGAGCAGACGACGACGGACGACTGACGACTGACGCACCCCGTTTTGAGTTTGCTTGCGCACTCCGTACCGTCGGTTCCATCAACAGGCCGTGAGTGTATGGGAGGTGGACGATGGGAACGGGGAAGCCCCCGGACGGGGAGGAGATGGCGCTCCAGGATCAGCTGGCCGACGCGCGCGCGGACGTCGAGCGGTTGCAGCATGACGCCGCAAACGCCGAGGCGCGGGCACAACATGCGGTCGCGGAGTCGGTCGGGTTGCGCGGCGACCTCGCCGCGTCGCGCGAAGGGATCGACGCGACGGCGGCCGATGCGGCATCGCTGCGAGAGCAGCTCGACGCCGCGGCGCAACGCGAACAAGCGGCCGCTGAGCGGTACCGGGACCTCGTTGTGCGCACAGAGCCCGCGCTGCCGGCTGAGCTGATCGCGGGCGAAAGCGTCGAGGCCGTCGATGCCTCGGTCGAAGCGGCGCGGTCGGTCGTCGGGCAGGTCCGATCGCACATCGAGGCGCAGGCGCAGGCCGGCCGCGTGCCGGCGGGGGCGCCGCCGCGCTCCGGGCCGGATCTCTCGTCGATGACGCCGGAGCAGAAGATCCGCTACGGCCTCGCGCAGCAGCGCTGATTTCCGGCAGGGCCAACGGCCTGACGGCGATGCGGGCGCACGCTCGTCGAGCCGGCCAACCAGTAACCAATAACCGATCACAAGGAGACGAAGATGGCACTCACACTGGCGGAGGCGGCGAAGCTCTCGAACGATGTCGTGCTGCAGGGCGTGATCGAGACGATCATCCTCGACTCGCCGATCCTGCAGGCGCTGCCGTTCATCGAGATCACCGGTAATGGCCTCACCTACAACCGCGAGAACACGAACCCAGCGGCGACGTTCTTCAACGTCGGCGACACGTGGACGGAGGGAACGCCGACGTTCACGCAGATCACAGCGGCGCTGTCGATCGTCGGCGGCGACGCGGATATCGACAACTATCTGCTGGCCACCCGCAGCAACGTGCAGGATCTGCGGGCTTCGGTGATCCGGCTGAAGTCGAAGGCCGTTTCACAAAAATTTGAGGACACTTTCGTCAATGGCGACCTGGCCGTCGACAGCAAGTCCTTCGACGGCATCGACAAGCTGACGACGGGCGGCCAGATCGCGACGATGGGCACGAACGGCGCTACCCTCTCGCTGGCCAAGCTCGATGAGGTGATCGACCTCGTAAAGGGCGGCCCGCCAGCGATGCTGCTGATGAGCAAGCGGTCGCGCCGCTCGTTGAATAACCTGGCGCGCACGACCGGCACCTTCGTGCAGACCGACCGCAACGAGTTCGGACAGATGGTGCAGTTCTACGACGGCGTGCCGATTGGCGTTTCGGATTACATCTCCGACGCCAAGACGGTGGGCACCAGCACCGACTGCTCGACCGTGTACGCGATGCAGTTCGGCGAGGGCGCGCTCGCCGGCATCACCGCGCCCGGCGGGCTGCTGGTGGAGAGCATCGGCAGCCTGGAGACGAAGGATGCGACGCGGACGCGCGTCAAGTGGTACGTGAGCACCGCGCTCTTCAACACGATCAAGGTGGCGAAGCTGATCGGTGTGAGGCCGTAGCGGGGGAGTTCACAGTTTTCAGTTCGCAGTTGTCAGTTCTTGGGCTGGCAGCCATCAGCTATCGGCCGTCAGCTCCATGCTCTCTGCTCGCTGCTCCCGGCGGAGAGGGCGCATCCGACATAGATGCGCCCTCTCTTCGTCCCTTAACGCTGACCATCGGATTACTTCTTTTCCGCGCTCACTTCTTTCACCAGCTCGACTGTGCGGCCGAGGATGGTGAGGCGATCCTTCATCGATTCGCCGCGCGGGTCGACGCGCAGCGTCGTAACGCCCGCGTCCCGGTACGCGCGGATGCGGTCTCGGACCATGTCTTCGGTGCCGAGCAGGTTGGCCTTCAGCACCATCTCGTCGGGCACCAGGTCGGCCGCTTCCTTGCGCTTGCCTTCGAGCCAGAGGCGCTGCACCGCCTGCGCCTCCTCCTGGAAGCCGGCGCGCTGGAATGCGGCGTTGTAGAAGTTGTGCTCCTTCGAGCCCATTGCACCGAGCGTGAACGCCATGCCAGGCTTGTGGCGTGGGACTAGCGCATCGACGTCGTCGGTGAAGGTGACGGCACCGCCGGCCTGCAGGTCGATGTCGGCGAGGGTGCGCCCGGCCTTCTGCGCGCCGCGCTCGATGTCCTTGAAGAAGACATCGGCGTGCTCCGGCATGAAGGAGGTGCCGATCCAGCCGTCGGCCAGCTCGCCCGTGAGCTGCAGGCTCTTCGGACTGAGCGTCGCGAGGTAGATGGGGATGTCCGGCTGCGGACGCGCGCCCGACTTGAGCGCCTTGCCCTCGCCGCCGGGCAGCGGCAGATGGTAGATCTGGCCCTCGTACTGCAGCCGCTCGCCGCTCGAGACGATGCGGACGATCTCGATCAGCTCGCGGATGCGCTGGATCGGCTTGCGGAACGGCACGCCGTGCCAGCCCTCGACGACCTGCGGCCCGCTGGCGCCGAGACCAAGCACGAAGCGCCCGTGGGACATCGATGCCAGCGTCATGCTGGTCATCGCAAGGTTCGCCGGCGTGCGCGCGACGGCCTGCATGATGCCGGCGCCGAGCTTAATGCGCGATGTCTTCGCCGCGAGGTACGCGAGCGGTGTCGCCGCATCGTGCCCCCAGGCCTCCGCCGTCCACGCGAAGTCGACCCCGAGCCGCTCCGCCTCGACCGCATATTCCGAGAGCTGGTCCCAGTCCTCGTTCCCCGCCATCCCAAACCCAATCGCGACGCGCATAATGTTGCTCCTGCTTCAATAGTTGACGTGCGTTCGAGCATACAGCCGTGGGGTGGGAGGGAGAACCGGCTTAGGTGTCGTCCGCCCCGGCTGAAACTGGTGAGTGACAACACAACCATCGACCCGAGCATCAATAACAAACGGAGCCCCGACGGCCGCCGGGGCAGATGATGCAACTTTCGAGCGCCGGCCGCCATGAATGTAAGAGCGGCCCGTTTACTCCACTCGGTTCTTAAGAAAATAGCCTAATCGGACGCAGCCAATGATCGCAAAGACCGCGACACCTAGTGCCCAATGGCCCGTTTCCAGCGCAATCGCCGCACCTACTCCGATCGAGGAAATATAGCCGACGAGTGTCATCGTCGTGGATCCGCGTAATGAGGGCGAAATCATCTGAACGATCCACCAAACGCCGATTACGGCACCGAGTAGCGCTGTTGAGTCAATGGTTCCATGACGTAAAAACGAAGCAATCGCCACCGGAACAAATACGGCGACGAGTGCCACACTCAGACCGAAGGCTACCCAACGCCGCCAGCTTGCGACTTCGTGACGCGTGTTGATGTCGAACGAGCCTAGGTTGGTCAGCTTGGCTGCTCCTAATCGTAACCATTCGGGGTGCGTTGGAGCGGGGGACGGGGCTCGAACCCGTAACATCCAGCTTGGAAGGCTAGCGCTCTACCAGTTGAGCTACCCCCGCGTGCGCGCCGCACGGCAGTGAATCGAGTATAGCGAACGGCGATTCTGTAAGACGGGCCGTCGGTATCACTCGCCGGGGCGGCGGAGACGCTCGCGGCGGCCCTCGGACTGCATCATACGGTCGAACGTGGTCCAGTCCATGACGTGTCCGCGCTTCTTGTTGGCGTGCCGCCAGACGACGGCGCCTTTGCTCACCTTGAGCAGCCCGAGCCGCTCGCCGTCGGTATACACCGCGAACTCGATGTCGGCGTTGCCGAGGCGGCGCTCCGGGATGGTGAACCGTACGTCATGTCGTGGCATCGCGTCCCTCCGTCTGGGAGCGATGATACAACGCCTCGCGACATGGGCACCGGGGGTTTTGCGGCGTTACTGCCCGGGCGTGGGGCTCGCCGGCGGCTGCAGCGCCTGTGCGATGGCCTCGGGCAGGCGCAGCCAGGTGCCTGCGGCCCAGCCGTTGAAGCCGTCGCCGGCAATGCGCCACCAGGTAAAGGTCTCGGCCATCACCGGGCCCTCCTGGATGATCGCCTTCGTGCCGTCTGGCATGCAGATGAGCTGCTTCCCCTGCTGCGTCGGCTGCTCCCGGATGCGCAGGCACTCCGTCTCGCCGAGCCCGATGACGATGACCTGGTCGCCGACCTGCAGCGGCCAGGCGATGCCGGGAATCGAACCGGCGCTGGGGTCGCGGTTGGTCACCGAGAGGATCGTCCAACCGTCGGGCTTCTGCTCCACGAGGGCGAGCGCCGTCGTGTCGGAGAACGTCGGGCCGAGGTTGTAGGCCCTGCGCGTGCCGCGGCTGCCGGCCTCCGTCACGCAGATCTTTCCGACGTCGATGCCGGGCTTCGCGGCACTACAGTCGCCGACGAAGTCGACGTTGCGGTTGGTGCGCACCCAGTCGCCGATGACATCGATCGGGCCGGGCGCGTTGGGGGTTGCCGTCGCGCTGGGCGCCTTACTCCTGCCGCCCAAGCAGGCGGACGCGGCGACGCCGAGGAGCAGGACGGACGTCACGAGGATGGCGAAGCGGACACGGGTCATCATCGGAGGCTGCGCTCCTGTCGCTACTCGCCCTGCGCCACAGCATAGCGGGACATGAAGTCGGCATGCACATGCTTGCCTCCCGCGGCGAAGGTGCGGCTCGTGATGCGCATCGGTGAGCCGTCGCGTTCGGTGGCCACGCCGCCGGCCTCGCGCACGAGCAGGATGCCGGCGGCGATGTCCCACGGCGAGATGTTTATGTGCGTGTAGAGGTCGATGCGTCCGCACGCCGCGTACGCAAGACCGAGGGCGGCGCTGCCGGTGATGCGGATGCCCTGCACGTCCGGGAAAATGCGCTGCATCAGCGCGAGTTGGCCCGAACCGAGCGCGTCGTCGTATCCGAGGTCAAAGCCGAGGACTGAACAGAAGACGTCGGGCTGGTTGGATGCAGCGATACACGCATCGTTCATGAAGGCGCCGCCGCCGGCTATCGCCCAGAAGCCTTCCTCGTGGACGGCGTCCCAGGTGAGCGCGACGACCGGTTCCGCGTCGAAACAGAGCGCCACGTTCACGCACCAGAACGGCACGCCGATGGCGTAGTTCTTCGTGCCGTCGATGGGGTCGATCACCCACGTCCAGCCGCTGCTGGCGTCGGTGTCCGCGGCGGTCTCTTCGGACAGGATCTTGTGGCCGGGGTACTCCGCGGCGAGTATCGCCTTGATCCGCAACTCTGCCTCGACATCGGTCTCGGTGACGATGTTGCGGTGGCCCTTGATGTCGATCGCGTGCGGCGTGCGGAACCGCGCGAGCGCGAGGTCGCCCGCGGCGCGCGCGCAGCGCCAGGCGATGTCCATGGCCGTTGCGCCCGAGGCGGAGAGCGGAGCGTCGCTCACGGGGTGGCGGGTGTTGTTGAAGCGAATGCGGAGCGAAGCGCGCCGGCCACCTCGGCGATCGCGTCCTTGCCGGCGGGGATAAACATCGCCATTGATACGAACCAGTGCACCATGCCGTCGTAACGGTGCAACTGCGTCGTCACGCCGGCGCCGCTGAGCCGCGCGGCGTAAGCTTCGCCCTCGTCGCGCAGCGGATCGTATTCGGCCGTGATGATGAGCGCGGGCGGCAGGCCGGCCAGGCTCCTGGCGCGCAGCGGCGATGCGTATGGATCGGCGGCATCCGCCTGATCGGCAAGGTACTGGCTCCAGAACCAGCGCATGGTGGCGGTCGAGAGGAAGGCGCCGCTGGCGTCCTCGCGGTACGAGTCGCGGTCGAAATTGTGGTCGGTCACCGGGTAGATGAGCGCCTGGTAGGACAACCCGGGCCCGCCGCGGTCGCGTGCCATCAGCGCGACAACCGCGGCGAGGTTGCCGCCTGAGCTGTCGCCCGCGACTGCGATACGCATCGGGTCGACGTCGAACTCCGCGGCATGCCTCGCGCAGTAGTCCGTGACGGCGTATGCGTCCTCGGCCGCGGCGGGGAACTTGTGCTCCGGCGCCCGGCGATAATCCACGGAGATGACGACGCAGGCGGCGGCGTTGGCGAGCGCCCGGCAGACGGGCTCGTGTGTGTCGATGTCGCCGATCACCCAGCCTCCGCCATGGAAGTAGGTGACGGCGGGGTATGGTCCGTGGGTGCCCGGCGTATAGATCCGAATCGGGATCACGCCGCCGGGCCCGGCGATCGTGCGGTCTTCGACGAGGGCTACCCGCTCTGGCTCGCCAATCCGAATGATGCCGTCGCGGAGCCTTGCGCGGGCCGCGTCCGGCGTAAGCGTCTCCCACCGCGGCAGGTCGGCCGGGACGAGGTCCATCAGTTGTTTGACGATGGGATCGAGCGGCATGTTGGGCTCCGTTCGCGCTTCGGCCGATGCTATCGCCCGAAGGGAGCGCGGTCAATCCAGTGTGCTAGTTCAGGCCGACGGCCGGCCTGCGCGAGACGATGTCTGGCAGCCAGCCGGCGAGCAGTTCTTCAAGATCGCCGGCTGACTGCATGAGCGAATGATCGGCTTCGGCGTAGAGCACCAGCCGCTTCGGCTCGGACGCACGCGCGTGGATGTCCTCGCTGGCGGCGTGATCGAGCACATCGTCGCGCATGCCGTGGACGAGCAGAAGCGGCTTTCCCAGATGCTCGACCGTATGCGTGCCGTAGAGCTGCGGCGACAGCGCGGCGACGCCTGCGACGGCGGACGAAAGCTCGCCGGCCTTGATCACGACGGCTCCGCCGAAGGAATGGCCGACGAGCGCCACGCCGCCGGTGGTGCCGATACCGCGCAGGAACGACAGCCCCGCCAGCACGTCGAGCACGCACTCCTGGAACTCCCCGGGCTGCCGGTAATGCAGGCGGAGACCGCTAAGCTGAGGCCGCAGCCGGTCCGCCAGGCGACCGTAAATGCCCGCGGGCCCTTCGAAGCCGCCCATCGCGCCTCCGACGTAGAACGCGGCGCCTGGCGCCGTCGCACAGGGATGCAGGACCGCGCGGATCTCACCGCGCGTGGTGGCGATCATCACGCGCAGATTGCCATCGGGCTCCGGATGGGCCGCCACGCGCTCGATCGCGAGGTCAAGGTCGCGGTCCGCGTTTTCGGCCGGCTCTTCGCGGAAGTCCATCACCGAAGCGTACACTGTAGGCCGGAGGCCGGTCCGGATCATCTGCTCGCGCCAGTTTGCTACACTCGGCTTTGCAAAATGACTAGCGCCCATACAGCGTTATCCTCCTCAAGCATCAGGCGCTTCGCTTACCTCGGGGCGGCCGCCGTGCTGCTTGGTCTCGCCGTGATCGGCATGGCGTGCGAAAAGAATAATGACATCGTCACGCAGGAGCAGATCCAGCATTCGAACGACGCCTGCCCGAAGGGCTGCGAGGTACCGCCGCCCGGCTGCACCATCAAGGGCAACCTGTCCGTCGGCGGCAACAAGATCTACCACCTGCAGACACAGACATCGTGGCCGGGCATCCGGATCCAGGTTGAGCGCGGGGAGCGCTGGTTCTGCAACGAACAGGAAGCCGTCAGCAACGGCTACCGCAAGTCGATCAACTGAGCGCTGGCGCCTACTGGACGACGCCGCGCTCGCGCAGGGTGGCTACTGCAGCCTCGTTGTAGCCGATGGACGACAGCACGTCGTCGGTGTGCTGGCCCGCCAGAGGCGCGGTCGATCGCACGCTGCCGGGCGTGTCCGAGAGCTTCGTGCCGATGCCGATGTGCTTCACCTTGCCAAGCGTCGGGTGGTCGACTTCGATCACCATCTGACGGGCGAGGTTGTGCGGGTCGCCCAAGGCCTCTTCGAGCGAGTACACGGGTCCGGCGCAGATGTCGGTCTGACTGAGGATCGCGAACCACTCGTCGCGCGTCTTCGTCGAGAACTGCTTGCGGAAGTAGGCGGCAATCTCATCGCGCTTCGATGCGTCGTACTGGTGCGGGATGTACTGCTCGCATTGCATGGTCTTGCAGAGGTTGACGAAGAAATGCGGTTCCAGGCTGCCGATGCTGATCCAGCCGCCATCCGAGCATTCGTAGACGTTGTAGTGCGGCACGGCACCGTTGAGGAGCGTGGCGCCGCGCGATGGTGACGCGCCGCCCATCAGCACGCTCCCGGCCAGGCTGGCGAGCAGGTACATCGCGCCATCGGACATGGCGATGTCCACGTACTGCCCGCGTCCGCTGCGCTCGCGCGCGAACAGCGCGGCGAGAATGCCGTACGCCGCGTGCATGCCGCCTCCGGCAAAGTCGGCGATGATGTTCATCGGGATGGCGGGTGGCGTGTCGGGCCAGCCGATCATGCTGAGCACCCCGGCGACCGAGATGTAGTTGATGTCGTGGCCGACGAGCTGGCTGTAGGGCCCGCTCTGGCCGAAGCCCGACAGCGAGCAATAGACGATACGCGGGTTGCGCTCCTTCAGCGCGTCATAGTCGACGCCCAGACGCTTGACGACGCCTGGCCGGAAGCCTTCGAGCACGACATCGGCGGTGTCCGCGAGCTTGTAGAAGATCTCTCGCGCATCAGGCTCGCGCAGATTGAGCACGATGCTTCGCTTGTTGCGGCTCATCATGTTGTACGCCGCCATCTTGTCGAGGTCCTGGTTGCGGCCACCCGCCACGGCGGGTGCGAGCTTGCCGTCCGCTGGCGCTTCGATGAGCAGCACATCGGCGCCCATGTCGCCCAGCATCATCGAGCAAAAGGGCCCCGGAGCGAGGCGCGAGAGGTCGAGAATCTTGATCCCTTCGAGGGCCAGCATGTGAGTCCTTTCCGAAGTCAGATGACGCGCTGAAGGGTCACGGTTGGGCGCGCCTGGATCAAGTGGCCACCCGGCGCGGGTCAGACGAAGGGGCGGCCAATGATCAGCACGACCAGCAGCGTCGAAAGCGAGATGACGATGGCGGCGGTGGCGATGCCGATGATGTTGAAAAGCGGCGTGTTGGCGCGCTCGCCCATCAGCTCCCGATCGTTCGTGAGGCGCAGCAGGCTGAAGAGCACCACCGGCAGCACGAGGGCGTCGATGATCTGGATGAGGAGTAGCGTGCTGGTGAAGGGGATGCCCGGCAGCAGCGCGCACGCCATCGAGACAAGGATCATGCCGGTGAAGAGGCCCATGAAGACGGGCGCGCGGCGGAAGTCCTGCGACACTCCCTTCTCGACGCCGATGGCCTCGGTGACGCTGTAGGCGCTGGTGAGCGCCAGGACGGGCGCCGCCAGCAGGCAGGCGCCGAGCAGGCCGACGGCGAACAGATACTCCGCCGCGGGCCCGGCGACCGGCTCGAGCGCGCGCGCGGCATCCGACGCGCTATCAACCGGGACGCCGCGGCCGTAGAGCGTCGCCGCGGTGGCGACGATGATCGCCAGCGCGACCATGTTCGCGAAGAGCGATCCGGCGATCACATCGATGCGCTCGTACACGTAGTCTTCGGGCCGCACGGCCTTCTCGGCGACGGACGACTGGAGGTACAGCTGCATGTAGGGTGTGATGGTCGTGCCGATAATGGCGATCATCAGCTGCACGCCGCCGAAGCTCCGCGGCATCGTCGGGACGACCAAACCGCGGCCGACGCCCCCCCAATCGGGGTGCGCGAGGATGGCGGCGATGGGGTAGGCCAGGAAGACGAGCGCCATCGCCAGGAAGACGCGTTCGACGATCTTGTATGAGCCCAGGACCACGATCGTCCAAAGGATCACGGCCGCAATCGGCACGGCGATGAGCCTAGGTACACCGAGCAACTCGGCGGCCGCCCCGACGCCAACGAACTCTGAGAACGATGTGCCGAGATTCGCGATCAGCAATGCCACGACCACGAGCGACGTCATGCGCACGCCAAAGCGCTCGCGCACGAGGTCCGAGAAGCCCATGCCCGTGACCGAGCCAAGCCGGGCGGACATTTCCTGGACGACGATCAGCGCGATGAGGATGACGATGAGCACCCAGAGCAGCTGATAGCCATAGCGGGCGCCGGCGGCGGAGTAGGTAGCGATGCCGCCGGCGTCATTGCCGGCGTTAGCGGCGATCAGTCCCGGGCCGAGGATGCCGAGAAGAAGGACGAGTCGCGGAAAACGGCGGGCGAGGACGCGCGACCGCGGCTGCTTTGCAGCGTGCGGCTCAGCAGGTACTAACCCTTGCTGCGCGCGTACGTCCGGAATGGCAATGTCCCATCATTGAATGCGTCAGCCGCCGAAGCTACGGCTGCGTCCCCGTCTCCATGACTCCTTCAACAGCACGTCCAGTATGTCATCGACCGTGATCGCCCCCAGAAAATGGCGAGCTTCATCGACGACCGGAATGGCGAGGAGATTATATTCCGCGATGACCTCTGCGACATGCTGCGGCTCGTCATCGGGCGCCACGGTGACCGGGTCGGGTGTCATGACATCGCGTACGAGCGCGGTTGGCGGAGCAATGAGCACCTGCCGCATGCTCAGCACGCCCACGAGGACAGCGTCCGCGTCTGCCACAAAGAAGTAGTAGGCGAAATCGGGTGCATCTTCTTTCGATTGGTAAACCTGGAGCGCCTCGGAAACTGGCTGCTCGGGGCGGATCGTCAGCACATTCGTCGTCATGACGCCGCCCGCGGTGTCGGCGTCGTACTCGAGCAGGCGGCGCACCGCCTCGGATTCGGGTGCGTCCATCTCGTCGAGCAGCTCCGCCGCCCGGAGGGCGGGCACATGCGCGAGCACGTCGGCGGCTTCGTCGGGCTCCATCTCCTCGATGAGGTCGGCCGCCTGCTCGACGGACATCGTGCTCAGGAGCTGTGCCTGCTGCTCCGTCGACAGCTCCTCCAGGGTGTCGGCGGCGCGCTCTTCATCCAGCGAGGCGAGCACTTCGGCACCCTCCTGCTTGCTCAACTCCGCGACGATGCGTGCGAGCTGCTGCGGCCGCAGCTTCTGCAAACTCAGGTGCCTGGCTTTGAGCCGGCCGGTCGCCGTATCCGACATCAGGTACTCGACCTCGCGCCAGTCCGTGAGGAGCCGCCCGGCGAACCGCCCGCGCATCGCCGCCGGGACGAGGCGGCGCAGCACCGCACGGCCGCCGGTATCGAGCGCGACGACCCGGTAGCCGTCATAGGCTTGTGAGAGGTAGAGGTCATTGACGCGCACGACGCGCGTCCCGCGGATATCGATCACCTGCCGATCGAGCACGTCCTTCACCAACAGGATCTCGCCCTCACGGCGCTGAAAGCGGCCGACATCGACGGCGGCCGAGCGCAGCCGCACCTGCCCGGGGCGGATCTCGGCCAGGCGGTCGATTGGGATGTAAAAGTCGCGACCGGCGGAGCGCGACACGAGACCGCTGACGAGCGGGTAGGAGCCTTCACGCAGGCGCGCGACGACATCTTTCACGCGCGCGATCTGTTCGCCCTGAAGCTCGACAATTGGGGAGCCGACGATCTCGGATAGCGCCATCAGGTCGGGGGGACTGTCGGTTGCGGCTGTGCTCGCCATGGTTCAACCCTCTGGCCCGAGGGTACGCCGGAAGACGCCGCGGGGCAACAGCGTGAGCGGACAGTGGGATCAGGAGTGCTCGAGGAATTCGAGCAGGCGCTGGTCAAGCTCGTCGGCGTGCGGGCCGGCGAACAGATCCGTCCCGTTAGCGTTGCCCTCGTACACCTGCTCGTCTTTGGGTTCGGATGCGGCGTCGAGCAGATCCCGCTCACTGCGCTCCGCCGGCACGTCGCCTTTGCTCGTGATGAAGAGCTTTGGAGCGTTGATCTGGCTGACGGCGCCGAGCGCATCCAGCGACTCAAATTGAGCGGGCGACGATATCGATATCACGCCGGCGACCGGCACGCGCGCCGCGACCACGAACGCGGCGGTACCGGCTGTACTGGCGCCGACCAGGAAAATCCTGGAGACGCCCAGCGTCTGGCGCATGTAATCGTACGCAGCCATGAGATCGGTGTCGCTCCGGTCGAACGCTTTGTCGCCGGTGGAATCGCCGTAGCCTCGAAAGTCGAAGGTCATCACGGTGAAACCGCCTGCCGCGGCGAGCTTGGTCGCGAACGGGAACCACGAGGTCTGGTCCGCCGGACGTCCGTGGGCGAGGATGACGCCCGTCGGCCCGGCGCCAAAGATGCGCGCGTTGAGCGCGATCGACGTCTCGTCGGTGTCATCGTTCGTAGGGGTCGTGTTGAACGGCGCCGGAATAGTGGCCGAGCGAGAGACGGATTCCGCAGTCTCGATGGACTGCTCGGGCGGCTGCTTTGCGGTCGCGCCGTCGCCGCATCCGAGCGTTAGCGAAAGCGCGCCGAGGAGCAATACGGCCGCGCGGACGGGAGTATGGCGCTCCCGCACGTCAGGCGTCCTTGCCCGGTTCGGACGTGCCGAGCTGGAACGGCGCCTCGCCGTCGGCGAGCAGTTGCTTGCGCGCCTGCTGCGCAACCGGCAGGCCCCAGATGTTGATGAAGCCGACGGCGGCGTCGTGGTCGTACTGGTCGCCGCGGTCGTACGTGGCGAGCTGATAGCTGTACAGGCTCTTCGGGGACTTCTTGCCGATCGCCACCGCCTGTCCCTTGTGCAGCCTCATGCGCACGGCGCCGGAGACGTGCCGCTGAGTGCTGGCGACGTAGGCGGCGAGGTCCTGGTGATGGGCCGTGAACCAGAGACCGTTGTAGATGAGGTCGGCGTATTCCTGGCGCAGGGCATTCTTCGTGCGGAGCTGCGCCTTCGAGAGCGTGAGTTGCTCCAGCGCCTCGTGGGCGGCGTGCAGGGTCCAGGCGGCCGGCGCCTCGTAGATCTCGCGCGACTTGATGCCGATCAGGCGGTCTTCGACCATGTCGGTGCGGCCGATGCCGTGCTCGCCGGCCCACTGGTTCAGCGTCTGCACGAGCGTGACGCCATCCATCTCGTGCCCATCGAGCGCCACCGGGCGGCCGTGCGCGAACTCGATCTCGACCTCGCGCGGGCTCTCGGGCGATGCCTGCACGGAGCGCGTCCATGCGTAGATATCCTCGGGCGGCGCGGCCCACGGGTCTTCCAGTACGCCCGCTTCGATGCTGCGGCCCCACAGGTTCTCGTCGATGCTGTAGGGGCTGGCTTTGGTTGCGGGGACCGGCACGTTGCGCGCAGCTGCCCACTCGATCTGCTCTTCGCGGCTCATGCGATGCTCACGCACCGGCGCGACGATCTCGAGGTCGGGGTCGAGGGCGCGCGTGCTGACGTCGAAGCGCACCTGGTCGTTGCCCTTGCCGGTGCAGCCGTGGGCGATCGCGGACGCGCCCTCCTCCCGCGCGACGTCGACCAGCATCTTGGCGATGAGTGGCCGGCCGATGGCGGTGGCGAGCAGGTACTGGCCCTCGTAGACGGCGCCGGCCATCAGCGCCGGGAAGGCGAAGAAGTCGATGAATGGCTGCTTGCCGTCGCGGACGATCGCCTTCACGGCGCCGATCTCGTAGGCGCGCTTCTCGACGGTCTGGAGATCCTTCTCGTTGCCGAGGTCGATCGTGAGGGCGATGACGTCGTAGCCGCGCTCCTCTTGCAGCCAGCGGATTGCGACGGATGTATCGAGCCCGCCGGAGTAGGCGAGGACGACTTTCTTGGCCATAGTTGGGGCTCCTGGCAAGACGGAGGCTCGGCTGAGGTACGCGTAAAGGGTCGTTCTTTGTACGGCAACGCGGCAGGGGGTGCAAACGATCGCCTGGCGGTAGAACCTACAACCTAAAACCTTTAACCTGAACCCGATGCCCCCGGATCAGCGCACACTCGACCAGCTCTCACTCTCGCGCGACGAGTACGACCGCATCGTGGACCTGCTCGACCGCGAGCCGAACCAGGTCGAGTTGGGGATGTTCGGTGCGCTCTGGTCGGAGCATTGCGGCTACAAGAACAACCGCCCGCTGCTCAAGATGTTTCCGTCGGAAGGGGAGTACGTCCTCACGAAGGTAGGGGAGGAGAACGCGGGCGTCGTCGATATCGGTGACGGCGCCGACGGGCTGGGCAGCGCGACGCGGCTTACGGATAGCGCCGGCGCGATCACCGACAGCTACAGCTACGACGTGTTCGGCGCGCCGCGCACGACGACCGGCACGACGGCGAACAATTTCCAGTACACAGGCCAGCAGCGCGACGGAAACGCGAACCGCGGCCTGTACTTCCTACGGGCACGTTCATACGACCCGGCGCTCGGGCGGTTCTTGCAGCGTGACGGCGTGCCACTCATCAACCGTTACTCATATTCAGGGAATAATCCAGCCAACCTGACGGATCCAACTGGGAACTTTCCCTGCCCGCGCTGCAAACAGCTGAAGAAGGCAATTGAGCGCACCTCGTGTGTCGCGTTCAACGTCGAACTCATATGCGCTGCAGCAGATGTGGGATATGAGAAGGTAAGCACCGCGGTTCAGATAGCGGACATCGCGCCCGTGACAATCCTGCCTACCGTCGGTCTGTGGCTCGACATACCGTCAACAGAGCTTGACATACTCGCAGGAATATTCGGTCAGATCGACATCCTAAGGTCGAACTGCTCCGTGAAGAAGAAGTTCGGGCTATCTGGCACGAACGCCGCTAACTTAGGGGTTGGACTTGGCGGGGGGTTCCTGTCCGGATTGCTTTCCGAGACTGATGTTGGCCAAATTCCTATTGGTTTGGAGACTGCTAGCGTCGAGGGAACTCTTTACACGGCCAACACGCTCGCGATCAAAAAATGCGACAAGGAGCGGTGACCTGTGGCTTTGAACGGCGTGATTATGGAGGCGCCTGCGCACTGTTATTCAAGACCGAATGCACAATCCATCGGGACGCTGCGTCTGTACCAGGATAAGCTTGTGTGGGAACCAACCAGAGGTGCATTTTGGCTCACCAAATTCCTCGTCGTCCCAACCGTGGAGATCCATCCGACCGAGATTATCAGTGCGGAAGCCTGCCGAGTCGGTCTTAGTCATGGCATGCGTGTCCGAACGGCTACGCGAGAGTATTTATTCGTGCCCCGAGAAGGTCACATACCGATCGCTACCAAACGCACGGCTTCGAAGTGGCTCGATGCGTTATTGAACCTTGCCGCCACCAAAGATGTCTAAGTTGGCCTATCTAGTCTGGGGCATCGCCTTTCTCGCCGTATTGCCCTTGCGGGTTCTCGGTTTCCTGTTGGTCGGAGAGCCTCGGTCGCTGTGGATTACGATGGCAACCCTGCAGGCCACAGCATTGGTCTTGCCATTCTTTATTCACATCGGTATGGGACGCCGGTTGTGATCAAACGCAGCAGCGTCACATCGTACTATCTTGCCGATGGGCTCGGGAGCACCACACAGCTCACGGACAGCGCCGGCGCCGTCACGGACAGCTACAGCTACGACGTATTCGGCGCGCCGCGGAGGGCGGCCGCTAGAGCCTATTGCCCGCAGACGCTACCATTCGACCGATGCCCCCCGAACAACGGATACTCGACCAGCTCTCACTCTCGCGCGAGGAGTACGGCCGCATCGTGGACCTGCTCGACCGCGAGCCGAACCAGGTCGAGTTGGGGATGTTCGGGGCGCTCTGGTCGGAGCATTGCGGCTACAAGAACAGCCGCCCGCTGCTCAAGATGTTCTCCTCCGAAGGCGAACACGTACTCACGAAGGCGGGTGAGGAGAACGCCGGCGTCGTCGATATCGGCGAGGGCCTCGGCGTGGCGTTCAAAATCGAGTCCCACAACCACCCTTCGGCGATCGAGCCGTACGAGGGCGCGGCCACCGGCGTCGGCGGCATCGTGCGCGACATTTTCGCCATGGGCGCGCGGCCCGTCGCGCTGCTCGATTCGCTGCGCTTCGGACCGCTGCAGTCCACCGGGACGGGCCTGAAGGTCCGCGCGTTTGGCGATGCGTCTGGTAGCCCGCCGCCAGCTGCATTTGAGCCGGAGACGACGCCGGAAGTGGCAGCGCGCAACCGCCATCTCTTCGCGGGGGCGGTGGCAGGCATCGGCGGTTACGGCAACTGCATCGGTATCCCAACGGTGGGCGGGGAGGTGAGCTTCTCGCCGTCGTATTCCGGCAACCCGTTGGTGAACGCGATGTGCGTCGGGATCGGCCGTATCGACAAGCTGGTGAAGGCGCGCGCGGACGGCCCTGGCAACCTGCTGATGCTCGTGGGAGCGGATACCGGTCGCGACGGGATCCACGGCGCGACGTTTGCCAGCGTGCAGCTCGATGAATCGAGCGAGCAGCGGCGGCCGGCCGTGCAGGTCGGCAACCCCTTCCTCGAGAAGCTGCTGATGGAAGCGTGCTTGCAGCTGACGGAGGAGCACGGCGAGTGGATCGTCGGGCTGCAGGACCTCGGGGCGGCTGGACTGACCAGCTCCGCCGTCGAGTGCGCCGCCAAGGCTGGCACAGGGATCATCATCGACGTGGCAAAAGTGCCGCGGCGCGAAGAAGGCATGACGCCGTACGAGGTGATGCTGAGCGAGTCGCAGGAGCGGATGCTCGTCATTGTCAAGCCGCGGCACGAGGACGACGTGCACGCTTTGTTCGAACACTGGGAGCTGCACGTCGAGACGATCGGCGTCGTCACCGAAGACGGTCTGGTGCGGATCCGCGACGGCGAGGTAGAGGTGGCCCGCGTGGCAGCGAAGATGCTGACCGATGCGCCTACGTATGTGCGCGAGGGGGTGAAGCCGGCATGGCTCGATGAGCTGCAGGCGTTCGATCTCAGCACGCTGCCGGATATGGGAGCGAAGCTGGAGGCCGGAGGCTCAAAGCTGAAGCGCAACGGCGCATCGAGCGCCGACGGCTCTCCCGTCGGCACGAGCGCCAATGACGTGCTGCTGGCGCTGCTCGCATCGCCCGCGATCGCGTCGAAGCGGATCGTCTGGCGGCAGTACGACCACCAGGTGGGCACGAACACGGTCGTCGGCCCGGGCAGCGATGCGGCGGTCGTGCGCATTAAGGGTACGAAGAAGGCTCTGGCGATCTCGACCGACGGCAATGCGGCGTACACGCACCTGGATCCGTACGGGGGCGGAGCGATCGCGGTGGCCGAGGCGGCGCGCAACGTCGCCTGCACGGGAGCGAAGCCGATTGCGATGACCAACTGCCTCAACTTCGGCAACCCGGAGAAGCCTGAGGTCTACTACCAGCTCAAGGAGGCTATCCGCGGCATGGCGGACGCGGCGCGCGCGCTCGGCATCCCCGTTGTCAGCGGCAACGTTAGCCTCTACAACGAGAGCAGCGGCGAGGCGATCTGGCCGACGCCGGTCGTCGGCGTCGTGGGGCTGATCGACGATGTTGAGCGCGTGGTGCCGATGGGATTTCAAGCGGAGGGGCTCTCAGTCTTGCTGGCAGCTTCCAGGTCGGCGGCGTTAGGGGCGGTTGGGCTCGCGGGCTCCGAGTACGTCCGTCTTCTGCACGGCATCGTCGCCGGGCGCCCGGAGATCGACATCGAGGCCGAAGCGCGTTTACTTCACTTTCAGCTGGAGGCTTCGAGCAAGGGGGCCCTGCGGAGCGCGCATGATGTTGGTCCGGGTGGAGTTGCGGTGGCGATCGCGGAAAGTTGCCTGGCGCATGGCATTGGAGTCTCAGGCATGCTTCCAGCGCGACGGGCAGCAACGACACTCTTTGGCGAGGGCGCGTCGCAACTGGTGCTGTCGAGCAGCGACGCGCATGAGCTGTACCGTCTCGCCGAACAGTGTGAGATAGAACTCATCGACCTCGGGCGCACCGGCGGGCCTCGGATGCAGCTGGATGATATTGATCTCTCGATTGCAGAGCTGCGCGAGGCATATGAATCGGGACTGCCGCGCGCGCTCGAGGGAGTTGCGGCGAACGTGTAGCGGGCGGCATCCCGCTATGTGGCGGCGACCGAGCGGACGCCGTTCGTGGCCGCATCGATCAGCGGCGCCGGGAGTGACCACGAGCCGAAGGACCAGCTGCGGAAGTCGTGGAAGGCGTCGTAGTCGATGCTGTAAGAGTTGCGCCGGCCTTCGCGCGTGCGTGTGACGATCCCTTCGTCTTCGAGTTGGTTGACGATGCCGACGACCGCCCGCTCCGTGATTCCAATGGTGGTCGCGAGGTCGCGTACCGTTTTGGTGTGATGTCGCGCCATGGCAAGCACCAGAAGCAGGTGGTTGGTGAAGAATCCCCAGGAGCCGACACGCGGTTTCAGCTCTTCCGAACCGACCACGCGTGGCTTGCGCGGCTGACGCGGCGCGCCTTCGGGGCGGTCGGCCATGTCGTATAGCATCTTGATCACCCCGTCTACGAAGAGGCGTGGTGTGAGGGGCGATTCGGTGCCGCCGCGCCGTACCGACGCCAGGTGCTCGAAATCGACCGAATAGGTGTTACGCCGTCCGTCGCGGTGGCGGTCGATGATGCCGTCAGCATCGAGATCGCGCAGGATGGCGAGCGTGGCACGCTCGGTAATGCCGACGTCGGCGGAAACCTGACGGACGGTGGACTCGCTATGCAGGACGACGTAGACCAGCACGAGTGCGTGGTTGGTGAGGAAGCCCCATTTCGGGGGCGCCAACGGGTGCGCGGCCCTTCGATTGGCTGTAGTACTTACCATGTTATTCGATTCAGGAACCCCGTAACGTGTTCTAAACTTCACCCTTCAGCTGCATAATGCGGCAACCGCAAGGGCATTTCAACCCCCCAAATTGTCTGACGTGAGCGTGAGTACGGGCGCTTCCTCGATGCGGCGTTCGCCTAAGCCGCCCGGGATTTACAATGAGAGACAACGCGTCCCTCATGCCGGCTGCCGGCCGCCCTCTGCCCGCCCGGACTGCCGTGAAGGAGCAGCCTCATGGCGCCGTCGATGGATAGCTTTGGCAGCCGTGCGTCGCTGAGAGTTGGCGACGCCTCCGTTGACTTCTACCGGCTCGATGCGCTCGAGAAAGCGGGCGTCGGGCATGTGTCGCGGTTACCGTTCTCACTCAAGATCCTGCTCGAAAACCTGCTCCGGTACGAAGACGGGCGCAGCGTGACGAAGGATGACATCGCCGCGCTTGCGGCCTGGGATCCACAGGCGGCGCCCGACCGCGAGTTGCAGTTCCGGCCGGCGCGGGTACTGCTCCAAGACCTCACGGGCGTCCCCTGCGTGGTGGACCTGGCAGCGATGCGTGATGCCATGGTGGCGCTCGGCGGCGATCCGAAGCGGATCAACCCGCTGCAGCAGTCGGACCTCGTCATCGACCACTCCGTGCAGGTGGACCGATTTGGTTCACGAGAGAGCTTCGCGATCAACGCGCAGATGGAGCTGATGCGCAACAAGGAGCGGTACGCGCTGCTGCGCTGGGGACAGGACGCCTTCAACCAGTTCAACGTCGTCCCACCGGACACGGGCATCGTCCACCAGGTGAATCTCGAATATCTCGCGAGTGTCGTCTTCGAGAAGCAGGAGGATGGCCGGACGGTGGCGTACCCGGACACGCTTGTCGGCGCTGACTCGCACACCACGATGATCAACGGCCTTGGCGTGCTCGGCTGGGGCGTCGGCGGCATCGAGGCGGAGGCGGCCATGCTCGGGCAGCCGATGCCGATGCTCGTGCCGGAGGTGATCGGCTTCAAACTGACGGGCCAGCTGCGCGAAGGCGCGACGGCGACCGACCTTGTGCTGACGGTGACGGAGATGCTCCGTGATAAAGGTGTTGTCGGAAAGTTTGTGGAGTTCTATGGGAGCGGGCTTTCCAGCCTAGCGCTGCCGGACCGGGCGACGATAGCCAACATGGCGCCGGAGTACGGGGCAACGACGGGCTTCTTCCCCTGCGATGCCGAGACGCTGACGTACCTGCGGTTCACCGCGCGCCCGGAGCCGCTGGTCGCGCTTGTCGAGGCTTATACGAAAGCGCAGGGCCTCTTCCGCACGGACGACCAGGCGGAGCCGCTGTTCACCGACACGCTGCAGCTCGACCTCGGCGACGTCGTGCCGAGCATCGCCGGACCGAAGCGGCCGCAGGACCGGGTGCCGCTGTCGGACTCGAAAATGGCGTGGCGCACGAGCTTGATCTCGATGCTGGATCTGGGCACGGACCAGAGCAACGGCGGCGTCGAGCGCTGGCTCAGCGAAGGCGGCAGCGCTGCGAAGCCGGCGACCGAAGTGGCGGAGCCTGGCCCAGAGCCCGATCCGTTCGAGAAAGTGCCGGTGGTAAACGGCGGTGCGTCATTCTCGCTCGGCCATGGCTCGGTGGTGATCGCGGCGATCACCAGCTGTACGAATACCTCGAACCCACAGGTAATGCTGGCGGCGGGGTTGCTGGCGCGCAACGCGGCCGAGCGCGGACTGAGCTCGAAGCCGTGGGTAAAGACGACGCTGGCGCCCGGTTCGAAGGTGGTGACGGACTACCTGAATGCAGCGGGACTCACCGAGCATCTCGAGAAGCTTGGGTTCTATCTCGTCGGCTACGGCTGCACGACGTGCATCGGCAACTCCGGTCCGTTGCCGGAGCCGATCTCGGAGGCGATCCGGGAAGGGAAGCTGGTCGCCGCGTCGGTGTTATCCGGCAACCGCAACTTCGAGGGCCGCATCCAGTCAGAGGTGCGGGCGAATTACCTCGCGTCGCCGCCGCTCGTGGTGGCGTACGCGCTCGCCGGCACGATGGATATCGATCTCTACAACGAGCCGCTGGGGCACGACCGCGCCGGCGCGCCCGTGTACCTTCACGATATCTGGCCGACGCAAGAGCAGGTGCGCGAGGCGGTGCGGACCGCCGTGAAGTCGGAGATGTTCCGGGAGAAGTACCGGCACGTCTTCGAGGGGGACGACGACTGGCGCACCCTCGATGTGCCGCGGAGCGAACGATTCGAGTGGGCGCCGCAGTCCACTTACATCAAGCGCCCGCCGTACTTCGATGGCATGACGATGGCGCCCGTGCCACCGACGGATGTGCGGGACGCACGCGTGCTTTCGCTGCTCGGCGACTCGGTGACCACGGACCACATTTCGCCGGCCGGCGCGATCCCAAAGAACACGCCGGCGGGCAAGTACCTGATCCAGCATGAAGTCGCACCCGAGGACTTCAACACGTACGGCGCGCGCCGCGGCAACCACGAGGTGATGGTGCGCGGCACGTTCGCGAACATCCGCTTGCGGAACCTGCTCGCTCCGGGCACGGAGGGCGGCTACACGCGGCATCTGCCCAGCGGCGAGGAGATGACGATCTTCGAAGCATCGGAGCGTTACCAGGCCGAGGGTGTGCCGCTGATCGTCATCGCCGGCAGCGAGTACGGTACGGGGTCGTCGCGCGACTGGGCGGCGAAGGGCACGTTACTGCTCGGCGTGCGGGCGGTGATTGCGAAGAGCTTCGAGCGCATCCACCGCAGCAATCTCATCGGCATGGGTGTGTTGCCGCTCCAGTTCGAGCCGGGCGAAGACCGCGAGACGCTCGGCCTCAGCGGCGAGGAGACCTACGACGTCGAAGGCATCCGCGCCGGCCTGACGCGGGGCCAGCGGCTGACGGTGCGCGCAACGGACGCGAACGGGGCGACGAAGCGCTTCAGCGCGATCTGCCGCATCGATACGCCCGTGGAAGCCGACTACTACCACCACGGCGGCATCCTGCCGTTCGTGGTACGCGCGCTCGTGCGCTAGCGATCGCCGTCGCAGATGCTTGGATCGCGCGCCGAGGGCTCGTCGGAGTGGAGAGAAACATGAACGCGCCGCTGGCGTCGATGCTTCGATACAACAAATGGGCCAACACCGTGCTCCTCGAAGCGTGCCGCACGCTCACTGACGAACAACTCGACGCGCGGCTCGCGGGCGCTTCGGGCTCCGTCCGCGAACTGCTGGTCCACGTGGTGGGAGGGCAGCAGACCTTCGTGCTGCGCATGAAGGGCCGCCAGCATGAGGGCGAACTGAATCGCCGCAGCGAATGGCCAGGCTTCAACGCGACGCTGGACCTGGCGAGCCGTTCCAGCGACGATCTCATTGCGATCGCCGAGGAACTCGAAACGGACATTGACGTCGACTTGCCGTACCTCGGCAAGAGCTACCGATATCCGAAGAGTTTCTTCCTGCTGCACGCCCTGGAACATGGCGTTGAACACCGCACCGAGATCAAGCTGACGCTTGCACACGCCGGCATCGAGACGCCCGACCTGGACGGTTGGTCGTATGGTGCCGCGGCCGGTTATGGTGGAGAGGTCTGAGCCGCTAGCGCTGAGGCAGGCGCATAACGAAAGTGCTGCCCCGGCCCGGGCGGCTCTCGACCGAGACGCTGCCCTCGTGCGCCTGCACAATGTGCTTGACGATGGCGAGGCCGAGACCGGTGCCGCCGCTGCCGCGGGCGCGGTCGGCTTTGTAGAAGCGCTCGAACACGCGAGCTTGCTGCTCGGGCTCAATGCCGACGCCGGTGTCACGCACGCTGATCTCGGCGGCGCCGTCGCGGGCGTGGGCGGCGACGGTGATCGTACCGCGCGGCGGCGTGAACTTGATCGCATTGGCGATGAGATTTCCGAGCGCGCGCTCCAGGCGTTCGCCGTCGCCGATCACTGACAGTGCCTCCTCATCGTACTCGCTCGCGATCCTGAGACCGGCGCGCTCCGCTTGCTGGGCAAAGCGTCGCACGCTGTCTTGGACGAGCGTCACCGCATCGATCTGGTGGAAATTCAGAGGCGCCGCCCCAGATTCGATGCGTGAGAGCTCCAACAGCTCTTCGACGAGCTGCGTCATGCGGTCCGTCTCGCGCTGGATGTGGCCCAGGAACTCGATCGCCGCATCATGATCCTCCAGCGCGCCTTCCTGCAGCGTCTCGGCAGCGGCGCGGATACCGGCCAGTGGCGTGCGCAGCTCGTGCGATACGTTGCTGATGAAATCACGCCGTACGCTGTCGAGTTGTCTCACCTCGGTGAGGTCATGGAAGATCGCCAGCGCAGCCCAGGCGCCAGCGCCCTCGATGGGCACGGCCGTCGCCTGCAGCCAGCGCTGCGCCTGGCCATAGGCGACGACCCGCACGCTGCGCTCCCCGCGCTGGGCGGCCGCGAGGAGCAGATTATTGAGGTCGTGGTCGCGCACCACCTGGATGAACGGCCGGCCCGTCGCATCGGACGCCGCGTCCGAGAAAATGTGGCGCGCCGCATCGTTCAAGTACACGACAGAACCAGCGCGGTCGACAGCCACAGTCGCATCGCTGCTGGCGTTGAGCAGCGCTTCCAGCTGCGCGCGCTCTTGCCCCAGTGCGCCGATGATGCGGCCGCTGTTTTCGGCCGCGAGATTGAGCGCGACGGCGAGTGAGCCGATCTCGCCATCGTCGATGGTAAGCGCGGAGCGGATCCCGTAGTCGCCGGCCGCAATCGCTTCGGCAAGGGCCGTAGCGGCGCGGAGGTGGCGCATGCCCGGTGCGAGCATCATGTAGCTCGTCAGCAGGACGGCGGCGGATGCGGCGAGGAACGATAGCCATGCGACCCACGCGTTACCCCCGGTGAAGCGCACTACCAGCAGTGCCGTCCCTATGACCGGCACGTAGGCGACGAGCGCGGTGAGCAGGATGCCGCGCGCAAACGGAGCGCCGTTAGCGGACAAACTTATAGCCTACACCGCGGACCGTGAGCAGATGCCGCGGGCGGGGCGGGTCGGCCTCCAGCTTCTCGCGCAGCCAGCGCACGTGGACATCGACCGTGCGGCTGCCGCCAAAGAAGTCATACCCCCACACTTTCTCCAGGAGCTGCTCGCGGGTAAACACCTGCCCGGCGTTCTTGGCGAGGAAGAACACGAGGTCGAACTCCTTCGGTTTCAGTGCGATCTCGTCCTCGCCGCGGCGCACGGTACGACCGCGCGCGTCGAACTCGACGTCGCCGACGCGGATGACCGTCGCGTCGTCCGCTGCAGTTTGATCAGTCCGCTGAGAGGAGCGCCGGAGGAGTGCCCGCACGCGCGCCATAAGCTCGCGCATACCAAAGGGCTTGGTGAGATAGTCGTCCGCGCCTAACTCCAGACCGACGACTTTGTCCAGCTCTTCACTGCGAGCCGTGAGCATGAGAATCGGCACATCAGAGTCGGCGCGCAGGCGGCGGCAGACCTCCAGCCCGTCCATCTTCGGAAGCATCAGATCGAGGACGATGATGTCCGGCCTGGCGCGACGGGCTTCCTGCAGTCCGCTGACGCCGTCGGCCGCGGACAATACCTCAAAGCCGCTCTTGCGCAGGTTGTACGAGAGCGCCGAAGAGAGCGTTGGCTCGTCCTCCACGACCAGGACCGTCTTCGCGTAGGTTTCAGGAGCGTGGGACATCCGGTCTGAAGTCAACTGCGCGCGGATCCCAGGGAGTTCGTCCGTCTAGTAGCGAGAGACATTGATCTCCTCGAGCTGTCCGGTGACCATGAAGATCACCCGTTCGCAAATGTTCGTCACGCGGTCGGCGATGCGCTCCAGGTTGTGGGAGGTCCAGATCAAGTAGGTGATCCGCTGGACGTCGTTGGGGTTGCGGATCATCTCCCTGATCAAGGCGTTGTACGATGCGTCATAGAGCGCGTCGATCTGGTCATCCTCGTCGCAGATGAGGCGAGCCGTGTGCTCGTCGCGATCTACGAACGCGGTGAGCGCACGGCGGAGCATGTTTGTCCCGATCTCGCTCATTTCGGTAATTTCCGTGAGCGGGCGCGGCAACGGCTCATCGCCGAGCATCAGGTTGATGCGGCCGATGCCTTCGGCGTGGTCTGCCATGCGCTCCAGTTCCGTGGCAATGAAGAGGATCGCCACGAGCACCCGCAGGTCGGCCGCCATCGGTTGCTGGAGGGCGATCGTGTGGATGCACTTCTCTTCGATCTCATAGCGCTTCGCGTTGATCGCGATGTCGTCGTGCACCACCGCGTTCGAGAGCGCGATGTCGCGGTTGCGGAGCGCCTCGACGGAGCGCTGGATCGCCTTTTCCACCATGCTTCCCATGATCAGGACTTCGTCCTGCATGTCGCGCAACTTCTTCTCGAACAGCGCTCTTGTCATCGCCCGCTCCGTCTATCCGAATCGCCCGGTGATGTAGTCCTCGGTGCGCTTGTCTTCCGGGGTCGTGAAGAGCGCGTCTGTGTCCCTGTATTCGATCAGCCGGCCTGTGCGTTCATCTCCGGCCAGCATGAATGCGGTGTAGTCAGAAACCCTCGCCGCCTGCTGCATGTTGTGCGTGACGATGACGATGGTGTAGTCGTCCGCGAGATCCGTCATCAGGTCTTCGATTTTGAGGGTGGCCATGGGGTCAAGTGCGCTGCACGGCTCATCCATCAGGATCACCTGCGGCTCGACGGCGAGAGCGCGAGCGATGCACAGCCGCTGTTGCTGGCCCCCCGAAATGGCGGTGGCCGGCTTCTTCAGCCTGTCTCTGACTTCGTCCCAGAGCGCGGCGCGGCGCAGCGTGCGCTCGACGATCTCATCGAGCCGGCCCTTGCCGCGCACGCCGTGCTGGCGGGGCCCGTAGGTGATGTTGTCGTAGATACTCATCGGGAACGGGTTGGGCTTCTGGAAGACCATGCCGACGTGCCGCCTCAGCCGCACGACATCGATGTTTGGCGCGAGGATATCGATGCCGTCGAGTTCGACCCGGCCCTCGGAGCGGGCGCTGGGGATGAGGTCGTTCATGCGGTTGAACGCACGCAGCAGCGTCGTCTTGCCGCAGCCCGATGGGCCGATGATCGCCGTCACAGAGCGGTCGCGGATGTCGAGGGTAATGTCGCTGATGGCGAGCTTCGCGCCGTAGAACACGCTCAGGTGCTCGGTGCGCAGGCGGACGTCGCCGTCCGCGCGCGTGTCCCGCGAGCTGCGAGCGCCCAGGTGTATGGGGCGAGCGCTCGTCGGGCGTATGTCGGTCACTGCAGCCTCTGAAGTCATCGCATCACCTACCCGAACCTGCCGGTGACGTAGGCTTCCGTCCGTTTGTCGCGCGGCGTGGTGAAGAGCGTGTCGGTGTCATTGAACTCGACCAGCCGGCCGCCGTCGCCTTCCTCCGCCAGGAGAAACGCGGTGTGGTCGGAGACGCGGGCTGCCTGGTGCATGTTGTGGGTGACGATCACCACTGCGAAGTCTTGCGCCAGCTCCCGCATCAGATCTTCGATGCGGATGGTCGAGCCGGGATCAAGGGCGCTGCACGGCTCGTCCATCAAGATCAACTCCGGCCGCACCGCTATGCAGCGCGCGATGCAGAGGCGTTGCTGCTGTCCCCCGGAAAGTGTGATGGCGGGCGAGTGCAGCTTGTCGCTCACTTCGTCCCAGAGACCCGACTTCTTGAGCGCCCATTCGATGATATCGGATAGCTGGCGCCCGCGATGGCCGAGCAGCTTTGGCCCGACGCCGGTGTTGTCCCAGATCGACATGGTCGGGAACGGGTTAGGGCGCTGGAACACCATACCGACGCGTTGCCGGACTTCCGCGGCATCAACTTCTCTGGAGTAAATGTCCTCGCCAGAGACGAGTACGCTCCCTTCGACCCATGCGCCCTTCACGACTTCATGCATGCGGTTGATGCAGCGCAGCAACGTCGACTTGCCGCAGCCGGACGGGCCGATGATGGCGGTGATCTTTCGCGGCGGCAGCGTCACGGTGATGTCGCGGACGCCGACGTGCGTCCCGTACCAGGCCGTCAGGTGTTGCACCTGCACCGCGGGCGCCGCATCACCTGGCGTTCGTGCGGACGACGCCATCGAGGAGTCCGCGACGGCGGACACCTGCTGTACGCTCATCTGCCTCTCCTCTGGAGAAGTAGGCGCGCTGAGACGCTTAAGAGCAGAACCATCATCACCAGTATGAACGAACCCGCCCAGGCCTGGTCGTGCTGATACTTAAACGGGCCGGTCGCGTAGGTGAAGATGCGCAGCGGCATTGCGTCGATCGGCCGGTTGATGCCCGTACTGTAGAAGTTGTTTCCGAGCGCCGTGAAGAGCAGCGGCGCCGCTTCACCCGCGACACGCGCTGATGCCAGCACGATGCCCGTCATGATGCCGCTGGCCGCGGCCGGCAGGATGATCGTGACGATAGTGCGCCACTTCGGTACGCCAAGGGCGTAGGAGGCCTCCCTCGTCATTTGCGGCACGAGCAACAGCATCTCTTCTGTCACACGGCTGACGATTGGCAGCATGATCAACGCCAGCGCGATGCCCCCTGCGAGGGCGCTGTAGTGCCCCATCTGCAGCACGACCGCCGTGTACACAAAGATGCCGATCGTGATCGAGGGAACACCGGCCAGCACGTCGACGAGGAACCGAATCGCGAAGCCGATACGGCCGCGGCCGTATTCCGCCAGATAGACGCCCGTCGCCAGCGCCGCCGGCAGCCCAATGATCAGCGCCAGCGCGAGCAGCACCGCCGACCCGGCGATAGCGCTTCGGATACCGCCGCCGGGCACCCCTGTCGGGCCGGGGTTGTCGGTAATGAGGCTGAGGTGAAGCGCGGGTAGTCCGCGAGCGAACAGGAACAGCAGGATCACGATCAACGGCACAAGGACGCCAATGCCGGCAGCAACGATGGCGCCGGTCGCGAGCGCATCGACGGCTTTCCGGCGCCTGCGGTTCCGCGCGCGCATGCTGGAAGACGCAGCCGGGGCCATCGCGCTCATTCGATCACCGTCGTGATCTGCCCCTTGGTCACGCGCCATACCAGCAGTCTCGCTATGGCATTGACAAGCAGCGTAATCAGCAGGAGCAGCAGGCCCACGTAGATGAGCGCGGCCTCGTGCATGTTGTTTTCCACTTCGCGGAACTGATTCGCGATGACGCTCGCCATGGTGTACGCGGGCGAAAAGATCGAGTCCGGCACGTTGGTGCTGTTGCCGATCACCAGCGCCACCGCGAGCGTCTCGCCGATGGCGCGAGCCAGCCCGAGGATCGCGGCGCCGAGCACGCCGGAGCGCGCGTACGGCAGCACGGCGATGCGGATCATCTCCCAGCGCGTGGCGCCGAGGGCGAGGATGCCCTCGCGCTGCGAGCGCGGCACGGCAGCGATGACATCTCGCGAGATGGCAACGATCGTCGGCAGGATCATGATAGTGAGGATCAGTACCGCGGCGAAGATACCGACCCCGAGCGCGGGGCCGCGCACGAATGGCAGCCAGCCGAAGTAATCGAGGATGAATGGCCCCGCCGTGTGCTGGATCCAAGGCCCCAGCACGAAGACACCCCAGAGCCCGTACACAACGCTCGGAATCGCGGCGAGCAATTCCACCATGTACGACATCGGGATGCGGATCCACTGCGGGGCGAACTCGACGAGAAACAGCGCCGCGCCGACGCCCACGATCGTCCCGAATAGCAGCGCGAGCAGAGATGTTATGAGGGTGCCGGCGATGAACGGCAGCGCGCCGAACCGCTCTTTCGGCGGATTCCACTCCGTCGACCAGAGGAAGCCCAGCTTGAATTTCGCGATGGCGGGCCAGGCCTCGTGCGTGAGCTCGTAGATCATCGCCAGCACGAGGACGAAGACGCCGAGCCCGGCGAGAGTGACGACGCCGCGGAAGACATACTCGAGTTGCATGTACTGCCCGAGCGCCCCCGGTCTGCGCAGGATCTGCGGGCGCGGCTTGTCGGCGATCTGCATGCGCTCCAAGGATAACGGAGGCGGCTGGATGGTTACATGCGCTCATCCAGCCGCCCGCGCAGAAGGGTTACTACGGCTTGAGGAGCGGCTGACCGCCTGATGTGATATCGGTCGTCAGCGTCTTCTCGACGTTCGTCACGATGGCCTTCGGCAGCGGCGCGTAGTTCAGTTCCGTCGTGGTCTTCTGGCCGTCGTGTATCGCCCACCAGAGCAGGTCCACCAGTGCCTTACCCTTCGCCGCGTCCGTCTGGTTCTTGTAGAGCAGGATGTAGGTGAAGCTCGAGATCGGGTAGGCGCCCTTCGTCGGCGAATTGACGATGCTCACCCGGTAGTCATCCGGAATCGTGACACCGCTGGCCGCTAGCGACGTGGTGTCGGTCGAAGGGGTGACGAACTCGCCGGAGCTATTCTTGACTTGCGCGATCGGAAGATTGTTGGTCTTCGCGTAGAGGAGTTCCACGTAACCAATTGAGTTCTTGTTCTGCTGGACCTGTTGTGTCACGCCGTCGTTGCCCTGGCCGCCAAGACCCTCCGGCCACTGCGGGTTCTTGCTGGTGCCGGGCCCTGCTTTCCAGTCAGCGCTTACCTTTGAGAGATAATCGGTGAACACGAAGCTCGTGCCGCTGCCGTCGGAGCGGTGCACGACCACAATGTCCGTGCTCGGAAGGGTAACGCCGGCGTTCAGGGCGGCGAGCGCCGGGTCGTTCCACTTCGTGATCTTGCCGAGGTAGATCTTGGCGATGGTGTCGCCGTCGAACTTCAGCTGCGCGCTAACCCCGTCAAGGTTGTAGGTCATCACAACAGCGCCGAGCGTCGTGGGGATGTGCTGCACGCCGGCCGCTGCCGCAAGCTCGGTGTCGGACAGCGGCGCGTCGCTGGCGCCAAAGTCCACGGTCTTCTCGGTGATCGCCTTGACGCCGCCTCCGGATCCGATTGACTGGTAGTTGACCTCTACTCCGGGCGCGACCATCGCCTTGTAATCGGAGAACCAGCGCGTGTAGAGCGGGTTCGGGAAGGTCGCGCCCGCGCCGGTGAGCTTGGCGTTGTCCGCCTTGCCCACGTTCGACAGGATCGTCGAGGCCCCGGCTCCCGCCGATGGGCTCGCCGCCGGCTTCGTCGCCGCGCTCGTGGGCGCCTTCGCCGCCGCCGTCGAAGTCTTGTCGCTGCTGCTCGTCCCACGGCAGCCGGCCGCTATGACAACCGCCGCGAGCAATGCGAGTGCCGTTACCCCAAGCTTCATGCTCCGTGGTTTCCAACTGATCAACGTGACTGCTCCTACTCATGTGCCTCGCCGAGAGGCTGGTCTTTCTGCCCGTTTCCCCAGCAACCGTAAAGGGAGGCTGTTAACGTGCGGTTAACGCGGATTAATCGAGGGTAAATCAGCACCATCTGTGAGCGTGCCAGGTTAACAATACGTGTGGCTCCGACGATGTCCCTTCGGCTGTGTCGGTTCGTCTTCGCGTCAATGGCCGCTCGCATGACGTGCTCGTGCGGGCACTTGCTGGCACTCAAGAGCGGCGGAGAGCGCTCTGCTAAGGGGAACGTTCTCGTCGTATTCCTCCTGCCTGGCGCGCCCTTGCTTCAGCGCAGCACCCGCTCGTCTCCGACACGGCGGGTCACTCGGGTGCGGTCCAGGTGTTCCAGTAAGGCCTGGGCGTACTTCCGGCTGGTGCCAAACAGATCCCGCGCCTGCGCCAGCGTGATTGTGCCGTGGCGCTCGATGTGTTCGCGCACCCGCTGCGCCAGTTCCGCGAACGTGGCCGCCTCGTAAACGATGCCACCGCCCGCGTCGACGACGGCGCCGCGGCTGATGAGATAGGCGAGAAGATCCGGAGCGATGCTCGCCGCATCCGGGTGCGCCGGTTTCGCGCGTAACGCCGCGAGATATGCATCGATGGCAGCCTGCTGATCGGTGGCCGGCGCCGGACTGAAGTCGACCAGCGCAACGGTACCGCTGGAGAGGCGCACTTCCGGCAGCAGCGGCATGAGCGCCGCGTACGCCCGCGCATCGAGCGCGAGCCTCGACCGGAACTCCTCCGCGGGCATGCCAGGGCGGAGGGGATGTTGTGCGTGATGGCTGCTTAGCAACTCATGGGCGCGCCCGGTGATCTCCGTTACATACGCAGCTGTGACAATCCTGCCGCCGTCCAGCCTTGTGGCAACGCCGCTCGCCTCGAGCGCGCGGACGGCACCTTCCGCAGCGTCCACCGCGAGCGCCAGTTCAGCCGCGATTGCGGACACGGCGATCAGAGGGCGGCGCGCCACCAGATTCAGCACACGCTCCGCTGGCGATGGCGCGAGCAGCGCCTCGAGCGCGGCGGCAATCCCCGGGTCGCGACGCCGGTGGCGCTTCGCGTCGATGACGGCGATGACGCCGCCGGCGACCGTGTCGTTCGCCGTACGCAGTACGAAGCGATCGCCCGCCAGCACCGCGATCGGGGTGTCGAGCTTGATCTGCGCCCATGCGCTACCGCCCGGGCGCAGTTCGTCCGCGTCGAGCATCCGCAGATGAGCGTTCGCTTCATCCGCACCGGAGTGGAACGTGACGGACAGGTTGTGGCGCACGGAGCGTCGGATGCCCTCGACCGCCCGCAGGCGCACGTCGATGCTGGTAGTCGCGCGCAGGGTTTCCGGCCGTGCCAGCACCATGCCGCGACACAGATCTTCTTTCGCGATGCCGCTGATGTTCGCCGCTGTGCGTGTACCCGGCATGACGCGTTCGACGCGATCGCCATGCGATTGGAGCCCACGGATACGGCCACGGAGACCGCCCGGCATCGCTTCGACCTCTTCTCCCACGCGCAACTCGCCGTCGCACAAGGTGCCTGTCACCACCGTGCCGAAGCCGACCATGGTGAACACGCGATCGATCGGTAGCCGCGGCCGGCCGACATCGCGTTTCGGAGGCATGTCTTCGATGGCTGCCTCGATGGTTGTGAGCAGCTCATCCAGGCCCTCACGCGTCACCGAGGAACAGGCGACGATGGGCGCTGCTTCGAGCGTTGACCCCGCGAGCAATTCGCGGACATCCGATGTGACGAGCGAGAGCCAGTCGGGGTCGACGAGATCGCGCTTCGTGATCGCGACGACGCCGCGCTGCACGTCGAGCAGGTCGAGTATGGCGAGGTGCTCCCGCGTCTGCGGCATCACGCCGTCATCGGCCGCGACCACAAGCAGCGCCAGGTCGATGCCTCCCGCGCCCGCCAGCATATTCTTGATGAATCGCTCGTGACCGGGAACGTCGACGATGCTGACGCTGCGACCGCCGGGCAGCGTCAGCCAGGCGAACCCGAGGTCGATGGTCATGCCGCGCGTCTTCTCCTCATCCAGCCGGTCGGGATCGATGCCCGTCAGCGCTTCGACGAGCAGCGATTTGCCGTGGTCCACGTGGCCGGCGGTGCCGACGACGTAGTGGGTAGTTGGTGGTTGAAAGCTGGTAGTCATCCGCTGGTAGGTGGTCGCTGGTCGCTGGTCGCTAGTGGCTGGTCGCTGGTCGCTGGTGGCTGGTCGCTGGTCGCTGGTGGCTGGTCGCCGTCCGCCGTCCGCTTTCCGCTTCTGAAAGTGTACGCTGGCCGGTATGAGCGTCGGCTTTGTCTACGACCCGATCTTCCTGGAGCATGAGACCGGCGAGCACCCCGAGAACCCACGCCGCATGCTGGCGGCGATCGCGCTGCTCGAAGAGAGCGGCCTGCTCGCGCGGCTCGCGCGTATTAGCGCTCGCGATGCCACAGCGGAGGAGATCGCGCTCGTCCACGATGCCGCGTACGTGGCGGCCGTGCATCAGGCGGCGCGAGACGGGGGCGGCTGGGTGGATCCGGACACCCTCATTACGCCGAGCTCGTACGACGTGGCGGCGCGCGCCGTCGGCGGCACGCTCGCCGCTGTCGATGCTGTGATGTCAGGCGGCGTCCGGTCGGCGTTCTGTCTCGTGCGGCCGCCGGGACACCACGCGACGCCCGTGCAGGCGATGGGGTTCTGCATCTTCAACCACGTCGCTGTCGCCGCGCGCTATCTCCGGACACATCACGCGCTCGAGCGCGTGACCATCGTCGACTTCGATGTCCATCACGGCAACGGCACGCAGGATGTCTTCTACGCGGATCCGAGCGTGCTCTACGTCTCGACGCACGAGTACCCCTTCTACCCCGGCACCGGCGCCGCGCGCGAGATCGGCACAGGCGAAGGTCGCGGCACGAACATCAACATTCCCTTGCCACACGGCTGCGGCGACGCTGAATACTGCCGCGCGTTCGAAGAGATCGTCGTGCCCGCATTGCATCGCTTCCGACCCGAGCTGATCCTCGTGTCGGCCGGTTACGACGCGCACTTCGCTGACCCGATGGCGAACCAGCAACTGAGCGTCGAAGGCTACGGCTCGCTCGCATCGATGACGAAGGCCGCGGCGGAGCGGCTTTGCGGCGGCCGCATCGTTGCCGCACTCGAAGGCGGCTACGATCTCGTGGCGATGCCGTGGTCCGTCCGCCGGACGATAGAGATCCTGAACGGCGATCTACCGACGCCCGATCCGCTGGGTACCGTCGACACACCTGGACCGAGCGGCTTCGAAGACATGCTCCGCGAAGTGAAGCAACTGCACCGGCTGTGAGCCGTCAGTCCAGATCGCCCGCTGCGCCTGCCGCGGGTCACGGGCCGCCCCGCCGTCCGACCGACGACCGACGACGGACCACCGACGATCGATGACTGATAGCTGATGGCTGACAGCTGATAGCCGACAACTGACAACTGACAACTGACAACTGACAACTGACAACTGATTACTTCCCGCTACACTCCTGTAATGACTGTCCGCACACGCTACGCGCCGAGCCCGACCGGGGTGCCGCACATCGGCAACATCCGCACGGCGCTGTTCGACTACCTGCTCGCGAAGCGCCACGGCGGGCAGTTTGTGCTCCGTATCGAAGATACGGACCGCGCGCGTCTGGATCCGGCGGCGTTGCCGAAGATCATCGAGAGCCTGCGCTGGCTGGGCATCGATCCGGATGAGGGGCCGGGCATCGGCGGCCCGTACGGCCCATACGTGGAGTCGGAGAGGCTCGAATACTATCGCTCCGCGGCCGACCGTCTGCTGGCACAGGGCGATGCGTACGAATGCTGGTGCTCGTCGGCGCGGCTCGATGCCGTCCGCGCCGAGCAGGCGCGCAATAAACTTCCGCCGAAATACGATCGCCGCTGCCGCGATGCGGAGGGCCGAGCTGCCTCGCGCAAAGAGGCTGACGGGGAAGGGCGCGACTGCGTCGTGCGCTTCAAGACGCCGCTCCAGGGTGAGATCACGCTGCACGACGCGATCTTCGGCGACACGACTTTCGATCTTGCCACGCTCGACGACTTCGTCATGCTCAAGTCCGACGGCTACCCGACATACCACCTCGCGTACATCGTCGACGACGAGATGATGCAGATCACCCACGTGCTGCGCGGCAACGAATGGATTTCGTCCGCGCCGCGGCATCTGCTGATCTACCGCGCGCTCGGATACGAACCGCCGGTCATTGCGCACCTGCCGCAGGTAGTGGGGCCCGATGGCGCGAAGCTCAGCAAGCGGCACGGCGCCACCAGCATCTTCGAGTATCGCGACCAGGGCTACCTGCCGGACGCCATCTTCAACTTCCTCGGGCTGATGGGCTGGTCCCTGGACGACAAGACCGAAATCATCTCGCGCGAGGAGTTCATCGCGAATTTTACGCTCGACCGCGTGGTCAGGAACCCCGCCGTCTTCAACGTCGAGAAGCTGACCTGGATGAACGGCGTCTACATCCGCGAGATGCCGCTCGGCCGGCTTGTCGATCTGGTCGCCGAGCGGCTCGACGCCGATCTGCCGCCATCGGTGCCGCGACCGGTCGACCGCGACGTGGCCGCGCGCATCGTGCCGCTAATCCGCGAGCGCATCAAGCTGCTTTCGGAGGTGAAGGACTACTGTGACTTCTTCTTCGTCGACGGCCTGAGCTACTCGCGCGAAGATCTGCTCGGCAAGGCCTTCAAGGACCGAGCGGAGGACGCGAGGTCCGCGCTCGCGGCGGTGGTCGCGCGCATAGAGCAGATGCCGTCGTTCGCGCACGACGCGCTCGAAGCGGAGTTGCGCGCGCTCGCTGAGTCGCTCGGCTTCAGAGCCGGGGATCTGTTCTCGCTGGTGCGTGTCGCGGTGACCGGACGCAAGGTGACGCCGCCGCTCTTCGAGAGCATGGAGATCCTCGGCCGCGAGCGCTGTCTCGCGCGCATTGGCGATGCCTCGGCGATGCTGTGATGGGGCGCTCCCCGGTTGTCGGCCTTCCGGCGACCATGCTAGACTTCGGGGCGATCTGGGGATTCGTCTAATGGTAGGACAGCGGATTCTGGATCCGTATGTGGGGGTTCGAATCCTCCATCCCCAGCCAAACGGCGCGTTCGTCTAGCGGCCCAGGACATCGCCCTCTCAAGGCGGAGATCGCGGGTTCGAATCCCGCACGCGCTACCAACTTCTTGTAAATCGCGGCGCCCGCGCGGCGCGAATTGTGCACGGAACGTGATCCGTTGTGACCAAACTGTGGCTGCGTGTCTCACTCCGAGGCCACGTATGTATCCCGCCTCTGTGCATCCATGACTTACGTCTTCACCCTGCCGTCGCCAGCAGTGCCTCAGCCAGCTCGACGTGCTTCGGCATGGCGAGGCGGCGGTACATGGCGATGGCCTCCGTCAGCAGCTTGCGCGCCGCCGCGCGGTCGCCCGGTGCGCCGCGGTCCAGGAGCATGCGCGCGTACCAGCGCCGCACCTCCGGCTGCTCGATCACGTGCGGCAGCTCCTCCGCCCGGCGCAGCGCCGTCTGGAAGTGCTCCTCGGCCTTGGCCCAGTTGCCGCCGGCGCCCGCGGCTATCCCTGCCAGCGTATCGAGCAGCCGCATGTCGTTCCCGCGGAAGAGATCCGTCTTCATCCCTTCCAGCACGAGTGGGTAGAGTCTCGCCGTCTCGGACCTCTCGCCCAGAACCGCGAACGCCTCCACTGTGCAATGGAGTGCGAGCCAGGCGCCGACCCCGTTAGGCCGCCCCGGTCGTGGCAGATGACCGCGCGTCCTCATCGACCGCGACTCGCGTATCAGGCCGAACACGCCTCTCAGCCCGAGGCCTGAACCCCGTGCGGCGCGAATCATGGGGCGCAAAAGAGACGCCGAGGCGCGCTGGCCTTCCGACTGCGTTGCGCCGGAACCCTTCTGGCGCAGCGCCTTCAGCGCCGCTAGCGCCGCCTCCCTGTCGCCCATGTAGGCCCGCGCCAGCAAGATGAACGCTCTCAACCCTCCCGAAACAGCTCCGCCAGGGTCGCTCTTCACTGCCTCCTCGAAGCTATCGAGCGCCTCCCGCCAGCGACCCCTCCAAAAGTGCACGACTCCGAGCGAGACCTGCCCATACATGCCGCCCGGCGCAGAGCTACCGGCGCGCTCCAGCGACGTGCGCGACGCCTGCTCAACCGGACCCATGTCTCCCGTCCGTAAGGCAGTTGCGATGGGTGAGTCGTCGAACTCATCGCCGCCGTACACGCGTCCAATCCGCGCGGCCAGAGGCCGGCGCTCGCGGGATACTTCGGCGGATTCCTCCAGCCGTCCCAGAAAGAGAAGCGCGTTCTGGGCGAAGAAGAGGGCGTCTACGAGAAGCCAGAGATCGCCTGTGCGACGAAGCAGCACGGCGCCCTTCAGTGCGGCCTCAGCCGCTTCGGGGAACTGCATGTAGACCCAGTGGTGGGCCGCCATACCCGCCAGTTCTTGTCCCAGCAGTCGGTCATCGCCGAGCTTCTCGGCCATGGCCAGCGACCGCAAGAGCATGGCTTCGCCGGCCGAGTGGTAGCCCGCCACGCTCAAAGTCAGACCGCCATAGCCCAGCATCCGGCAGCGGTGTGCGCTGTTCCGCCTGCCCAGCATGGCGAGTCCTCGAAGGCTCAGCTCGAGCGCTTCCGCATAGCGCAGCCCCCAGAGCAGTTGATGGCACATCGAGTCGTACGTACGCGCCACCGCATCGATGTCGCCAAGCTTTTCGTAGGCGTCCGCTGCCTCGCGCCAGTCATCGAGAGCTTCATCCCAGCGGTCGAGGCTGCGCCGGGCCAGTCCGCGCTTGTAGAGCAGGTCCGCCCTCGCCGCGCGGTCGCCGGCCGGCTGCAACGAGAACGCGAGGTCGTAGTCCCGCAGCGCCTCGGCGAAGGCGGTGCCTTGGATCGCGCGGTCACCGGCGAGTACCAGGTACCGGGCCGTCTTCGCTGGATCGGCGGCGGCGCCCGCCTGGTACAGGTGGTGGGCCAGATCCGCCGCGTGCGCTTCTGGTTCCTGCCCGTAGACTTGCTCGACGGCTTCGGCGATGCGCAGGTGCAGGCGCTGGCGGCGCGGTAACGAGAGGCCGCTGATCAGCGTCTGGCGGATCAGCTCGTGGGCGAAGCTGAAGCGAGCTTCACCGGCACCTTCAACGCCGGCGACGATAAGGTTCGCGCGCTCAGCTTCATCGACGGCGTCGAGCACGGCGTCAGCGTCCAGATCGGTGAGCGCCTGCAGCAGGTCGAAGGTGAAATCGCGGCCGACCACGGCGGCGTCCGTGAGCGCCGCGCGGCACGCTTCGCTCACCCTTTCCAGGCGGCGGCTGATGACGAGGCGGACGCCCTCCGGCACGTCGAGCTCGCTCAGCTCGAGATCGGGTCGCCAGCAGCCCTCTGAGTCGAGCAGCTTGCCTTGCTCCGACAGGTGCTGGAACACCTCTTCGACGAAGAACGGGTTGCCCTCGGTCTCGGTGTAGATCGCCTGGACGAGCGCTGCCGGGGGCGGCTGTCCGGTGAGGCCGTGGAGCATCGCCTCGACGCTGGTCTGGGGGAGCGGCTTGAGTGCGATGCGGTGGGCAAGCCGCTGCCGCAGCAACGACTCGAGCGTCTGGGCGAGAGGGCGGGCGGCGTCCAGCTCGATATCGCGGTACGTGGCCACCGTCAGCACAGCCATCTGGTCCTGGTGCTGCGCGATGTGCTGCACCAGCAACAGCGTGGCGTCGTCCGCCCAATGCAGGTCGTCCAGGACCAACAGCAGCGGCACGATGCGACTGGCGCGCTCCACGAACTCGCGCACGCTGTTGAAGAGGTAGAGGCGCTCCTGCTCGGGCGGCAGCTCCAGGGGCGGCGGAATGTCGTCGTAGATGCGCCGCAGCTCCGGCACGATTCTGGCCAGCTCTCCCGCCGAGTCGCCGAAGACCGCGCGCAGCGCCGCCGGATCGCCGAGGCGTATCGCCTGCTGAATCATTTCGATAAATGGGATGTACGGCGGCGCGCCTTCCATCTCGTAGCAGCGGCCGGTCCTGTCGACCATGCCGCGCGCACGCGCCTCCAGGACGAGCTCCTGCGCTAGCCGCGTCTTGCCCACGCCGGGCTCGCCGCGAATGAGGACGATCGAGCCATGACCGGCGATCGCCTGCTCCATGAGACGCCGCAGCTCCGCACGTTCTTCTTCGCGTCCGACAAACGGCGTGCGCTCGGCGAGGGCGGGAGCGACGTTGACCGCCGCCTCCTCGGTGCGCCAGATGACCTCGTAGAGCCGCCAGCGCTCCGGGAAGCCCTTCAGACGGAAGCGGCCGCGGTCCACCAGCTCCGTATCTCTCCCGTGGCCGAGGACGCCTCGGACGATCTCTGACACGAGGATCTGGCCGCCGGTCGCCTTCGCCATGATGCGGGCGGCCGCGTTTACCGCTTCTCCAAAGAGATCCCCGCTCTCGTTGACGACCTCACCGGTGTGCAGGCCGATACGGACGAGGACCTGCTCTTCCGGCGCGTGCGAGCGATTGTCCTCGTCAAGGCAGCGCTGGATGCCGACGGCACAGTCGACGGCGGCGCGAGCCGAAGCGAAGGCGACCATGAAGCCGTCGCCCATCGCCTTCACCTCGCGGCCGCCGTGCTCGCCGAGCTGGCGGCGGATCAGCTCGTTCTGTGTCTGCAAGCGGGCGTGCGCCGCCTCGTCGCCGCGCGTCGTCCTGAGCGCGGTCGAGGCCTCGACGTCGGTGAAGAGGACGGTGACCGTGCCTTCGGGCAATTCCTGTGCGACGGCATCAATAGGTTCGGCCATTACGTCCACCTACCCCACGATCGCGCTGGCTTTGCCGATGGTCACCTTCGTGCCGTCTTCCTTCTCGACCCACACATCCAGATGCGCACGCTGGCGTTCCCCCTCGGGCGCTATCTCGCGGACGAAGCCGCGGCACGTCAGGCGGTCGCTCTGCCAGACGATGTTCACGAGGTTCACATCCATCTTGCCGCCGGCGAGCCAGCCGCCGGCGAAGCGGTCCGTCATCATCTCCGACAGGAAGCACGTGGACATCATCCCCTGCACGACGATGTCAGGGAAGCCCCACTTGACCGCCGCCTCTTTGTCGTTGTGGTAGTTCTTGTTGGGGCCGCTGAACTTCCAGCACATGTCAAGCGTGATCTGCTTCTCGAGCGCCGGAATCGCCTCGAGCGCGGCAACGACGTCGACGTCGAAGGTGCGTCCCGCCGACTTCTCGCGCGTCTTGTCGATGACGACGCCCTCGTTCTTGGTCTCGCGAAGGAAGCTCTGATGCGTCCGCCCGCGGGCGACGATGGCGTCGTCGATATCGAAGTACAGGACTTCGTTCACGACGTAGTCGCGGCCGCGCTTGACGTAGCGGTCTGCGATAAACGAGCGGGCGTGCACGGCGTCGCCGACCATGATGGGCCGGAAGAACTCCCACTCTTGCCGGGCGTGCAGGTTGCCGTACAGCGTCGGCAGATACCAGGACGGCACGCCGGCCTTCGGATGATCGCGATACGCGTAGACCTCGGAGTGGCGCACGAGGGCGGGCGCCACCGGGCCGCCGAACGGCGATCCGCCGGTGTAGATCGGGTTGTGGTCGTCGACCGCGCCGGAGTACTGCGCGACCTCGGCCGCATCGACGACGAAGTCATGGCGCCCGTAGTCCCGCCCGACGTACACGTCCGAATTGTCTCGCTCAGCCATGTCCTTGCCGCCTTCCGGTGTCTCGATAATTCGCCCACTCCATTCTCGCCGTAATAGGCTGTTGGGTGAAGCCGTTCTTAGTATCGATGCTACTAGCCTCCAGCTTCCAGCTTCGTCCCGACTTCCGACGTCCCTTACACTGGAGCCATGACCTCCTCCGTCTACGATAGCTCCCTTTCCGAACTCGAAATTCGCTTCGACGCGCTAGGCCAGCCGAAATATCGCGCCCGCCAGGTCTGGGAGTGGGCGTTCAAGCATTTCGCCGCCTCATACGACGAGATGACGAATCTGCCCGCAAGCCTGCGCGTCAGGCTGGCGCAGGAACTGCCGTTCCCGACGGTGGCGGTGCAGGCTGAATTGACTTCGGACGACCAGCTCACGCGAAAGCGCCTGCTGCGCCTCCACGACGGCAAGCTGATCGAGTCGGTGCTGATGCTGTATGACCCACGCAGTGACAGCCGCGGCCGCGCGACGGTCTGCGTCTCGAGTCAGGCCGGCTGCGCGATGGGCTGCGTCTTCTGCGCCACCGGCCAGGCAGGCTTCGACCGCAACCTCACCGCGGGCGAGATCCTGGCGCAGATCACCGGTTTCGCGCGCGAGCAGGCGGATGCCGGGGCGCAGCCGCTCACCAACGTCGTGTTCATGGGCATGGGCGAACCGATGGCGAACTACGGAGAAGTCTGGCGCGCCGTCGAGACGCTGAACGCGCCGGAAGGCATCGGCATGGCGGCGCGGCACATCACCATCTCGACGGTCGGGCTCATTTCCGGCATCCGCAAGCTTGGCGACGAGCCGCTGCAGGTGGGCCTCGCGGTCTCGCTGCACGCTCCGGACGAAGAGCTGCGCGAACGGCTGATCCCGACGGCGCGTCGCTTCCCGCTGTCGCAGATCATCGAGGCCTGCAGGGAGTACGCCGCCAAGACCGGGCGCCGCGTCACCTTCGAGTACTGCCTGATGGACGGCATCAACGATTCGCCCGAGCAGGCGCGCGCACTCGCCGATCTGCTGGCCGGGATCCTGTGTCACGTGAACTTAATCCCGGTCAACCCGACATCGAACGGCGGCATCCAGCGTCCGGCCCGCAGCCGGTCGATCGCGTTCCAGCGGCGGCTCGCCGCGCGCGGCATTGCGTGTACGGTGCGCGTGGAGAAGGGAGTCGAGATCAGCGCCGCCTGTGGGCAGCTTCGCGGCGACGCAGCAGCGGTCGAACTGCTTGACGCGCCGGTCTCGAAAGATGACGCATTCGTCACACCGTTTAGTGCATTCGTACCGCGCCGATACGTTTCGCTGGACGATTACTGTAGAGAATGAAGACCTACATCTTCAACGTGATCGGCGGTCGGGCTAGACGCGGCGGCCGGCTGCTGCGACGATAGGACGGTGACTGCGACCGATCCTGGGACGACGCCCGAACTTCTCGAAGCGGTCGAGCAGTACGGTGTCGGCCGCATCCAACGTCACATCTTCCTCTGCGCCGACCAGACCGAGCCGAAGTGCGCACCCAGAGAGCGGACGCTGCGCGCGTGGGAGTACCTGAAGCGCCGCCTGTTCGAGCTCGGGCTGACGGCGGGCGGGGCCATCGTTTATCGGACGAAGGCGAACTGCCTGCGGATGTGCGCGCAGGGCCCGATCGCCGTCGTCTATCCCGAAGGCACGTGGTACCACTCTGCGGACGCCGATGTGCTCGAGCGGATCATTCAGGAGCACCTGATCGGCGGCGTCCCGGTGGCCGATTACGCATTCGCCGAGAATCCGCTGACGCCGTAGGCACGCCCGGCCGTCCACTGCAGATCGCCGACGCGCGGCTTCGCGCTCAGTCCGCACACGCGATCGCCTCGCACGCGAACCGAGCCCAGAACGCGCCGGGGTGCTGCCCCCAGGCGCGCCACGCCGATGCCATATCGGCGATTCCGTCGCGATCAGCCAGACCGAGTTCCGTCGCGCGCGAGATCAACTGCGGCGACTCGAAGTAGCGTGCCCAAAACTCGCCCGTCATCCGCGCGGGCACAGCCGCACCCTCGTATCCGGCGGTAGCCGTCGCCTCGCAGCGCGCGAAGCCGGCCTCGTGGAGCAGCGATCGCAGGTGCTTGCCGACGCGCGGATCGCCGCCGCCGCCCGCTTCGCGCAGACGCCGGAGGAGTTGCATAGATGCGTCGATTCGCGGATCCGACGGGGCGATGATGCTGCCGTCGTGGTCGGCGTCGGCGACGCCGATGATGCCGCCCGGTCGCAGCACGCGCCGCAGCTCGCGCAGCGCACGCGCGGGTTCTCGCAGGTGCTGCATTACGGCATGCGAGAACACCGCGTCGAAGGAAGCGTCGTCGTACGGCAGCGCGTACACGTCCGCCACTTCGAAGCGGATGTTTGAGCATGATTTCGAGGGGGCGGCGGCGCGAGCGTCATCGATCGCCGCAGTGCTCGCGTCGATGCCGATGACTTCGCCCGGCGCGACCGCCTCGGCCAACCCGATGGTGATGCTGCCGGGGCCGCACCCGCCGTCGAGCAGCCGCATGCCGGGGCGCAGGTGCGGCAGCAGGAAGGCGGCGTTGCGCGCGGCGGTGCGGCGTGCGTGCGCCGGGCTGTGCGCACGGCGCAGCCATTGTTCGAAGGCGGAACGCGTGTCTGTGGTGTTCTCTTCGCTCACGATTGCTGTACTCCTCTAGATCCGAAAAACGGCTGGAGCGCACACGCTCGCAGCCGCCGGAGTACAGACGAAGGAGATCGCTATCCGGAGCTCGAGGTGCGCGCATTGTTGGTCACATCGAGCCTTGCTTTCCAGCTCACAGGCACCTCCTCTCTCGTCACGCCGGCATCTCTCTGATGCTCGCTCGTGCTGTCATCGTAACACAATTGCGCTGCGGCGGGAGCGTGAACGCCGACCGCCGAGGAATGGTACGCTCTGTCATCTTGGCCGGATGACGTTGCACCAGAGAGTCGTGGAGGCCGCAGGGCCAGGATAAGTTCGGCGGGTCAGATTTGGGCTCGTCGCACCCTTGAAAGAGACAGATGACCAACAACGAAGTGATCTCGCGGTCGGATGCTAACTACTTTCACGCCTGGCGATCTATTGTCGCCGCCAAAGAGGGCGGGGAGGTAGTAGAAGGTGATGGCGTGCTGATCGCGAACTCCGGCATGCCGGTGGCGTGGTTCAACATCGGCTTCATCACGCGGCGGCTCGCCGAGCCGGAAGGTGCGATCCGGCGCATCGCGGCGTACTTCGATGAGCGGCACATGCCGTTCATCATTCGCCTGCGGGAGGGGCTTGATCCCGACGCGGAGCGCGCGGCCGAAGGGCAGGGCATCGCTTACGCGGACACGGTGCCGGGCATGGTGCTGGATGCGATGCCGCCAGCGGCGGACGCGACTCGGGAGCTCGAGATCCGCACGGTCGACGATACCGGTGCGATGCAGCACCACGTCGACGTCATCGCGCAGTCGTTCGAGATGCCGTTGGACTTCGCTCGGCAGTTTGTTTCGGAGGACCTCATTCGCATACCGGATGTCGAGCTGTACGTCGGCTACGTCGGCGGACAGCCGGTGGCGAGTTCGGCGCTGGTGGCGTCTCATCGCACGGCGGGCGTGTACAACGTGGGCTGCCTGGATTCGCACCGGCGCCGCGGGTTCGGTGCGGCGATGACCTGGCACGCCGTCCGGCGCGGCGCCGACATCGGCTGCAGCATCGCCAGCCTGCAGGCGTCCGAGATGGGGCGCCCGGTGTACGAGCGCATGGGCTTCCGGCTCGTGGCGCCCTACCGCACGTTCATGCGGCCGGAGCATCACGACTGAGCCGCAGCCACCGGAAGTCACGTTTTACCGAGCATTTACGCCGGGTTGTCCGAAGCTGCGCGCGAACTGTTGAGCGGGGGACGATGCTGAGTGCGAGCAAGGCCGCACGAATGAAAGGCATCGACCATGAAACGTCTTTTCGCTCTGGGACTAGGGGCGCTTGGTGTCGCCGGTCTGTTTTCGGCGCACATGGCGTCGGCGGGGTCGCCTCCGCCGGGGAACTCCGCGACGTCTGCCGCGACACGACCCGCAAGCCCGCCGCCACCGACCACAAACCAGCAGGCCCCAGGGGCGAGCCAGCGGGCGGTAATGGCACAGGGTGCGTCCGCCCCACGTACCGAGATCAATTTTCTCAGCGTGTGCCGGTTCAGCCATCGCGGGCCGGACGACCCGATCGTGTTTCCCAATATGCCGGGCCAATCCCACTCTCACGACTTCTTCGCGAACACGACGACCGCGGCTAACTCGACGCTCGATAGCCTGCGGCACAGCGGGACGACGTGCGGTCGCCGCGGCGACACTGCCGCCTACTGGGTGCCAACGCTGACGTCGATGGCCAGGCGATTATGCCGGTGTCGGTGAACGCGTATTACCGTCCCGGCGGAAAAGACCCTGCGACGATCCAGGCGCCGCCCGCCGGACTAAAGATCGTCGCTGGCGACGCCAAGGCGATGGGGCCGCAGGATGCGCGGATCACGTCGTTCACGTGCGGGATGACGGCGACCAGCTCATCGACGGCGGTGCCGGCCTGCCCGGACGCGGGTGTGCACAGCCTCCATCTGCGGGTGCGGTTTCCGGACTGCTGGAACGGCCGCGACCTGGACAGCGCCGACCACAAGAGCCACATGGCGTACAGCGAACGGAGCGGCTGCCCTGCGGGCTACCCGGTACCGATCGCGCAGCTGACCCTGAACATGCGCTATCCGACGACGGGCGGAGCACGCGTGTCGCTGGCATCCGGGCCGTTCTTTACGGCGCACGCGGACTTCTTCAACGCGTGGGACCAGGGGCAGCTTGAGTCGCTCATCAGGAATTGCATCAACGCGAAGGTGCACTGCGGTGCGCGGGGGACCTGACCCGGCGGTCCGGTACGGACCCGCGGCAGATTGCCTGCAGGCGTTTGCGCACGCGGGTTCACTTTCAGGCAGAACCCCGCTCCGAGGAGGTTTCGACGGTAGAGCGCGACGGTAGCCCGTAACCACGCGCCCGGCATATCCTGATGGTTGCCGGATCAGTTCGCGACCGCCGGCGTCCAACGTCCGATGCCCCGCACCAGGAGCCCACCGATGTACCTCGACCTCAACAAGAACCTCACCGACGCGCAGAAGCTCATGAAGGGTCGCGCGCACGAATTCGCCGCTCAGGTGCTGCGCCCCGCGGCCATCGAGCTCGACAAGCTGCCGCCGGAAGAGGTAATCGGCGAGGGCTCGCGCCTCTGGGAGGTCTTCCGCACCGCGTATAGCGAGGGCTGGCACATCCGCGGCTTTCCGGAAGAGCTCGGTGGCGCGCACCTCGACCCGCTCAGCAACCACATCGTCAACGAAGAGTGGGGCTGGGGCAGCGCCGACTTCGCCATCGCGCTCAGCGTCACGTCATTTCCCTTCGCCTTCGCCATGGGCCGCCGCAATCCGCAGCTCATGGAAGAAGTCGTCATGCCCTTCATCGAGGACAAGCAGGGGCGATACATCGGCTGCTGGGCGATCACCGAGCCGGGCCACGGCTCCGACACCCTCATGCCTGGCACGTCGATGTGGACAGATCCCGAGATCCATTACGGGCTGACGGCCACGCTCGACGGCGACGACTACGTGCTCAACGGCCAGAAGTCGGCGTGGGTGTCGAATGGGACGATCGCCACGCACGCGCTCGCGTTCCTCGGCGTCGACCGCAAGCGCGGCATGGCGGGCGGCGGCGTCGCCCTCGTGCCGCTCAACCTCCCCGGCGTAACCAAGGGTCCCCCGCTGAACAAGATCGGACAGCGCGCGCTCAACCAGGGCGAGATCTTCTTCGACAGCGTGCGTATCCCCAAGGCCTACATGTTCGTCGAGCCCGACGCCTATACCTTCGCAATCGATGCCGTGCTCGCCGGTGCAAACGGCTTCATGGGCTCCGCCTTCACCGGCCTCGCCCGCGCCGCGCTCGAAGAAGCGCTCACCTACACGAAGGGGCGCGTGCAGGGCGGCGTCCCCATCAGCGCGCACCAACTCGTGCAGAAGAAGCTGTTCGACATGTTCGTTAAGGTCGAGACCGCGCGCCAGCTCTCTCGTGCGACGATCCTCTACAACCATGGCACCTTCCCGCCCGGCACGCAGTACTCAATCTCGTCGAAGGTGTACTGCACGCAGGTGGCCTTCGAGGTCGCCAGCGAGGCAGTGCAGCTCCACGGCGGCTACGGCCTCACGAAAGAGATGCTCGTCGAGAAGCTCTTCCGTGACGCCCGCTCCTCCATGATCGAAGACGGCTCAAATGACATCCTGTCACTGACAGCCGCGCAGAAGATCCTGGATCAATACATCGTGTGAGCCCGTGGTCGGTAATCGGTAGTCGGCAGTACATAGCCGCTCCCAGTGGATGAGATGCAATGGAACGTTCGCTGAGCACGCAGCGCCAGAATTGTCATGCTGAGCGAAGCGAAGCATCTTGTACCATCCGAACAAGACCCTTCGCTTCGCTCAGGGTGACAGTCGCGAGGGGCATTCCATCGTCCACCTTCCACCTTCCTTCCTCATCTCTCACCTCCCACGTCCAACTAGCCCGCTCTCCGCGCTCTCGATACCCTGACGCTCGTGCAACAGAGCGACTTCCTCAAAACACCCATCGTGCGCTTCGCACCGGATCCGGATGCATCCCTCCGCAGCTTCATCGATGCCCTCGGGCGCACCGGCGGACAGCCGCGCCGGATCAGCGCCGCGATCGATCTCTGGAACGCCGTGATCGAACGCAACCGGCTGATCTTCTGCTCCATCGCCGGCGCTCCCGTGCCGATGGGCTTCGGGCCCGCGATCGCGTCGCTGATCGAGCAGCGCCGCATCGACGTGCTCGACATTACGGGCGCGCAGCTCACCCACGACCTGCTCGAGATCATCGGCAGCCTGCATTACCAGGGTCACGTCGGCGCTGACGATGTCGCGCTGGCGGCGGCCGATGTCAACCGCTTCTGGGATACCTTCGGGGACGAAGCCGACTATCGCCGCGTCGAGCCGATGATCTTCGACTTTGCCCGCAGGCTGCCCGACCGGCCGATGACGACGCGCGAGTACATCTACCGCATCGGTGGCTACTTCAAGGGCATCGGCTCGCAGCACGGCATCCTCACGGCGGCGTACGACCACGCGACGCCGGTGTACTGCCCCGCTATCGGCGACTCCGTGCTCGGCATGGACCTCGGCTTCTTCCGCGCCGAGGAGGGCAAGCGCATCGTCTTCGATGTCGTGCAGGATGTCCTGGAGATGGCAGCCATTGTCCTGCTGGCCGAAGAGGTCGGCCTGCGCACCGCCACCGTCACCTTCGGCGGCGGCGCGCCACGCAACCACATCCAGCAGTCGCAGATCGGCAGCTACATGTTCGCCACGAAGGGCAAGGGCCACGCCGAAGCAGTGCGATTCAGCATCGAGCCGGCCGAGACGGGTGGCCTCTCCGGCTCCACCATCTCCGAAGGCATCAGCTGGAAGAAGTTCGACCCGCAGGTGGAGTCAGCGGAAGTGTTCCTCGACTCGAACCTGTCGCTCGCGATCGCGTCGTCCCTGCTCGGCGCCCGCGACGCCGGCCGCTGCTTCTCGTGGCAGCACGAAGATGACGGCGCCCTCACGGCGATCTACGGCGGCAAGCGCTACAACTTGTCGCAGAAGTATCACTTCTGAAGCGTTCAGTTATCGGTCTTCAGTTGTCAGTTATAGTGGCCGGTCACGGAGCGCCTCAGTAAGCTGTCGCTGTGAGCGCGAACACCGCCGATGCCTGAGCCTCTCCCCGCACGCCCGCGCTGCCGCGCATTGTGCAGCCCTTGCAGGACTTCCTCTCGGCGCAGTCCGCGGGCGGCGACCGGCTGCTTGGCTTTCACCTTATGTCGCGCGAGTGACGACCATCAGTTCGCACTGGACCCGACACCCAAGCAGGCAGGGCCACGATCGTGCCGCATTGTTTCGATTCTTGACGCCCCTAAAGCCTTGCAGACGCTAGAATAAGCTCAAGCCGCCTAGGGGAGTCGCATGTTCCGAAGAGCTACTATCCTGATCCTCACCGGGCAGTGCAGCCGCTGCGAGACGCCGCTCGTCCGGCGTGAGAACCTCGACGGTTCCATTTGCCGGCCCTGCCTTCGCGTACTCAATGCCGACGTGGTGACGAAGCGGCAGATCCTGTTCGCCCTGAGCGAGGCCGCGGAGGAGTGCCTCTCCGCCTTCGCCTGATCCGCCAGTCCAATCTCACAACGAATCCCAACAACCTCCGCCCTCTCCCAGCCTCTGCGGTGACACAGGAGCGATGGAGCCGTGGGCTAATTAGCATCTCCCGATCCGCGCGCACACGCAAACAAGCGCCGTCAATCGCGGCGCTTGTGTTGTGGTGTGTGTCCTGGCGGTGTTAGCTGGCCCGCTCGGAGGGATCTTCCGCGGCGGCGCGTACCTTGCTGTAGCAGTTGCTGCAATAGACCGGCCGATCGCCCCGTGGCTGGAACGGCACTTCCGTCATCATCCCGCACTCGGCGCACGTCGCCGGGTGCATCTGGCGCGGCGTGCGGCCTCCGAAGCTCGCGAAGACGCCGTAACGGACGTATCCCTCTTCCGGCTCGTTGGTGCGCGTAGTCTTGCGGTTCGACCGGCACGATGAGCAACGGACGGGTTCGTTCTGCAGGCCCTTGTTGGCGTAGAACTCCTGCTCGCCGGCCGTGAACGTGAAGTTCTGCTTGCAGTCGCGGCAAATCAGCGTTTTGTCTGTGAAGCTCAATGAAACCCTCTAGTTCTGGACATGAATGTGCGGCCCATCAGGCCGCACCGTCGTCATGCAGAGCCCCGTGACCACCGGTGACAGTATATCGACCGCCCAGAACGCCTCACAAGGTGGGGATTACCCCTATCGCGTCCACGCCCGTACCCGTGCCGGAAGCGGCAGCCGCTGCAGAAGCACCTCCGCCTCCTCGCTTCGCAGCACGCGGCTCGTGTAGAAGAACACGACCGTGCCGATGCCGACGCCGCTGATCGCCGCGAACCCCGACAGCACCTTCTTGTCCAGCTGCAGCAGCCCCACCAGGCTGAGAAGCGCCAGCCACAGCGCGATCACCTCGGCCATCAGTATCGTCGCGGTCAGCGTGCGCGTCACGGAGATGGCGAGCTTCACGGGGTCGAGCCCGTCCATCCGCCGCATCAGCGTCCGCAGCAGCAGCACGAACTCGACGATCGTGGCGGCCGAGAGCGAGAACGCCAGGCCCTTGATGCCAAACGGCCAGACCAGGATCAGCGACAGCACGAGATTGATGGTCATCGAGATCACGGCGAAGGCGACCGGCGTCCGGGTGTCGCTCATCGCATAGTAGCCGCGGCTCAGGATCTCGATGCCCGCATGCGCGAAGAGCGCGAGCGAGTAGAACACCACCGCCCCCACGACGAGGTCCGTCGATGCTGAGTTGAAGGCGCCGCTTCGCAGCAGGAAGGCCGTGATCGGCTTTGCCAGCACCATCAGACCGACGCTCGCGGGGATCGTCAGGTACAGAATCAGCCGTAGCGCGCGCGAGAGCGTGTCCGGCAGCTCGCCGTTATCGAGCGCAGCCTGCTCCGCCATGCGCGGGAACGCCGCCGTCGATATCGCCATGCCGAAGACGCCGAGCGGCGTCATCACCAGGAGCCATGCGTAGTTCACCGCAGAGATCGCGCCATCGCGCACGGTCGACGCGAAGAACGTCGCGATGAGGAAGTTGAGCTGAAACGCCGCGAGGCCGATGACGCGCGGCCCCATCAGCCGGCCAACTTCGCGGACGGCCTTGTCCTTCCAGTCCCATACCGGCTGCCATCGCATGCCGACAAGGCGCAGAGCCGGCAGCTGCACCACCAGATGCAGCAACGCGCCGATGACCACCGCCAACGCCAGCACCTTCACATCCTTCGAGAAGAACGCGCCCACGATGATCGCGATGTTGTAGAAGATCGGCGCGAAGGCGGGAGCGAGAAAGTGGTGGCGCGAATTGAGGATGCCCATGAACATGCCGCTCACCGCGAACAGCACCGGCGAGATCATCATGATGCGGGTGAGGTCGACGGCGAGCGACGTGAGCTGCGCGTGTTGCCCCGTGTCGTCGCCCAGGCCGGGCGCTGTGATCGGCACGATGACAGGCGCCAGCAACAGCGCGATCAGTGCGAAGACCAACGTCGCCGCGAGGACGAGATTGAGCACGGTCGACGCCAGCCGCCACGCCTCGCGTTCGCCGCGATCCTTCATGACGCGCGCGAATGTAGGGATGAAGGCGCTGCCGAGCGTCGCGCCGGCCAGCAGCTGGAAGATCAGATCGGGCACACGAAACGCCACGAAGTACGCGTCGAGGCTGGGGCTGGTCCCGTACTGGTGCGCGATGACGACGGTGCGCAGCAATCCCAGCACGCGGCTCGCCAGAAAGCCCAGCGCCACCACCGAGGCGGCCATCGCCAGGCTCGGAGGCTGGACCAGCGGCCGATCGATTCCAGCGCCGTCTTCGTCCGTGAAGAAACGGGCTTTCAGTGTCCGCAGCATCGCCATTCTCGTTCTGGGAGTGCCCTGAGTGCGGGTGTGCGCGCCGCAGCATCATACTACGCCGCCGGCCGCCGGGCAGGTTATCACGCTGGACACATCGGGGCCGCGTCGCTAGCATGACCGGTACTCTCGATTCAATCGCGGCGCGAGCCGCTGGAGGTCTTCCGTGGCACACTCGAAATCCGCGCTCAAGCGCTGGCGCCAGAACGAGGCGCATCGCGAGCGCAACAAGCCCGCCCGCACTGAGGCACGTACCGCCGCCCGCAAGGCCCACGCTACCATCGTGGCCAGCCCTCCGGATGAGGCGCAGGCGGCAATCCGCGCGGCGGCCGGCATCCTCGACCGTGCAGCTAAGCGGAAGATCATTCACAAGAACGCCGCTTCCCGCCACAAGTCGCGGATGATGCTGCACCTGAACAAGGTCGTCGGCGTCAGCGCCGCAGCGGCCGAGGCGCCGAAGAAGGCCCGCAAGACCGCCGCCAAGCCGACCACAAAGGCAAAAGCCGCCGCCAAGCCCCGCGCCACCGTCTCGCGCGCCGCCGCCGCCGCCAAGAAGAAGGCCTGACCGCACACGGGACGCCAACGACTAGGACGAGGAACGGTACACCGTCGCCGCGGTGTTGCGATCGGCGCACGCCCGCGCCGTTTCAGCCGGTCGCACGCTGCTTTTCAGCGGGTCGACGCAGGTTGTGCTGTGTGAGGTACTCCAAGATTTCTTCGCGAACCGTCTCTTCCGGCAGCCCATCGTCCATTTGGTAGATGCGCAGCTAGGCGAAACCGAACAGCAACGCCCCCGCGCGCCCGGCTTCATCGAGCTCATCGGACTCGTCGACGTGATTGTGAATGAATCGGTCGATCTCGGCTAGCTTGATGCGCTCCGATATATAATCGTTCGCCAACGCGACGAGTTGATCTTCGAGATTCATCCCGTCGCGCGGCGCTGTGGTTCGTGTTCCAGTCGATGTTCGCTCAAGTACGAGCGAAGTTCCTTCCGCAACTCGTCTTCGGGGAGCCCGTGGTCCATGTCGTATATGCGGATTTGCACGAAGCCCCACAGAGCACCGCCGGGATCTTCGTCCGGTAGTTCTGCAAGTTCTACAAGATGGTCGTTCGTCCAACTGGCCAGCGCGCGTAGTTCGATACGCCGAGCCACGTAGTCGTTAGAGAGCCGGAACATCTCTTCACTGAGCTTCATGAGCCAATCCCCGGCCTACGACACGGAAGATGTTGATGCGGACACACTCCGAGCAATCTTCAACCAGGCCAAGTTTGCAGAGCGCCTGGCTTCAGGCGAACTCACACATTGTACGTTACTTCGACAAGGATGATCGTGTCGTCGCTATCGTGCACGAGTTCGTCCTGCCCGACGGTTCGAACGGCGGGAGCGGGTGGCCAGATCCGAAATGGCTGCGAATTGGCGCCAAAGCGTACCGCTTGAATCCACTGAGCTGATCCCGGACGGTCACTCGGTAAGCCGCCGGTACAGCGTCGGCAGGCGCTGCGGCAGCTGCTCGATGTCCGCCACCACCTCATAGCCCATGTCTTCGCACATCTGGCCGAGGTAATCGTGCCCTTCTTTGTCGACAGTAAGCGCGAACGGCGTAATCCCCTTGCGACGCGCTTCGAGCAGCGCCTGCTTCGTGTCGTGGATGGCGTATTCCTTCTCGGTTCGGTCGCGGCCGTAGCCGTGGTCCTGCGGGCGGCCGTCTGACACGAGCATGAGGATCTTCACCTTCGCGTCGTACGCGTCGAGCTTGGCGACGGCGTGACGGATCGCCGGCCCCATGCGGGTCGAGCGGATCGGCGCGACCTTATCGATGCGCTTCTTCACCTTCTCGCTGAACGCTTCGTCGAGGTCTTTGATGACGTAGAACTCCACGTTATCCCGCCCATACCCGCTGAAGCCGAAGATGCCATAGCTGTCGCCGATCGTCTCGAGCGCCTTGATGAAGAGCACCGTGCTCTCTTTCTCAAGATCGATGATGCGCTTGGGCGGCGCCATCGCCTGCGATACGCGGCGCTGCGCGAGCCACTGGAAGTACTTGCGCGGGTCGTCGTCGAAGTCCTCGTCCTCGGCATACTTCTGCTTGCGCTTCTCGATCTCCTCGTCGGTGGAGGCGCTCATGTCGAGCAGGAACGCGACGGCGACATCGCGCTCGACCTTGTTGCGGCGCCAGTACACCTTGTCCGTGAAGGTGTGGCCGGCCTTGCGCTCGATCGCGTAGTCGATGACCGCGTCGAGGTCGAACTCCTCGCCGTCGAGCAGCCTCTTGATCTTGCGGAACATCTCCGGCTTGAGCAGCTCGAACTGCTTGCGCGTCTCGTTGACCAGCGCCGCGTGCTCCCGCAGCGTGTCGTCGAAGTAATCGACCGCGCCTTCGTCGAGCGGGCGTTCCTGCACGCGGCACCAGCGCGGCTTGTAGTCGGCGGCGCGGAAGTCCCACTCGTCGTAGTAGAAGGACTTCACTTCGACGGGCAGTTCTTCGTTGTCCTCGCCCTCCTCGGTGCCACCCTCGCCGTCCTTCATGTCCTTCTGCTTTTGGTCACCAATAGGCGTGCCCGACTCCTTCTCGAGGTTCGAGAGGAAGAGGCCGATGGTGGACGCCAGATCGCCCTCAGCCATGGCGCCGACGGTGATCTCGACGCTCTTCTCGAGCATCTCCTTCAGCTGATCAGCCGTCAGTGGCGACAGTGTGCCATCTTCGCTGACCTCGCCCTCCTTGAGCCGCATGCGCATGAGGAGCTGGACCAGTTCGGGCTTGAAGTCGCCCCGGAAGTCGACCTGCTCCGGACTCTCGTAGTCGGCTTCGGTGCCGCCCGGCATCGGCTCTTCGCCGCCCTCGCCGTCGCCACCGGCGGACATCATCATCTGCATCGAGTCTTCGCTCACCGTCTCCCAATCGAGGCCGTCGAGGTCTTCGGCCATGATGTTCGGGACCTTGCTGACGATGTCGTAGAGTGTCAGCGTCGCCTCGGCGCAGTCTTCGACGCTGGCGCCCTTCTCCTTCAGCTCGAACAGCGCCTTGATCGCCTCAGCGAGTGTGGCCTGCAGCGTGCGGGGCCAGATCATCGTGTGCGCGCCGTCGAGGCTCGCGCGCACCAGGTTCTCGACGAGCGCCTCGCGCAGCGGCAGTTCGTTCGGCAGACGGCGCGTCTCGATCTCGTGCTCTTGCGTGCGCTGCCATGCGCGGCGGATGCCCCCGTACTCGCGCCGGACCAGCGTGTCGATGCGGGTGTCTTCAGCCATGCCGAAGAGGTCCGACGCGAGCTGCCGCTGGTCGAACAGGTCGAAGAAGCGCTCCATGTCCGTGAGGTAGCCGCGCTCGCGGACCTGCTGGCGGCCGGAGTCGACGCGCTCGCGCTCGATGTCGTTCCGCCGCGACGGCAGCAGCACGCCCTCGCGGCCGAAGCGGAAGAGGAAGCTGCCGAACTCAAGGTGCGCCGCCTGGTGGGTGGCGAAGACCTTGTACACGGAGAAGTTCTGTTCGCGCTCGACGAACTCCTCCACGAACTCCGGCAGGTAGATCGTCGACCCCTCCGTGCTGGGCCGATTTTCGCTCACCCAGCCGATGCCTTTCTCGGCCAGATATGACACCGGGTGGATGCTGACGTTCGTGCCCGTCAGCGCCTTGCAGTAGAGCCGCAGGACCTCGCCAGCGCGCGAGAGATCGACGCGCGAGGTGAGCTGCTGCAGCACCTCCTCGCCCTTCCCCGATTCGAGACGAAAGTAGGCTTCGCCGCCCTCGACGGTCTGCTCCAGGATCTTCGTGCCGGCAGCGTGCCAGTTGGCCAGCTCGGTCAGCCGGATGCGCTTGAGCACTTCGGGCGCGCTCTTCAGGAACTCCATCGCGGCGGCCGGCGATGCCGCAGACAGCTCCTCGGCCATCGAGAGCAGGTCGTGGTGCGTGTCCTTGTGCACCTCCGCCAGCGCGGCCGCCCCCTCCGAAAACAGCGCGTAAGCGTGGCGCCCGCTGCGCTTCGCCACGCGCGCGGCAAGCGCCAGGAAGCGGCTACGGGCGGTGGGGTCGATCGGCGCCAGCAGATTCGGCGAGCGCTCGAAGCAGATGCGCACGTCCGCCCAAGACGCCTCGCCGACGGCCTGCGCCAGCGTCAGAAACGGCGCGCGGTCCGGCTTCGAGAGCGAGGAAAACAGGTGCGGCGCAGCATCAAGGCAGGCGGTCGCCAGCTCGTACGAGCGCTCGGCTACCGCTTCGACGAGCGAGACCAGCCGCGCCATCTCGCCGAGCGTGAGCGAAGGGAGCAGGTTCGGGCTCGCGCTGAAGTACACCGTCGCAAGCGAGATCGACTTCCAGTGCCCCTTGTACAGCCGCTGGCCCAGCGACGCCCACTCGACGACGGTATCGGCATCGAGGAAGGGGATGCTGTTCGGGGTGGCGCGGAAGTAGGCGCCGGCAACGACAGACGAGTACTCGGCGAGGCCGCGGCCGGCGTGCGCCCATCGCCGGAATGCCGCGGAAGGCAGCGTACGGAGCACCTCGGGCGAGACCCGGAAGTAGTCGACCGCCGCCTCCCACGACCGCAGCGAGTGCGACGCCAGTTCGACGCCCTCTTCAGCCCACGTGCGGAAATCCGTCTCGGCGAGCACCGGGCGCAGCGCGGACGCCGCGTCACGGTACTCCTGCGCGAGCGAAGGTGAATGCGTCTCGAGCTTGCGCTCGATCTGATCGAGAAATGCCTGGTCGATGGGCATGCGGGGAGTATATCGCTACCATGGGCTGGCTGAAGTCGTCACCCGCTAATCCCCGAATCAAACGAGACTGCATACATGAACCAACCGTCTCGCTCGGACTCGACAAGCGGTCCCGCGATGCCGGTAATCGAAGTCAGCGATCTCACGAAGACCTATCCGGACGGGGCCGAGGCGCTTCGCGGCATCTCCTTCGACGTGGCCGAGGGCGAGTTCTTCGGCTTCCTCGGGCCGAACGGCGCCGGCAAATCGACCACCATCAAGATTCTCATCACGCTGCTCCGTGCGACCACGGGCACGGCCTCGGTCTTCGGGACCAACGTCGCTTCCAACCCGAACCTGATCCGTACGCTGATCGGCTACGCCGCGCAAGAGGTCGGCGTCGATGATGAGCTGACCGGGCGCGAGAACCTCACGCTGCAGGGCCAGCTCTACCACCTCGATTCCGGCGTCCTCCGCCGCCGTGTCGACGAGCTGCTCGAACTCGTCGACCTCGCCGCGGACGCAGACCGTCCCGCCGGGGCGTACTCCGGCGGCATGCGAAAGCGGCTGGATCTGGCGACCGGCCTGATTCACCGTCCACAGCTTCTCTTTCTCGACGAGCCCACCTCGGGTCTCGACCCCCAGAACCGTGCCGGCATCTGGAGCTATCTCGAAGACCTGAACAAGCGCGACGGGCTGACCATCTTCCTGACGACGCACTACCTGGAAGAAGCCGACCGGCTGTGCGACCGCCTGGCGATTATCGACCACGGGAAGATCATCGCCGGAGGCAGTCCGGCCGCGCTGAAGGAAGAGCTGGGCGGCGACGTCATCAGCCTCGCATTCAACGGTGATGCGGAGCAGACGCGCAGCCAGCGTCAGCGCGCCGCCGCCGTGCTCCAGGGGCATGAGTTCGTCAACGCGGTCAGCGAAGACGACAGTAGACTGCTGGTCACCGCATCCGGCGGCGGCCGCTCTCTGCCGCGCATCGTCCGCGCGCTCGATGAAGCCGGGATCTACGTCGACGATGACGCTCACGAGCCCGACCCTTGACGACGTGTTCCTCAAGAAGACCGGAGAACGCATCCGCCAGGACGCGCCCGTGCAGAACTGGCGCAATCAGGCGTCCAGCGGGCGCCCTGGCATGGGTCCCGCGCGCCCGGGCCGGCGCCGTTAAACGACCGGAGGAGTCGCATGACCGACGAAGTTGCTGTTGTCTCGCCTTCGGGGAGCTTGGTGCGAATGGACGCGATGCCGCGCGGTCTGCCGAAGCTTGCAAGCGAGACGATGCCGCTCTACCTGCGCCAGCTCAAACGACTCTCCCGCCAGCCGACCATCGTCGTGTTCTCGCTGATCCAGCCCCTGATCTGGCTCGTGCTTTTCGGCCAGATGTTCTCGCGCATCGTTAACTTCCCCGGCGCCGCGCGGGACTTCGGCAACGTCAGCTACCTGCAGTTCTTCATCCCCACCGTGATGCTGCAGTCCGTGCTGTTCGGCGCGGGACAGTCGGGCGTCGGCATCATCGTCGATATCGACAGCGGCTTTCTGGACAAGCTTCTGACCACCCCCATCAATCGCCTGGCGATCCTGCTCGGGCGCGTCCTCGGCGATCTGACGCGCATGACGTTGCAGATCGTGCTCGTCGTCCTCATCGGCTTTGCCATCGGCCGCTTCCAGTCGCCCCACGTCTCGTTCCATTACGGCATCGCCGGCGTGCTCGGCGCGCTCGCCATTGCGATGCTGTTCGCGCTGGTGCTGATGGCGTTCAACATCGTCATCGCGCTCGCGACGCGGAGCACCGAAGCGACGTTCCTGTTGGGCAACTTCCTCACGCTGCCACTTCTCTTCACCAGCTCGGCTCAACTGCCGATCAGCCTCCTCCCGCACTGGATGCAGGTCGTCGCGCGAGGCAATCCCGTGACGTACGCCATCAACGCGATGCGCGTGCTGCTCAACGGTCCCGCTGCTGCGAGCGACCACAGCGTCACCGTGACCATCGTGCTCGCGCTCGCGATCCTGGTGCCGCTGGCCGCGCTGATGTTCGCCCTCGCCACCAGCCGCTTCCGCAGCGCCGTCGCCTGAGCGGCGCCGTCGTTCGCGTGAGCGAAGGTGAATGCGCGACAGACCCAACATCGTCGGTGTCGAGACCGGACCGCCGCTATGCCTGCGACATGCCCCAGCGGGAGCGCACCCACGACTCGAAGGGCCCGAACACTGCCCGGTCGAAGGCGAGCCCGATGGCGACGATCACAGTCATCACCGCGAGTACCAGCGGCATGTCATTCTGGTCCCGCCCGACCGACAGCAGATGACCGAGGCCGACTGCGGTGTAGAGCAACTCCGCCGCCATCAACGACCGCCACGAGAACGACCAGCCCAGCTTGAGGCCTTGCGCCATCGATGGCAGCATGCCCGGCAGCGTCACGTAGCGCACCGTCTGCCACTTGCTCGCGCCGAAGACCTGCGCGGCCCGCCGCTGCAGCACCGGGATATTCCGCACGCCATCGCGAGCGGAGATGGCGATGGCCCAGACGGAGCCCATCAGCACCACGAACGTGATCGCGTTCGGCGACAGCCCGAACCAGAGCACCGCCAGCGGCAGCCACGCGATGCTCGGCAGCGACTGCATGCCCACCACGATGCTCCCCATCGTCTCGTCCACCCAGCGCATCGTGCCGCACGCTATGCCAATCACCATGCCGATGATGAATGCCAGCAACAACCCGACGAGCAGCCGGTTCAGGCTCGCCGTCGTCGAGTCCCAGATTAGGCCGCTCGCGACGTTCGCCCGCAGCGACGCCCAGACGTCGTGTGGCGAAGGAAAGAGATATGGCTTCCAGATCTCGGCGTTGTAGAGCAATTGCCAGACGGCCAGGAGGGCGGCGTAAAAGACGACCTGCCGCACCAGCCGCCAGAAGTTCGCGACGGTGAAAAGCCTAGATAACATAGCCCGCCCCCGACGCTCTCGTCGCATACTCGTCGTGTTGCAGCTCGCGGCGTATCTCCGCGGCGAAATCGACGACCGCATGCGTGTCGATGTCCCGCGGGCGCTGCAGCGGCACCGGTATCTCCGCCTTGATGCGGCCAGGTCCCGGCGTCATGACGATGACGCGGTCCGCCAGCAGCGCCGCCTCGCGCACATTGTGCGTGACGAACAGGATGGTCGCGCCCGTCCGCAACCAGATCTCTTGCAACTCCTCCTGCAGCACGTCTCGCGTCTGCGCATCCAGCGCGGCGAACGGCTCGTCCATCAGCAACATCCGCGGCTCGACGGCCAGCGCTCGCGCGAGCTGCACGCGCTGCTTCATACCGCCCGAGAGTTCGTGTACGAGCGCGCGCTCGAAGTTCTTGAGATTCACAAGCTCCAGGTAGCGGTCGACCAGCCTGCCGCGCTCCTTGCGGGCGACGCCCTTCATCTTCAGCCCGAACTCGACGTTGCCTCGGACATTCAGCCACGGGTATAGAGCGGCGTCCTGGAATACGACGACGCGATCGGCGCCGGCGCCGCGGATCGGCTGCCCGTCGAAGAGCGCCTCACCGCCGTCCGGGCGGTCCAGCCCCGCGACGATGTTCAGCAGGGTCGACTTGCCGCATCCCGACGGCCCGACGACGCAGACGAACTCACCTGCACTGATATCCAGCGACAGGTCCTCGACCGCCGTCGTCTTGTGCCGCGACGAGAGGAAGCGCTTCGACACGCCGCGCACGGAAAGCAGCGGCGCCGATGTCATCGGCGGCACGTGCACCAACGCCGGCGTTCGAAGGATCGCCACCATCTCAGTTCGCCTTCACCGCCGGTAGATTCTTTTCCTTCAGCGCCTTGTTCAGCAGGTCGAGCGCGAACAGTTTCGAGAGGTCCGGCTTCGACGCGCCGAGGAACCCAAGCGAGAAGGCGTTCTCGGACGCCGTCAGGACCGCCGCGGCCAGCGGATCTTCGGTGACGCCGATGTGTTTCCATGCCTCGTCGATCGTGGCCTGCTTCAGCGCCTTGCTCGTGAGCTGCTGGATGCCGTCGTTGACCAGCTTCTTCGCGTCCTCCGGGTTGGCGGCGATCCACTGCGTCGTCTCGATGTGAGCGCGCAGGAAGTTGAGCACAACATCGGGGTGCTTGTTCAGGAAGTCGGTCCGCGCGATGACCATGGTGGTCGAGAACTGTCCGTTCGGCCACAGGTCCTTCTCATCAAGGAAGAGTTTACCGCCTGCCTCCTGAATCAACCGCGTGTCCCACGGCTCGGGCACCCACGCGGCGTCGATGTTCCCCTGCTGCATCGCCGTCAGCGTCGTCGCGTTGTCGGTGGGGATGACCGTAACGTTGCCGCCCTGCTCCTTGGCAGCGAGGTTGTTGTCCTTGAGCCACTTTCGCAGCGCGACGTCCTGCGTGTTGCCGAGTTGCGGCGTCGCCACCTTCTTGTTCGCGAAGTCCGCTGCCGTATTGATGCCCGCTCCGTCCCGCACGATCAGCGAGGCACCCCCACTCACCGCGCCGGCGATGATGCGGACGTCAGCGCCCTTCGACTTCACGTAGCCGTTCACAGCGGGGCTCGGGCCGATGTAGCCAATGTCGATATCGCCCGCGAAGAGCGCCGTAATCTCATCGCCGCCGGCGTTGAAGGTCTTGGTATCGATCGTCACGTTTGGCCCCAGATCCTGCTGGAATGTGCCGCGCGCCAGGCCGACGATCGCGGGCGCGTGCGTGAAGTTGGGGTAGTAGCCCAGGTGCAGCGTCACCGGCCCGGAGGAGGTCGGGATATCAGTCGGCGCAGCCGCGGTGCCACCCGCGCTCGTGGGCGCGCCACTGGCAGCCGTCGGGTCCTTCTTGGTATCGGAACCGCACGCAGCCAGGGCCAGCGTGAGCATTGCAGCGACAGAGATCAGGATGAGCTTGCTTGTTCGCACGTCGGTTCCTCTCCGTTAGTCGATAATGTCTATCGAATTAGTAGAGATTACCCGAGAGCCGCCGCGCAGGTCAAGGGTCACGATGCTGGAACTACCGAATGGGCTGCGAGGCTAGGCCGGGCTTGGTACCTCTGCTTCGACCTGGCGTAGCAACAAGGTCGTAGGCCAGGGTCTGGGTCACGCGGGCGCGCACGAAGTCGCCGGGTGCGTGGGCGCCCTCCAACAGCACGAGGCCATCGACCTCCGGCGCGTCCCGGTAGGAGCGGCCGACGACGAAGCCGTCGGCGACGTCGTCCCGTCGGTCCGTCGCCATGGATTCGACGAGCACATCGATCTCGCGCCCGGCCATCGCCCGGTTGCGGATCATCGACACCTGCTGGGCAACCTCCATCAGCGCGCGCTGGCGGCGCTTCTTGATGCGTTCCGGCACCGGATCGGGCTCATGCGCCGCGGGCGATTCGGACTGCGGCGAGAAGGTGAAGCAGCCCACGTGGTCGAACCCCTGCTCCCGCACGAAGCCCAGAAGTTCGTTGAACTCGTCCTCAGTCTCGCCGGGGTAGCCGACGATGAACGTCGTCCGGATCGCTATGTCCGGCATCGTCTCGCGAAGCATCGCCAGCATCTCCCGCACCATGCGTGTGTTGCTCGGCCGGCGCATGCGGCGGAGCATACTTTCGGCGGCATGCTGCAGCGGGATGTCTATGTAGTGGGCAACGTTCGGCAGCCGTGCCATCGTTTCCGCCAGGCGTCTGGTGACGTGGCCGGGATAGGCGTACATCAGCCTCAGCCATGGCACCTGCGGCACCGCATCTGATATGCGCTCGAGCAGTTCCGGCAGCCCGTCCCGCAGGCCGAGGTCGCGGCCGTAATCAGTGCTGTCCTGCGCCACCAGCACGATCTCCCGCACGCTCTGAGCGGCCAGGCAGCGCGCTTCGGCGATCAACTCGTCCGCGGGAGTGCTGTGCAATCTGCCCTTCATCTTCGGGATGATGCAGAAGGTGCACGGCGCGTTGCACCCGTCCGAGATCTTGAGATAGGCGCTCGGGCGCCGCCGTACGGTGGTCTCGGGGATGTCGTAGCGCTGCGAATCGAGCTGGATCGGCGTGATCGTCTCGCCGTAGGCGCCGATGCCCGACCAGTCTTCCGCCCCAAAGACGGCATCGATCTCGGGCACTTCCGCCCGGAGATCCTCCCCGTGCAGCGCCGTCAAGCACCCGGCGACGACCAGCTGCTGGCCCGGCTTCTTGTGCGATGCCAGCTCCAGCACCGTGTTCACCGACTCTTCCTTGGATGCGTCGATGAAGCCGCAGGTGTTGACGATGATTACGTCGGCACCCGCCGGCGAGGGCACTTCGAGATGCGAGCCGTCGCCGAGCACGCGGGCGATGCGCTCGCTGTCCGCGACGTTCTTCGCGCAACCGAGGGTGACGATGTGATAACGCACGGATCACAGGGTAGCGCATGGATACATCTCACTCCGGTTCCCAACCTGTGACTTCGGACTCCCCTCCCGCCTCCCGTATCCCGCATCCCGCTTCTCATCTCCCCGCTTCCCCACCACCCAGCCGCCCGTTATCCTCGCCTCAGGAGGCTCTGATGGCGATTACAGCGGTGCTCTTCGACCTCGGCGACACCCTCTGGCACTTTCCGGAGCTGCCGCCGGCGATGCAGATCCGCACCGAAACCATGCGGCGCATCGGCGGCTTGCTCCAGACGTGGGGCGTGCCGCTCGAGGGCGAGCTGCGCTTCCTCGGCCGCGAGATCCGGCTCGGCGTCGAGAAGGCCGACCGTGCGGCGTACGAGGGTGACTGCGTGAGCCCCGACTTCAACGAGGTGGTGCGGGGCATTGCCGCCGGCATGGGGCTCGACATCAATTACGAGCAGGCGACGCAGCTCTGGGACGCCTGGAACCTCGGCGGACTGATCCTCGGCCGGACCATGTTCGACGACGCCTTCGAGACGCTGGATTGGCTGCGCGACCACGGCATCCGCATCGGCTGCGTGACGAACCGGGTATTTGGCGGACCGCGATTCGCCGAAGAACTGCGCGACCTGGGGCTCGACCGCTACTTCGAGGCGACGGCGGTGTCGTGCGACCTCGAGTACATGAAGCCGCACCCGAAGATATTCGAGCAAGTGCTCGCCGAGATGAAGATCACACCAGAGGAGACCGCCATGGTCGGTGACTCCCTGCGTGCCGACGTGCAGGCGTCGCAGGCGCTCGGGATGACGGCGATCTGGCGGCGCGTGCGCAAGAAAGACCGCCCCCACGAGGCGGAGCAGGTGGGCGAAGTGCCGGCCGACACCTCGGCGACGCGGGCGCAGACCGGCCGCGCCCTGGGCGACTACGCCGGCGGCGAAGGCATCACGCCCGACTACACCGTCCACACACTGCGCGAGATCACCGAGTTGCCGATCTTCGCCTCGTGAGCCACTCCTGACCGGACAGCCCCGGGTTTCGGCGCGGCTGCGCGATGAGCACCGACTGATCGAAGGCAACGGGCCGCCGTTCACCTCTCCGGCTCCACTGCTATGATCACGTATCCCGCGGCGCCAGCGCTCCGGGTGGAGGATCCTTGGCGAAGCCACAACGAGGCAGCAAAACCAACCCGAGCGACGGCAGCGACGCCGCCGCCGCCGAGCCGGAGTCTACCCGGGCGCAGAAGCTCTGGGGCGGGCGCTTCAACACCCCCACCGACCCGCTCGTCGAGCTGTACACCTCCTCGATCGCAGTCGACGCGCGGCTGCTCGAAGCCGACATCAGCGCTTCGATCGCCCACGCGCGGATGCTCGGACGCCAGCGCATCATCGCCCAAGAGGATGCCGACCGCATCGTGCGCGGACTGCGGGAGATCTTGGACGAATACCAGCAGGGCACATTCGAGATGCGCGACGACCTCGAAGACGTGCACATGAATGTCGAGACGCGGCTGGCGGAGAAAATCGGACCGGCCGCCGGCAAGCTGCACACCGCCCGCTCCCGCAATGACCAGGTGGCAACCGACTTCCGACTTGAAACCAAAGAAAGCGCGTCCTACGTGATGGGCGCGCTGCTGAACATGCAGGAGGCGCTGATTACCCTCGGCGAGCAGAACCTGGACGTCGTGATGCCCGGCTACACGCACATGCAGCGCGCGCAGCCGGTGCTGTTCGCGCATCATCTGCTGGCGTACGTCGAGATGTTCGGGCGCGACCTCGAGCGCTTCGGGTTCGCCATCGACATGGCCGACGTAATGCCGCTCGGCAGCGGCGCGCTAGCGGGTGTCCCCTACCCCATTGACCGCGAGTCGGTCGCGAAGGAGCTGGGCTTCGCCGCGATCAGCCGCAACAGCATCGACGCGGTGTCGGACCGTGATTTCGTCGTGGACTATCTGAGCGCCGCGTCGCTGACGATGATCCACGTATCGCGGCTGGCGGAAGAGATCGTGCTCTGGTCGAGCGCTGAGTTCGGGTTCATCCGCCTGCCCGATGCCTACTCCACCGGCTCGAGCATCATGCCGCAAAAGAAGAACCCGGACGTCGCCGAGCTGGCAAGGGGTCGCGCCGGCAGCGTGGTGGGCGGATTGATGAGCGTTCTGATGATGCTGAAGGGACTGCCGCTCGCGTACAATCGCGACCTGCAGGAGGACAAGCTGCCATTGTTCGACGCCGAAGAGACGCTCGTGACGACGCTCGCCGTGTTGAGCGCGATGCTGCCCCACATCGAGGTCAACGGCGAGCGGGCGAGCGCGGCAGCGGTCGCCAACTATTCGCTCGCGACCGACCTCGCCGACTACCTCGTACGAAAAGGGCTGCCGTTTCGTGAAGCGCACGAGGTCGTCGGCAAGCTCGTGCGCCATGCGGAGGAGAAGTCCGCGCAGCTCGGCGAGCTCTCGCTCGAAGAGATGCGTACCTTCTCGCCGCTGTTCGATGAAAAGGCCCGCGCCATCGACGTGATGGCCTCCGTCTCATCGCGAGATGTGCCGGGCGGTACCGCCCCGAAGCGGGTCGCGGCGGCGCTGGCCGCGGCGCGCAAGCGTCTCGATAAGCTGCAGCAGCCGGCGGAGGACGAAGCGTGACCGCAATCAAGCTGGCGCCGTCGATACTGACTGCGGACTTCGGCCACATCGCCGACCAGGTCCGCGCAGCGGAAGCCGGCGGTGCGGATTACATCCACCTCGACGTGATGGACGGGCATTTCGTGCCGCCGATTACCTTCGGCCCGCTCGTCGTCGAGGCCGTGCGCAAAGCGACGAAGCTGCCGATCGACCTCCACCTGATGATCGAGAAGCCGGAAACCCAGTTCGACGCGTTCGTCGAGGCGGGCGCCGACATCATCAGCTTCCACATCGAAGCCACGGCGCATGCCGACCGGCTGCTCCGCAGCATCCACGCGATGCGCAAGCGCGCCGGCATCTGTCTCAACCCGGCAACGCCGCTGTCGGCACTCGACGAAGTGTTCGATGTGGCGGATCAGATCATGGTGATGTTGATCAACCCCGGCTGGGGCGGCCAGAAACTCATACCCTCGACACTGGCAAAGGTGCGCCAGCTCAAGTCGCTGCTCGACGACCGCGGCCTGTCGCCCGACATCGAGGTGGATGGCGGCGTCAAGCCGAACAACGTCGCTGCCTGCATCGAGGCCGGCGCGAATGTGCTGGTGTGCGGCTCATCGACCTACAACGCCGAGGCATCGCCGCAGGCTAGCCTGCGCGCGCTGCGTCAGGCGGCGGAGCAGGTCAGCGCGTAGCCAGCGCCTGGTCGAGATCGCTCTCCGATGTCAGCTCGCGAGCGCGCTCCAAATACTGCTTTAGCGAGCCGCTCTGCTGACGGAGCTGCGTCAGCTTGGGTCCGATGGGGTCGATCGAGCCCGCGCTGTCAGCGTACGACCCGTGGAACGCGAAGTACGCCTGGTTGAGCCGCCTGATGTAGTAGCCGTTCAGCGCCAGGAGCTGCCGTTTCTGCTCCATCAGTTGCTCGGCTTCGTCGATCTTGCCATCGCGCAGCAGCGCTTCCACCTGGCGCCGCAGATCGCGCATCTCCATCACGAAATCGATGCCGGCGACCGGCGGCGATGCACTGCGGCCGCCCCCATTCGTGCTCGCCGGAGCCGGCGGGTACTTCGCGAAGAGATAGTCGCCCAGCTCCCGCCCGACGGCGTCGGCGACCGTCTCGTTTAGTGTCGTCAGCTTCGCGCTCGCGAAATAGTTCCGTCCAAGCGGCGTGAAGTACAGATAGTGGTGCGTCCACTCGTGCGCGATGTCCTGCAACACGACGTGGTAGTCGCTATCCAGCGGAATGATCGCCGGGTACATCGCAATGCCGCCGATCTCCACAACGAGCGCCGAGGTCTCGCCATCGCTCTCCGCCTTCGACTCGATGCTCTGGACGCGCTCGATAGGAAGCTCACCCCGCAGTAGCGTCTCGCCTTGCTTCCGGATCTCACTTCGCGGTGACTTGACGAGCACTGACGGCGGGTTCTCGAACTCGATGTTCACAGGCGGCCAGACGACGTCACCGCCGAAGTGCCGCGTCAGTCCGGCGTCCTTGATCGCCTCCGTCAGCCTGCCTTCCAGAATGACCTGCACCGTGTTCTGCAGCCCGCCCCTCTCGCTCCGCATCGCATCCGACGCCGCCCGCGCTTTCGACGCGGCATCCGGTGCGCTCGCCGGATCGCCGGCGACACGGTCCTGATCGTCGATCATGCGGTTGAGCGCGAAGAAGCGCCCGACGTTTGCGTCCTTCTCGCTCGCGCTCAGGTCGCCGCGTATCGGGCGCACAGCGAGGTACGCAAACTTCTCCCACGAATGGCGGACGATGAATCGCGGAGAGTTGAAGTCGTTCGGACCGTCAGGAAGCGGCAGCAGCATCGCCGCGATGCTCGACCAGGCGAATGCGAATGCGAGCAGCGCGACAAAGATCGCGTGCGGGACGAAGCGGCGAGCGGAAGATGCCATGTGGCGGGTCATCGGTCCGGTTGCGTGAGGGTGCGATGCAGTCTCGCATGCCCGTGCGGGCGCGGCAATGCGCGCTCAGCCCTCCGCGCCCAGGTGCCGACCGCCGATGAGGTGCATGTGAAGATGCGGGATCGTCATGCCCGCGTCCTCGCCGATGTTGAAGGCCAGCCGGTGCCCCCGTCGTGCCAGCCCGTCGGATTCGGCGATGGCGCCAGCCACGCCGAACATCCGCGCGAGCACAGCCCCATACTCAGCCGACACCTCCCGCGCATCCGCGATGTGCTGCTTCGGGATGACGAGCACGTGCACGGGCGCCCGCGGATTGATGTCGCGGATGGCGAAGACCAGATCGTCGTCGTGCAGCTTCGGCACGTCCATAGCCCCGGACGCCATCTTGCAGAAGAGGCATTCGTCCATGCGCTATTCTCCGTCCCACGCGGCGTCAGATCTCGTATCGTGCGCGAGATTAGGTCACCCACCGCGACCGCCGGCCCATGCGATCGCCGTCGCGTGCGAGATCGAGCCCGCCCGCACTCTCCCCTGCCCTCCGAGGAAAGGGGCCAGGGGTTAGGTCACGCCCGCGCCAACGACCGCCTCCGCCTCGATCTCAACCATCATCGCGGCATCGATGAGCCGCGCCACCTCAACCATCGTCGTCGCCGGCCGGATCTCGCCGAAGATCTCGCCGTGCGCACGGCCGGCTTCCTCCCAGCGGCTGATGTTGGTCACGAACATCCGTGTGCGCACGATATCGCGCAACGACGCGCCCGCCTGCACCAGCGCCGCCTCGATGTTGCGCAGCGCCTGCGCGGTCTGGGCGTAGAGATCGCCCTCACCGACGACCGCGCCGGACGCATCCGTCGCCGTCGTGCCGGAGACCAAGATGCGGTCGCCCACGCGCACCGCGCGTGAGTACCCGACGATGGGCTCCCATTTCGATCCGGTGCTGATGTTCTGTCGCATCGTGGCGAGGTTATAGGTTCTAGTGGTTAGGTTCTAGGGGTTAGGTGTTAGATACGTCGCCAGCCCCTCCCGCAGCGGCGTCAGCCGCACGTGCAGTACCTCCTGCACGGCGGTGTTGTCCGCGGTCGCCGGCTCCGTGATGAAGTCGATCGCGTCCGCGCTCAGCGGCGCGCCCGGCAGCATCGACGCGACTGAGCCGAGCAGCTTGCCGATGGCAACCGGCTGGTGCAGCAGCGGACGCTGCTTCCCCTGCACTGACAGCGCCGTCTTCACGACGTCGTTCATCGACACCACCTCCGGCCCGCCGATCTCGAACAGCCGGTTCGCCGCTTCCGGCTTGAGGGCGGCGTCCGCCACCGCGCGCCCGACGTCATCGATGAACACCGGCTGCATGTCCTGTTTGCCGCTGCCAAACATCGGGATCACCGGCAGCATCTTCCCGAGCCCCAGGAACCGGTTGAGTGACACATCGCCCGGCCCGAAGATCCACGTCGGGCGCACAACTACCCACTCCAGCCCGCTGTCCTGCAGGTACTTCTCGGCCTCCCACTTGTAGCGGAACCAGTGCTTGTCGGCTTCGCGCGAGGCGCCGGCGCCGCTGACGTAGACAAAGCGATGGGCACCAGCAGTCTTTGCCGCATCGACCTGATGGCGCGTCCCCTTGAGGTCGACTTCCTCGAAGGTCCACCCTTTGCTCCGCCTCTCGATCGGAGAGCCGGGAAACTGCACCGCATTGATCACGATGTCCACGCCCTGCATGGCCGTCGCGAGCGTTGAGGGATCCCGCACGTCGCCGGCGCGCGCCTCCACCTGTCCGTCGAAGCGCTTCCGGATCTTCTCGGCGTCGCGCCCGAGCACCGCCACCTTCTCGCCGCGACGTAGCAACTCGCGTGCAATCGCCGAGCCTACGAACCCCGTTCCGCCGGAGACTAGGATCATCGGGGATCTCCTCTGAGGCTCATCGCCCGCTTCCTGCTTGTGTACGAGAGGCAACATCGCGCCGTCCCTGATTGATGCGTGTCTGGCGCGCGAATCGATCACGCGTCGTCGAATTGCCCCAGTGTAGTGCTTACCGTCTGTCGTTGGTCGCGCGCAATGCCCTTTCCCCTTGTGGGAGAGGGGTGCCCGAATGGGCGTCGAAGACTCGTGCAACGAGGGGTGAGGGTCGGGGGAAGGCGCGCCATAATCACCGATCGGCTTCTGATTGCACCATCGTTTGTCGGGAGCGCTAACGAAACATTAAGCACTTCACTAGACGCCGTGTTCGTGCAAGACCTTCTCGGGTAAACCCCGCGCGATCTGCTCGCCCTTCACGAACGACGCGATGACATGCGTGAGCGCATCCCCCTGCTCCTGCCAGTACGTCTGCGTCGGCGCAACCGCGAGCTTTGCGTGCGTAAGCCGCTCGTGCAATATCTCGCCCGATGCCAGTGGGTGCAGCGCGTCGCCCGGATGCGTCAGCACCAGCGTTGGGTGCTCTATCTCGGCGAAGCGATGCACCGGCAGCCGCACGCCGTCAAGCACGACGCCCCGTATCGCCGGTACGATCGATGCCCGCCTCTGCGCCGCGAAGAACGACCGCATGTCGTTCTCCGGATGCTCCCGCCGCATCCGCCGCTGCTGCGGCAGCCAGCCGAGCATTCGCGCGGTGACCGCAGGCCCGAAGAGGCGGAACAGCATCGCCAGCACCGCGAACTGCCCCTGGATCCGCTTGATGTCGTCGCCGAACGGTGGCGGCACGCGCAGAATCAGCTTCTCGACCGCATTGGGATGCGCGAGCGCGAGCATCAAGGCCGTGCCCGCGCCCATGGAGCCGCCATAGATGCTCGCCCGCCCCAGCCCCAGCGCGTCGATTATGCCGTGCATGTCCTCTGCGAGGGAGTCCCAGTGGTAATCGACACGCCGCGTCGTGTACCCGGAGCGTCCGTGCCCGCGCGCGTCGTATGCGATGACGTGCACGCCGCGCGCCGCAATTTCCTCGACGCGCTCGCCGAACCGCGGGGCGAGAGCGACGCTCCCCATCAACCCGTGCGCCACCACCAGATGCGGCCCGGAGCCGTACTCCTCGTAGTAGAGGTCGATCCCCCGCACCCGCACCGTCGCCATGCCCCTGCCCCTCCAAGAGCAGAATAGCGCTCCTGCTGCCGTATCCCGGAGTGCAAGCTCCCCTTCCCTCCCAGGGAAGGGGCCGGGGGTTGGGTCGCTCGAACCGCAGAGACTCGAACCGTAGCGACGAAGCTTCAGCTCCGTCCTCTCCGTTTTCAGATGCCAGTGGTGTGTGGCCGCTAGAAGCGGTCTCCAAGCTCCCGTTCCATCCGGGGAAGGGGCGGGGGGTTAGGTCGGCTGGAACAATTCGATCGGGTTCCCCGATGGATCCTCAATGAGGATCTGTTTCCCGCCGACACCTGAGACGATCTCGCTACGGAAGCGGCCGCCCGACGCTTTCAGTTTTTCGACCATGGACTCCAGGTCCTCGACCTCGATCTGAAATCGATTCCAGCCGCCCGGCTCCGGCAGCTGCCCGCTCACCGCCTGCCCCGCGCCCCCGGCGCCCGGCTGGTTCAGCAGCAGGTGGAGCGATCCGCGAGATAGTCGAGCGAACGGCGGCGCGGGATGCATGTCGACCTCGAAGCCGAGCATCTCTGTGTAGAACTGAATCGCCGCATCGACATCGGCGACGATGTAACGGACGCTACGTTGCTCACCGTGTCACTCCGATCGGTCCGCTGAAGCTAAGGCGACTGGATCGTTACTGTCCAATCCATGTCGCGCAAGTCGTCCCACCGCAACAGGCGGTGAAACACGACGGTGCCGTCTTCGGTTTTCGCTACGAACTCCCGCGTGCCAGAAAACTTCAGTATCCCGACCTTCGTTGAATTCCTCGGCGCGACGCGATGAGGCGGATTCTCGCCGGACGACACTAAAATTACCCGGGTTGATTCGTTCTTGAAGGTCACGGTATGGCTGCTCTCGCAGAACAGCGCCAGAAACGGGATTGCCGTGAGAAGGATCACGAGCGAGATCCGAAGGACCGGTCGTCGCAAGGCGTTACTCATTGCGTCCTCCGGCGGTGAAATCCCATACTCATTAGACCGGTCTAGCGCGACATCGCTACAAATGCGTGCTAAGCCCCCCATCCACATTCAGCACCTGACCGCTGACATACGCGGAAGCGTCCGACGCCAGGTACACCGCCAGCGGCGCCAGCTCGTCCGGCGCACCCGCGCGCTTCATCGGCACGAAGCGCACCGTCTGGTTCGCCGCCGGGTCGGGGTTGCCGATGGCCGCCGTATATTCCATCCATCCCTGCGCGATCGCGTTGACGGTGATGCCGTGCGGCCCCCACTCCGTCGCCAGCGCGCGCGTCAGGTTGTGCACGCCCGCCTGCGCCGCGCAGTACGCGACAGAGTTCGCAATCGCTCGCTGCCCCAGCACGGAAGTGATGTTGATGATTCGGCCGCCTCGGCCCTGCTTGATCATCTCTTTGCCGACGGCGCGGCAGGCGTGAAAGGTGCCGCTGAGGTTCACCTGCATCACCTTGCTCCACTCGACATCGGTCGTCGTTTCGGCAGGCTTGCCCAGGAAGAGGTCGGGTGCGCTGACCAGAATGTCGATGCCGCCCATTTCTTTCGCCACCTGCCGCACCATCACCTGCACGCCGGCGCCCAGCGTCACATCCGTCGCCACCGTCGACGACTTGCGCCCCATCCGTGTCAGCTCCTGCTGCACCTTCCGGGCGCGCAGCACCTCATCGCCGTCGCTCGTCGCCGACGAGACGGTGACATCAGCGCCCGCCTCCCCCAGCGCCAGCGCGATCGCTCGCCCGGCCGGAGCGCCTGCCCCGATCACGAGCGCCCGCTTGCCCGTCAGGTCGAAGGCGTCGAGGCCGAGCTTTACGTCGCCCCATTCGTTCTTCATGAGTGAGTAGTCGTTAGTCGGTAGTACGTAGTCACGTGAGGGTTGCTTCTCCTGCTACAGCGACACTTCCGGCGCGAAGCCCATGGGGGCGAGACCGCCCGCGAGCCCACCGCCGTCGATCACGAAGCCTTGGCCGGTGACGTAGCTCGAGGCATCGGACGCGAGGAAGATCGCCAGCGGGCCGAGCTCCCACGCATAGCCGAGACGCTGCGCCGGCAGGTAACGGCCGCGCGTCTGCGCGAATATCTCCTCCTGCTCGTTGGCGGCCGGACCCTGCGTCACGAACCCCGGGATGATGCAGTTGACGCGGATCTGGTGCTTGATCAGCATCGCGGACAGCGACTTCGTCAGCGCGATCACGCCCGCTTTCGCGGCGCTGTACCCGAAGCTCATCGGATACGCCCGCATCGCTGTGCCGGATGCGACGTTGATGATCGTGCCGCCGCGTCCCTGCTGCGTCATCTGCCTCGACGCGGCCCGCGCACAGTAGAACGCGCTCGATAGATTGACATCCAGCGTGTCGTGCCAGTCGTCGTCGCTCACATCCCACAATTCGGAGTTCGCGCCGCGCATGTCGCCGATGCCCGCGTTCGACAGCATGATGTCGATGCCGCCGAACTCGTCGACCGCGCGCTGCACAAGCGCATCGCATTGCGCCGACTCGCGCACGTCAGCGGTCTGCGCGACGGCACGGCGCCCGAGCGCAACGATATCGCCCGCCGTGCGCTCGATCTGCGAGGCCGTGCGCGCGGCACAGACCACATCTGCGCCGGCATCGGCGAGCGCAAGCGCCATCTGCCGCCCGAGACCTCGGCCCGCGCCCGTCACGACGGCGACCTTCCCCGTCAGCTGCAGCCGTTCGAGGACCATGCGTACCAGCTCCCTCTGTGCGATGCGGCTCATTGTATGGCCGCCTCGATCATGCCGGAAGCGGCGCATCGGCCACGGCGCATAGCTCGCGCGCCGTCGGCGGCGTATGCTGATCCAGAGCAGGAGGGCGCACCATGGCCGACTACCAGTTCGAACGCGAATCCCGGACGCCGTTCTCGGAGGCGTATACGATCGAGGACGGCGCCGGCGACGCCATCGGCCGCGTCGATGTGCACTTCACGCAGTCGACGATGGTCTACGCAACACTCTGCGTGCCCGTCGACTTCGACGACGAGGAGATCCAGGAGTTGATCGCCGAGATCGACGAGCGCCTCGTCCTCACCAGCGACCCCTACCGTGACGACTTCATCGTCACCGTCTGGCGCGGCACCCAGGCCGGCGTCTTCTCAGAAGATGAAGATGAGGAGGATGACGAAGAAGAGAACGGCGCGAACGGTCGCGCCCCCGTAGCTTGATGTGCGCGCTCGGCGGCTAGTTCAGTACGTCCGGTCTGTAGTTGGTTTCGCCCGTAATCCCCTTGTGCGAGAGGGGTAGCCGAACGGGCCGTCGAAGACTCGTGCGACGAGGGGCGAGGGCCGCCTCAGGCCGATCACTCGCCCATCCATTCCCGTCTCTCGCCTCCCGTTTCCCGCCTCTAACCGCCGCCCCCGCCCTTCGGCCGCTCTCCGTAGTCCCCGAACGGCGCATCCCGCCGCCGCACCGCCTCCCGAAAGCCGTCCTTCATCGCCATATCCCGCCAGGCGATGCCCTCCGGCGTGTGCCGGGCGATGCCGTCGAACACGGTGCCGATGAGCTGGCTCGTGCGCAGCCCCATGTTCTCGTATGCCTGGTTCACCAGCAGCTTGCTCATCACGAGCTGGTTCAGCGGTATCGTCGCCAGCTTGCGCGCCATCGCTTCGGCCTCGCCCGGCAGCCGGTCCGCCGGCACCGCCCTCGATGCCAGCCCGAGGCGCTCCGCCTCGACGCCGCTCAGCGATTCTCCCGTGAGCATCAGCCGCTTCGCGTGCTCGAGGCCCAGGCGGTACACCCACATCACCGTCGTCGGCTCGCCCCAGATGCGCGCCGGCGGATAGCCGATGTGCGCGTCCTCTGCCATGAAGATCAGGTCGCTGCACAGCGCCAGGTCGGTGCCGCCGCCGACGCACCAACCGTGCACCTGCGCGATCACCGGCTTCGGCGACTCCCAGATCGACATGTACGCGCGGACGTTGCGCGACATGCCCATGTAGTCGCGCACCGGGTCCCACTGCCCCGACATCGCCTTCTGCGATGCGTCCTCCGCCTTCGTCCCCCAATCGAGATCGTAGCCGGCGCAGAACGCGCGCCCGGCCCCGCTGAGGATCATCACCTTCACCGAGCCATCGTCGTTGGCGGCAGCGATAGCGCGCCGCAGATCGGCCACCAGCTGCGTGTTGATGGCGTTCATCCGCTCCGGCCGGTTCAGCACCAGCCGCGCGATCCCATCGCGCACGTCATAGTCGATCGTCTCAAACGTCATCCAATGCCCTTCACGAACCCAGCCATTGCCTGCGCGGAGGAATCAATGAACCCGCAGGACTGATCCCGTAGGGACGAAGCTTCAGCTCCGTCCTCTTCCATGCTCAGATGCAGGCGATCCGCCGCGCGCCCCCTTAGCACCGAGCGTCCCACCCGAGCTCCCCTTCCCTCCCAGGGAAGGGGCCGTCGAAGACTCGCCGGGACGAGGCGGTTAGGTCTCACCCGAGCATCTCGCTTCCCGCTTCCCGCGTCTCGTCTCCAACCGGCGTCACTCTTCCCCGAAAAACCGCCGCCGCATCGTGTCCGTGATCGGATGGTCCGGCCCGCTAAAGAGCGCGTCTGGCTGCCGCGTCGGGTCCTCCGCCATCAGCGGGAACGCCCTCCCGCGGCGAGCATCCGCCTCCGGTCCCGTCTCGTAGAAGAACTGCGTCAGCCAGTCCTCCACCGTGTGCAGCACGTGGAAGTAGCGGTCGTGCTCCCCCGCATAGGCGCGTCCCGCGTCGTCCCAGTCGTCGTTCGACGTCAGCGCGTCCCGCAGCGTGCGGGCGTCGCGCAGCGTCAGCGCCAGTCCCTGCCCCCACGATGGGTCGGTCGCCGCGGCAGCGTCACCGATCAGCGCCACTCCGTCACGATAAGGCTGCTCTACCCAGTTGTCCGCCCCATCGAACGTCGCCAGTGGGCCCGTCGGCCGCGCGCCCTCGAAGTACTCTTGCGGCATGCCGCTGCTCACGGATTCGTCGATGAACCGCGGCACATCCTTGTCGCCCTGCAGCCGCAGCGCTTCACCCACGCCGCAGGCGAAATACATGCGCACGCGTGATCCCCCCTGCGGGAAGATGATCGCCGCCCGTCCGCGCTCGAAGTCGCTCACCAGACGCACCGTGTCCTGCGGCGCCGCCGAATCTTCGAAGAGCAGTCCGGAGAGGCGGAGCCGCTCGGCGTCGCGGTGCTCGGTAAACCCGCCCCACTTGCGGACGAGCGACCCGCGGCCGTCGACACCGACCACCAGCCGCGCGCTCGCTTCCTCTGTTTTGCCGCCGTCGCTCTCGATCGTCACCTTCGGCTCGGCGCCCGGCGTCACCGCCTTCGCCCGCACGCCCCGTCGCAATTCGGCGCCCGCCGACTCCGCCGCGTTCAGCAGCGTCTCCTGCATCGCCGGATGATAGAACGCCAGCGTCGGCAGCCCCTGCGGCGTCGTCGCCGGCATCTCGCGGTGCAGTACCTGCATCGGGCCGATGTAATTGTCCCACCTCGGCAGCTCATGCCCGCACGAAGACATGATCAGATCGTAGATGCCCAGTTCCCGAGCTTCAGCGGCGCCCCACGGCGTCATCCCCTCGCCCCGCACCCGGTCCTTGAACTTCGTCTCGCGCTCCAGCACGAGCACCCGCGCTCCCCGCTCCGCCATCGATTTCGCCAGCGCCGCGCCCCCCAACCCCCCGCCAATAGTGATGATGTCGTAATCGCTCACAGATCCCTCCCTGAGTCCAGGTGTGCTAATCGAACCGCCCGCAGAGCCCTATTCTCCCAACCCAAGCCACCAAACGCGAGGACTTATCCGAAAGGTGGCGTTTTGCTCCAGTTCGGCGACTGTCTGAGGCTGAGAGCCGACGGCCGACACGCTGACGGGCTCACCGTCTGACCCGCTCACCACTGACAACTGAGAACTGACAACTGACTACTTAAGGAACTCCCTCATTTGCCACCCCGCCTGCCAGACCGTACACTCTAGACGTAATACAGAGCATCTTCAGTAAGCGTCCGCTGCGATTGCGCGACCCCACCGCACATCTCCCCTTCGCACTGGTCGTCGAGAAGATCTAATCAAGAAGATTGATTCTTCTGACGAAAGGTATCCGCTTGTCACTCTTTAGTGAACTCCCCCTTCGGCCATCGAGCCAGAAGGCGCTCGAGGCTATGCAAATCGAGACGCCAACCGATATCCAGGCCCTCTCCATCCCACCGCTGCTCGAAGGTAAAGATGTCATCGGGCAGGCATTCACCGGCTCCGGCAAGACCCTCGCCTTCGGCCTGCCGCTCATGGAGCGCATCGACACCAAGAACAAGTGGCTGCAGGCGCTCGTCCTCGTGCCGACGCGTGAGCTGGCCCAGCAGGTCGGCGGCGTCCTCGAGTTGCTCAGCAAGGGCTCCGGCATCCGCACGACGCTAATCTTCGGCGGCCGCGCCTTCGGCCCACAACAGGACGAGATCTACCGCGGCGCGCAGGTCGTCGTCGGCACCCCCGGCCGCGTGCTCGACCACCTCACCCGCGGCACCATGCGCCTCGACGGCATCACCTACCTCGTACTCGATGAAGCCGACGAGATGCTCGATCGCGGATTCGCGCCCGATGTCGAGCGCATCCTCTCCCAGACCAACTCCGACCGGCAGACCGCGCTCTTCTCCGCCACGACGCCGGAATGGGTGCACAAGGTCTCGACCAAGTACCTCAAGACCCCTGTCGTCTTCGAGACATCACGCGCCGAGGAGGAGCCCGGCCCCGACATCGACCACGTCGTCTACGAAGTCTGGCGCGAGGACAAGCTCAACGTGCTCGTCCGCCTGCTCGACGAGAAGGTCGAGGGCACGACCCTCGTCTTCGGCCGCACCAAGCATGGCGTGAAGAACCTCGGCGACAAGCTCGAGCGCATGGGCTACCAGGTCGATGTGCTGCAGGGCAACCTGAGCCAGGGCCAGCGCGACCGCGTGCTCGAGAAGTTCCGCGCCGGCAAGACGCCCATCCTGCTCGCTACCAACGTCGCTGCGCGTGGCCTTGATGTGCTGCACATCACGCGCGTCATCAACTTCGAGCTGCCCGAGACGCACGAGCTGTTCACCCACCGCGTCGGGCGCACCGGCCGCATGGGCCGCTCGGGCCACGCGATCACCCTGCTCGGCCCGGCGGACCTGCCGAAGTGGCGCGAGATCGAGCGCGGCCTCGGCCGTGTCCTCCCGCGCATCACGCCTGACGGCGAGGAGATCAAGCCGACAGCGCCGCGCACGGCCCCCGGCGTCCGGCGCCGCACCGGCTCCTTCGGCGGCCGCCGCCGCACCACCGCCGGCGCCCGCCGCTAGGCCTGTACCGATAGATATGCGGAGGCCCGGTGAGATCGCTCATCCGGCCTCTTTATTATTCCGTTCCGCCGCCTGCGCCGCCGCCGCAAGATACGATCGCCAACCTTCTTCCGTCTCGGCAAGTCGCCGCGAAACTCTCGTGAGGCCATAGCGCCCCGTCCGCCTCCGGGCAAAGTCTACGGATCGGCACAGCCGTCAGGCGTGGATCTCCACACGCATGCCGGGGAAGCCGAAGAGCCAGAAATACTGTGCGTCGTGGAGTTGCATGCCGACGCAGCCGTGGCTGGTGGCGGTGGCGCCGAACACCTCTTTGGGGCGCCAGTAGTTGAGGTGCAGGGCGTCGCCTCCGCGGTCGTAGTACTGGGTGAAGAGCACGCGTTCGACATCGTATGACGCCTGGCCGGGGGTGTAGCCAGCCTGCGTCGCTGTCATGCGCTCAACAGGCAGGCGGCCGTCTTTCTCGATCTGGTGCGTGCCGGGAGGGCTGGGAAACTGCGGCGATCCGGTCGAGACGAGCGCCGTGTACACGGGCCGACCGCCGATTATCGCCGAGGCCGTTTGGGTCGAGACGTTGACGTCCACCCACTTCTCCTCTCCATGCGGGTCCGCGAGCGGTGATTCCTCGCCCGGCTGGAGGATGAAGATGAATGCCGAGTAAACGAAGCTGTTGTCGTTGAGCTGATACCAGGTGCGCGTCCACGGCGGGACCGTTGAGAGCCAGGTCTGGTTGCCGACGAGCACGTTTTCGCCCTGGATCGCGCCCGCGATCTGCACCGGGGCCAGATCCTTCAGTGTCTTGACGACAGGTCCGTTGGTGGCGGGCGCGCTTCGCACACGGAGATCACCACCGACGACGATGGCGTTGCCGGCACCGAGCGTGGGTGTCGGCGTAAACGTTGGGAAGGCCGTCTTCGTTGGTGCGGGAGCGGTCGCGGTGGCGGTCGGCGATGGCGTCGTCGTTGGGGCAGCCTTGCCACCGAAACACGCCGCAAGCAGCAGCGCGAGCGACGCCATCACGAGGATTGCCGCGCGGGGAAGCATTACGTCGATCGTAGCACGAACGGTTGTCGCCATAGTGCGATCTTTGGCGGTGTTTCGATGCTTCATGCGCTCGGCTTCCAAAATCGCGGTCAGATCCGCGCAAGTGATTCGTGAGAGTCGGGCCGTACATTCATTTCCTGCTCGCCTCGGGGGAGGCGCGCATTGCACAGGAGGGCAGGGATGACCATGGAACTGGATTACTTCGAAGAAGAGATGACGCGGACCGAAAAACTGCGGATCGCGGCTCGCGTCCTCATCAAGCGCGGGGTTGCCGGGAACGGCGGTCGGTGGGGTCTGCAGTCACGCCTGGCGGAGCACTTCGGCGTGACGCGCCAGCGCGTGAGCCAAATCGTCCGGCAAGAGGTCAGCGCACTCAATGCTGATCCTGGATAAGTGGAAGGCGGTCGAACGCGTGATGGCGCTGACTACGTGTAGCAAGGCGGTGGAACCCGCGCCGCCGCCCGCGCGAGCCCGCAGGCGTACCGAACAAGGCATCGCTGCGTACGAGCGGCGGCCGGGGCCGCCCGAAACAGTGGCGCTGGCGGCGTTGGAACCGAAGGCGTCCCGCAGACGGCGCCGGGTGGCGCTGGCCGTCGAGCCACTACCTGCTTGAGGCGACGACGGAAGTCAAGTCCGCGCGCTACGGCAGTTGGGCGAGCAGATCGCCCAACTGCGTGCCGGCAGGCAGCGGCGGGTCGGCGCGATAAAAGAATTCACGCCCGAAGAAGCTGCGGGCGATATCTTCCGGCATGTTCGCGAACGGGTCGTCCGGGCTGAACTGGGTACGGTGGGCCGCGAATGCCTGTTGCTTGCGCTCGTACTGCGCGGTGACATCGATGATGCAGTTCGGTTCGACGCGCGGCAGGCTGGCGAGATTGTCGTTACCACCGGGTGCTTCGCCCATGTCGATGCCGCGCTTTCGCATCTCCTGGCCAAGCCGCTCGAACTCACCCACCGGGATCGCCGTGTAGTACAGCGCCCGTGTCCGCCACGGCGCGTCGGCTCGTGCATACTGCTTCGCATCGGCGGCCGCGTGGTAGGCCGCGCTGGCATGATGATGGATAGCGATGTGGTCGGGGTGCCCGTAGCCGCCGCTCGCATCCCACGTGGCGATGATCTCCGGTTGCAACTCGCGGATTGCGCCCACGAGCGGTCCCACGACGGCTTCCGGCCGTGCCTTGTTCAGAGAGCGTGGGTCCTCGTTCTCAGGCGTACCCTGCATGCCGGAGTCACGGAAGTCGAGGAAGCGGACGTCGGAGACGCCGAGGATCTTCATGGCATCGCGCAGCTCCTGCTCGCGGTACTGGCCCAGCGTTTCGGGCGTGGCGCCTGTGCCGGGCGCAATCTCGCCGACTTCGCCGCGCGTCGCGCAGATCATCGTGACCGGGATGCCGCGATCGGCGTAGTGGGCCATGGTGCCGCCGATGCCGAACGTCTCGTCATCGGGATGTGCGTAAATTGCGAGCAGGCCGGCCATGTTCTCATTCCTTCGCTACCAAAATCGGAACTCGCACCAAACTTTAGCATCAGGCCTGGCTTGCCGCTGCGGCTGCACGGGTGGTACACCGACCGCACGATGATCACCCAGACACTCCCCTTCGGCGACTCGACGGTGACGGCGGAACTGCCGGACCGTGCGCGCATCGTGTCGCGCGGCGGCGGCGCGGGCTCGGGCGGCGGACTGCAGGCGGTTGGCGATCTCGATATGGCTGTGCGGGAGGCACTCGAGCATCCCCTTGGAATGCCGCCGATTCGGGAGTTGGTGAAGCCAGACGCGCGCGTGGTGATCGCCTTCGATGATCCGACGGTGACATCGTTCGGGCCGATCCGGCGCGTCGCGATCGAAGCGGTGCTCGCGCAGCTCGCCGATGCGGGTGTCCCGGAGTCGAATGTCATGCTCATCTGCGCGAACGCGCTGCACCGGAAGTTTACGCGCGAGGAGGTGGCGACGATCATCGGACCGGAGCTGGTCGAACGCTTCGGCCCGCGGCTGTTCTGCCACGATGCGGAGGACCCGTCCAATCTCGTGTACTTCGGCACGAGCGAGCACGGCTACGATGTCGAGCTGAGCCGTCATGCGGCGGAGGCGGACCTCTGTGTGTACGTAAACGCCGGGCTGCACCTGGGATTTAGCGGCGGCTGGAAGTCGGTGGCTGTCGGGCTCTCGACCTGGCGGTCGATCCGGCACACACATCATCCGGACGGCATGTCGATGTCCGTCCTCAACAACCGCATGCATGACGTCCTGAACGAGATGGGCGCGCATTTGGAAGCATCGCTGGGCAAGCGGATCTACAAGATCGAGTGCGTGCTGGCGAGTCCAACGAAGATCGCGCACGTGTGGGCGGGTGGAGTTAGCGAGACTCGCGCTGCGGCGCTGGACGTGATGGCGGCGCGCAATCCGCCGCGCCGGTCGCAGGCGGAGCCGGCCGATGTCGTCGTCTACGGCCTGCCGGCGTGGAGTCCGTACGCCGTGTTCGGGGTGATGAACCCGATCCTGACGCTGATCTCGTCGGGGCTGGGTTATCTCGGCGGTTACATCGAAGCGCTCGGGCGGCCGGGCTGCACGGTGATCCTCGCGACGCCGTGCCCGGATACCTGGGACATGGAGCACCACCCGTCGTACCGCGAGGCGTGGGACCGCGTGCTGCCGCAGACGCGCGACCCGTACGAGATCATGCGGCGATTCGAGACCGAGTTCGTGACGAACGCGGAGTACATCGACCGATATCGTAACGGGGTGGCGTTTCATCCGGTGCACGCGATCCTGGCGACACATCCGCTGCGGAGGCTGAAGCACGCGGCGCGGGTCATCGTCGCCGGTGCGGACGACCCCGGCGTGCCCGAGCACGTCGGCTTCGGATACGCCTCGTCGGTCGAAGACGCGATTCGTGAGGCTGAGCGCGCGCACGGGCGAGATTGTTCTATCGTCTGTGTGAATTGAGATCTCTGATTCGGTGCGAGGGTGGACGTGAGACACTCTCGCGCATCTGTGTCCTGGTGGGGCATGATCCGATGCCTAGTAGGCGGGAAGGTCGATCCATGCGTAGAATGTCCCTCATGAAAGAAGCGACGCAACCAGATCCCGGATTAACAGCGCAATTCATCCCGCATGGACCGGCGGAGTTGACGCCTGCATGGTTGACCGATGTCCTGACCGGCCGCGGCCATCTTGCGAGCGGCGCGGCGGTGGCAGCCGTCGAGCAGGAGCGGATCGGTGAAGGCGTGGGCTTCATCGGCGAGATCGTCCGCCTGAAACTACGTTATACGCCTGAAGGCGCCGGACCGGTGACCATCATCGCGAAGTTTCCCTCGCCCGATCCGGGATCACGCGCTATCGGCAATATGTACGGCCTCTACGGGAGGGAGGTGTCGTTCTATCGCGACCTTGCGGCGACGTGCGGAGTGCCGACCGCGACGTGCTACTTCGAGGCGATGGACGCCGACGCGGACCGCTACGTGCTGCTGCTGGAAGATCTCTCGGTGACGGGGCGGATCGGCGACCAGGTCGCCGGTTGCTCGCTAGAACAGGCGGCGCTGGCGCTCAGCCAACTTGCTCGCCTGCACGCGACCTGGTGGGCCAGCCCCAGGCTCGCGGCGATCCCGTGGCTGCAACGCGGCACGGATCTCGTCCGGGCCCCGCTGCAGACGGTCTATCCGGCGCTCTGTGCGCGCTCTCTCGAGCTCTTCGGCGACGAGCTGACCGCCGAGATCCGCGCCGTGATACCGACGCTGCACGAGAAGATGCTCGGCATTTTCGACGAGATCGATCAGGGTGACATGACGCTGGCACACGGGGACTACCGGCTCGATAACCTGTTCTTCGGCCACGGATCGGGCAATCCATTGTCCGTTGTCGATTGGCAGAGCCCGAACATCGGTTGGGCGGCGTACGACGTGGCGTACTTCATGTGCGGCAGCCTGACGCTGGAGATGCGGCGGGAGCACGAGACGGCGATCCTTCGCGCGTACCACGATGCGCTCATAGCATTTGGTGTCAAAGGCTACGACTTCGAGCGGTTCTTCCTCGATTACCGCCGGTCGCTGCTGGCCTACCTGGCGATTTTCGTCATCAACGGCGCCACACTGGAGATGTCGAACCAACGCGCCGTCGATCTGTTCCAGGTGATCTTCGAGCGCCTCGTGGGCGCGATCACGGACCTGCGCGCGCTGGAACTCCTGCCGGAGTAGAAACCCCAACGGTCTTGCGCGGCGTGGCATCTTCCGCCGCCGAGGCTTAGATAAAGTTCGTTACCATCTTCCTCTCGCCATCCGCTACGCCGGTACGAATCGCGGCGGCGGCGACGTCCCGGGCGACGTTCTTGAAGACGGTGGGGTGGAAGACGCTGGGGATGATGTATTCGGCGCTCAGCTCGCTCTTGCTGACGGCGCCCGCGATGGCTTCGGCGGCGGCGAGCTTCATCTCTTCGTTGATGTCACGCGCCCGGACATCGAGCACGCCGCGGAAGAGGCCGGGGAAGCAGAGGACGTTGTTGATCTGGTTGGGGAAGTCGGAGCGCCCGGTCGCCATCACGGCGACGTGGCCGGCTGCCTGATCGGGACGGATCTCCGGGTCGGGGTTCGCCATCGCCATGACGATGGGGTCGCGGTTCATCTTCTTCACATCATCGACGGTGATCATGTTCGGGCCTGCCAGACCGAGGAAGAGGTCCGCGCCCTCCATCGCATCGCTGACGGAGCCGTTTACGCCCTCAAGGTTCGTGTGATCGGCGAACCACTCTTTCATGAAATTCATGCCTTCGGTGCGGCCTTTGTGGACGATGCCGGTGCGGTCGACGCCGATGATGTTCTTCACGCCGGCCGCCATCAGCATCTTCGAGCAGGCGACGCCGGCGGCCCCGACACCGAGCACCACTACTTTGAGATCGGTGATGTCCTTCTTGACGATCCGCGTGGCGTTGAGCACAGCCGCGAGCACGACGACAGCGGTGCCGTGCTGGTCGTCATGGAAGACGGGGATGTCCAGCTCCTTCTTGAGCCGCTCTTCGATGTAGAAGCAGCGCGGCGCGGAAATGTCTTCGAGGTTGATGCCGCCGAAGCCGGGCGCAATCGCCTTCGTGATGGCGATGATCTCGTCCGGATCTTTGGTGTCCAGGCAGATGGGCCACGCGTCGACGCCGCCGAAAGTCTTGAAGAGCATGGCCTTGCCCTCCATGACCGGCATGGCTGCTTTCGGACCGAGGTCGCCGAGGCCGAGGATGGCAGTGCCGTCTGTGACGACGGCGACCGTGTTGCACTTGATCGTCATCGAGTACGCCGCTTCGGGGTCCTTATCTATCGCGAGGCAGACGCGTGCAACACCGGGGGTATAGACGACGGAGAGGTCGCGGCGAGAGGTCACGGGCACTTTATTGCGGATCTCGATCTTGCCGCCGCGGTGGCTGAGGAACACGCGGTCCGCCACGCTCTTGATCGTGACACCCTTGACCGCCTTCACGTGGTCGACGATCTCGCGTGCGTGGTCGCTGTCGCGGGCGGAGACATTGATCTCGCGGACGATGCTGCTCCCGGACGTCCTGACGACGTCGATATCACCAATATTGCCGCCACACTCGCCGACGGCCTGGGCGATCTTCGCCAGCATCCCTGGCTGGTTGGGATACTGCGCTTGCAGGCTGAATGTGTAGGTTGCCGCCGGCAGGTCGCCGCGCGTGCCGTTCTTGCGTGCCATGGATCCCTCGCTCCCTTCGCCTGTGGACACGTTATTCTAGGCGTGAGCATGTGTACGGGCTAGGTGGCGGTGGGCCTGTTGCCTCGGGCGGCGCTTGCCTTTGAACGGGCACGGGCGTAGTGTCGAAGCAGGATCAATGGCAGCCATCGGAGGAATCGATGGCAGTAGCGGAGACGGGCAGAGTAACGGTCGAGCGGGACGTGGTCTTCGGCCGCGGTGGCGACCGCGAGTTGAAGTGCAACGTCTACATGCCGCCGCAAGAAGGTACGGACCGCCCGTCCGTATTGCTGGTGCACGGAGGTGGCTGGGTGCAGGGCGACCGCAGCCAGCTACACGGCTACGGCATCCTGCTCGGGCGCATCGGGTATGTGTGCGTGGCGACCGAATACCGGCTGGCGCCGGCGTCGAAGTGGCCGGCGCAGATCCAGGACGTGAAGGCAGCGCTGCGATGGATGCGCGCGAACTCGGGACGGCTCGGCATCGATCCGAAGAAGATCTCAGTTTCGGGGAACTCAGCGGGCGGGCATCTCTCGCTGATGATCGCGGGGACGCAGAACATGGCCGAGTTCGAGGGCGAGGGCGGAAACGCCGGCGCCGGGACAGAGGTGGCTGCGTGCATCGCGTTCTATCCGCCGGCGCGGCTCTATGTTGACTCCGATGTGCAACCGCTACGGGAAGAACTGTCGTTCCTGTTCGGGCGGGGCTACGACATCGAGAAGGCACGAGCGGCGAGCCCGATCACCTACGCGAGCGCATCGTTCCCTCCGACGCTGCTGATCCATGGCAACAAAGACGAACTTGTGCCGTCGGAAGCGAGCTTCGAGATGTACCGCGCGCTCCACGCTGCGGGCGTGGGCGTCGAGCTGCACATGTACGACGGAGCGCCGCACGGCTTCGATGCGATACCGGACTTCGGGCGGCAGTGCGCGGCGATCATGTCGCTGTTCCTGGACCGCAATGTCGCGCATCCGCACGCGGTGGTGCCACCGGTGGCGGCGGCGACGGCTGGATAGGGCGGCTGGAGGTCGGAAGTCGGAGGTCGGACGCTTGGGGCGATTAATCGCTCGTGAAGCGCGCCCCTGCTGGATCGCATTGTTCGCCCTCGCAGCGATCACGATTGCATGCGGTGACCCGACGCCAGCACCGACAAATGACGTAAGCACCACGCCGACAGTCACGGTCGATTGCCCGGTATGGCGAGGATCGGCCGCTCCAAAGACGCTACCTGCTCTCACCACCGACATCACCGCGCGCTTCTCCGAGGAATGCGTGCGGAGCTTTGTCGGAGGTGGATTTGTGGTGCCTGATCTCTCTCCCCGGTACGAGTTCAACGCGTTCCATCTTACGGTTGATCCCCCGAGCCGAGACTTCTTCATCCTCTACCAGCCCAACAGTACGAAGGATCCGAGGGCTCTGCTGCGATTACGCTCCCATCGGCCGTCGTCGTATCCGGCCGGTGACAACACGAAGATCACCACTCCCGCGGGCAACGAGATCTGGGTGGGATCCGAGGAGGATGGGTACTCGGGCGATTGGACTCGCGGCGTCTGGGATTACCAAGCGGTCGTGCTGGACACTGATGCTACGCACAACGACATTGTGTCCGAAATCGCCGATGCGGTGTTCGCGGCCCCGATCCCTAACTATCGCTGACCGTCTTCGCTATACGGAAGCTGCGACCGGCTCCAGCTCGAAGCGCACGGGCAGGGTTGCGGGGCCGCCGGGCTGCATGACTGAGCCGGGGTCACCCTCGAACGAGAGGGCCTTGATGCGCGGCGCCAGCGTGGCGATAGCGATGCCGCCTTCCATGCGCGCGAGCGGAGCGCCGAGACAGTAGTGGATGCCCATTCCGAAGGCGACGTGACGGTTCGGCTCGCGGCTGATGATGAATTCCTCGGGATTCGGGAACTGTGTCTCGTCGTGATTGGCTGAAGTGATCATGGTGAGGATGCGTTCGCCCGCGGGGAGCGTCACGCCGGCGATCTCGACTTCGCGCGTGGTGATGCGGAACGTGGCAGGGAAGGTCGGGTAGTAGCGGAGCACCTCTTCGACGACGCTCGGGATGACGGACGGATCGTCCTTCACCGCCTGCAGCACGAACGGGAACTCGGCGAAGATGCGCGCGGTGGCGACGATGAGGCCGGTCGTAGTCTCGTTGCCGGCCACGAGCAACACGCGGCAGACGACGAGCAGGTCTTCTTCGCTGAGCTTGCCTTCGGCCGGGTCTTCGGCGTGGATGAGGGCGCTGAGCAGGTTGTCTTCGGGATGCGCGCGCAGCCTGTTGAGCTGCTCCCTGAAATACTCATCGAACTCGCGGTTGACGTCGTCGATGGCGTCGGTGTTGGGGTCGAAGAGCGCGTTGGCGACGTTGCCGATGATTGCATCGGACCAGCGCTTGAACGTCTCCATATCGCCGCCGCCCACGCCGAGCATGTTGGCGATCACCATCACAGGCAGCGGGTACGCGAGTCCGGCAATGTAGTCGGCGGTCTCGTTCGCGCACATGCGGTCGACCAGCTTCTTGCAATACTCCTCGACCGATTCGCGCTGCAACTCGACCATGCGGGGCGTGAACGCGCTCGTAAGGAGCCCGCGCATGCGGGTGTGGACGGGCGGGTCGTCGAAGAGAATCGTCGGCGGGCGCCGCTCGCCGGGCTCACGTACAGCGACCTGCGAGGAGAAAGTGACCGGGTCGCGCAAGATGCGCACGACGTCGTCGTAGCGCGAGACGATCGCGAGAGGGCTGCCGGGCGGCTTGAAGACCGGTGCGTCCTTCCGCAGCCCCGCGAAGAACGGGAACGGATTCCCGGCGATCAGCGGGTTGTCGAAGATGTTGACGTCCTGGACCATGACGGGCCTCTGTTCGCTGCGAGGAAACATTTTGCTTCAGCGAAAGTATCTGTCTTTCCTTCGCGCGGTGTCAAGGCGTTCGCCCACGGATTTCCGGAGTTGCAACACCGCCACCTCTGCGAATCGGATCAGCAGCACAGTCTGATGCTGGCTACAATCGATCGAGCAGCAGCGAAGCCTCGGAGATGAGATGTCGGAAGAAGACGCGAAGCCGGCGCTGGACATGATGAACTACGGCATGTACGTCGTCGGCTCGAAGGGGCCGGCGGGGCTGAACGTCATGGCGGCCCACTGGCTGATGCAGATTTCGTTCAAGCCGCGGATGGTCGCGCTCTCGCTCGAGAACGACGCGCGCACGCTCGCCAATATCCGCGCAACGCGCGTCTTCACCGTCAACGTGATGGGCCACGACAGCCAGGAACTGATCGCATCGTTCCTGCAGCCAGCGAACCCGGGCAAGGTGAAGGGGAGGCACGCGCTCGGCGCCGGCGTCATCGACAAGCTGGCCGGCGTGCCGCACAAGACGCTGGCGACCGGCTGCCCCGTCCTCAAGGATGCTCTCGCGTGGTTCGAGTGCGAGGTGGAGGGTGGGCTGCCGACCGGCGACCACACGCTCGTGGTCGCGCGCATCACCGACGGCGGCCAGATCAATCACGGCACGCCGCTGCGGGATGATGATCTCGGGTGGACGTATTCGGGGTGACGAGAGTTGTCAGTTGTCAGTTGTGAGTTCTCAGCCGGCTGCATTCGACCCAGGCGTTGTTGTCGGCGGCCGCCTCCGATGCCTGAGCACTCGCGCATCGTCGGTCATGCTTCGTCGCGGTTGAGGGATTGCACGTAGCGCACGGCCGGCAACTCCACACCGCCGTAATCGTCCGTCCGAGTCACCCCGTCCGGTCGCCAACCGGCGCGCTCATAGAAGCGGCGTGCGCGACCGTTGGCTTCCAGCACCCACAGCACCGCGTCACGGAACTCGAGATCCAGCAGCGCGTCGCGCGCGGCCTGCATGAGCGCTCGTCCCGCGCCGATTCCCCACGCTTCGGGGGTGACGTACATCAGGAGCAGCAGGCCGATGGCTCCATCAGCGTCGGGGCCTGCTGTCGCGAAGCCGAGCGGCTGTCAGCGTGGTTCACAGCGACGAGGGTGCGTTTGCGTCGCGCATCTTCGCCGCTAAGGCTGCGCGCCCAATTCGCCGTCTTGTCTTCAAAGGAGAGCGCATCCAAGTACGCCTTCGGCATAAGGTCGCGGTACGCCGCGCGCCAGCTCGCGACTTCGATTGCGGCCATGGTGGCAGCGTCGGCCACGGTGGCACGCCTCACTGCTATCGTTTCTTCTTCCATCCAACTGGCCCTTCAGCATCATTCAACATCGCCCCGAGACACAAGGAAGCCCCGGACGAGACCGGGGCTCCTTCATTGCGGCTGTGGCTGCGGTCTAGTTCTTCGGCGGGTCGAGGACGGCCTGGATGTGCGCCGGCAGACGGTAGCGGCGCTCGCCCATGCCGGCGACCTCGAGGCGATGCATGTACTCGTTGAGCTGGCGGCGGAAGGCCGCGAGGGCGAGCTTCGTGCCCTCTTCCTGGCTGCCCATCGAGTGGCCGAAGAGGATGCCGAGCGAGGTGCCGAACACGGGCGAGCCGCCCGCGACGGGTACGCCCGCACCGGCGCCGATCACAGGCTCCGCCTTCTCGAGGTAGCTGTGGATCTCTTCGCGGCGCTCCGGCTCCGTCTCGAGGATGTACTTGAGGTGCATGACGCCGAACGCAACGTGGCGGGATTCGTCCTGCGCGGAAAGGCGGAAGATGCGCTTCTCGGCCTCGTTCGTGGCGATGTACTCGCCCATGCGGAAGATCGACTGCACGAGGCCTTCGCCCTGCACGTGCATGATCGCCGACATCTCGGTGAAGTCCTTCGCCTCGATGATCACGCGGAGGCCGGCGTTGCCGCTGCTGCTCATCAGCCCGCCGCCGTTGGCCAGCGCGCGCTTGCGGAAGACATCGAGGTGGCGCGCCTCGTCCATGATCTGCGACGCGAGGAACATCTTCACTTCGTAGTGGTCGTTGCTGATCTGCGGCAGCCACTGTGCGGGCGTGTCGCCGGCGATGAACTCGACTTCCGTGAGGAATGTGCAGAACTGGCTGTAGGCGCGCTCGACGTCGTCCGGCAGCGGCTTCAGCTCGCCCCAGGGGATGTCGGTGGCCGATGACCACTGGCGCTGGACGGCTTCTTCGTAAAGCATCGCTGCGTTGTCGGACCAGATGTCGCCCTTCTTGGCGATGTGGTAGCCGATGCGCGGCACGCCCGGCCGCGTGGCCGCGCCCCGCTGCCGCATGGTCATTTCGTCCGAGGTGTCGGGCGCTCTGCCGTAGGAGCCCTTGTTGATGTCTTCGAGCGTCAGACCGCGGCGGCCCGGCTTGGCGTTCATACCGCGCTCGCCGGTGGTCTCCATCCAGCTGAGATCGAGCCCATCGGACGTGTTGGGCTCCGTCGCAAGCATCTCCATCGTCTTCGTATCGACAGCCATCGCGCGCGTCCTTTCGGGGGGTTAACTTAGCGTTCGCTCAGTATAGTAGGGACTCGGTCTGCCGGCTGTCAATCGGTTTCCGCTACAGATCTGGGAGATGTTGGGCCTGCGGGTTGACGATAGCTGGCATCGAGAGCATCGGCAGACCGCCCGGGTCTCCGCACAGCGTCCGGAGAGGGAGCCAGAAAGCCGCCCGGAGGCGGCTCTTGGGGTACCTTGCAAGATAGAACGATTGTACGCCTCACCCCCCCGACCCGTCAACGCCGAGTTTGGCAACGGGCGAAGAGCTACCTGATCAGCGCTGATAGCCGCTTCGGAGCCGTCATGCGGTAGCTGTCGGTTGCCAGATCCGCGACCAGCCCCCAGTCAACATCAGCGTCGATGCACATGCCGATCCAGCCCTTCGGTCCGACATAGCGCGGCACGAAGAAACGGCCGGGATCCGAGCCGACCAGGATCCGTTGCGCACCGGGCGGCGCCTTGCAGGTGAACGCCGTGCGTCCGTCGTAGTCGTTTTCCATGGCGAAGATCTTGTCGCGCACACGGAATGTCGCGCTCGTGTGGCCGCCGAATACCTGCTCGGTCGCCTCGGGCAGGGCGAGGCAGATCTCGCGCAGCTTCTGTAATGGAGTTTTGTGCGGCATTTTCTGTCACTCCGGGTGTTCGGATTTTGTTCTCAGAGGGGACGGAGCTGAAGCTTCGTCCCTACGGACGACGGGTTGATCCGCTAACCGATGCGGCCCTTCGTGCTTGGTACGTCGCCGCCTAACCGAGGCTCGATGCGCGTCGCGGCCGCCAGTGCGCGGCCGAGCGCCTTGCACATCGCCTCGGCTTTATGGTGGTCGTTCTCACCCGCGAGCACGCGCGCGTGCAGGGTGAGCTTCGCTTCCGTCGCGATTGAGGCGAGCAGGTGCTCGACGAGCGATGCCGGCAGCTCGCCGATGCGGTCGAGCGTGAAATGCGCATCGACTGCGCAGAAGGGACGGCCGCTGATGTCGATTGCGATGGATGCCAGCGCCTCATCGAGCGGCACGAGCGCATCCGCCATGCGGACGATGCCGCGGCGTTCGCCGAGCGCGCGGTCGATCGCCTGTCCGAGCGCGATGCCGACGTCCTCGACGGTGTGGTGCTCATCAACGTGCAAGTCGCCGCTGGCTGTGACGGTGAGGTCGAACAGCCCATGCTTGCCGATCTGCTCGATGAGGTGGTCGAGCATGCCGATGCCGGTCTTTGCGGATGACCGGCCGCTGCCGTCGAGGTCGATGGTGACTTCGACGCGCGTCTCCTTGGTCTCGCGTACGACCGTCGCGGTGCGCGTCATTGCATGCGCTCCGAGAGGATTGCCGGGGCGACGCGCGCCTCGTCCGATCGCCTGATGATCTCATCGACTGTGTTTTCCGGCGTCTGTCCGGAATTGTCCAGCCAGAGTCCGAGCCGCGGTCGGCTGGAGGCGATGCTTTCCGTCAGCCACTCCCATTCCGGCCAGAGATTTGTGCCGCGTTCGCGTTCGTGTGCGCGGACGGTCGCGAGATCGGGCACCAGCATCACCACGTGGAGGGGCAAGTCACCCACTTCGTCCAGCAGTTCGACGAAGCGATCGCCGAAGATGATGTCGTCGATGACGGCGGTGAAGCCGTGCTCGTAGAACGATCGCGCGAGGATGCAGGCGTTGCGGAGCCGCAGCCGCAGCTGCATACCGGCGTCTCCGGTGACTTCGGGAGTTTCGCGGGTCACGGCGTCAGCTTCGGGCCAGACGCGACCGGAGACGATCATCTTCTGCAACGTGTCGGCGCTGATGTGGACGCCGCGATCGAATCGGCGGGCGAGTATGGCGGCGACGGTCGTCTTTCCGGCGCCCTGCGTGCCGGAGACTGCGTAGACGCGCGGTGTGTCAGCGGCCAAGCTCTGCTCCGATCTGGCGCAGCGCCTCGATCACGGGCGCGACGTGCTCTTCCAGGCCGACGCTGATGCGGAGGTGGTTGCGCAGCGCCGGCGTGTCGAAGTGTCGCACGAAGATGCCGCGCGACGCGAGCCGGTCGCGGACCTCGACCGCATCGACGCCGTCCAGGCGGCAGAGGAGGAAGTTCGCCTCGGAGGGATACGTCGTGATCCAGCCGATCGCGTCGAGTGCGGCGGACAGGCGCTCGCGAGTCCCGGCGATCTTGCATGCACGCTCGTCGAGCAGCGCTTTGTCTTCGAGCGTGGCGAGCATCGCCACACCGGCCGCGACGTTGAGGTTGTACGGCTGCTTAATCGTCATGAGGATCGACGCGAGTGCGGGCGACATGACGCCGTAACCTGCACGCAGCCCGGCGAGGCCGCCCCATTTGCTGAACGTCCGCAGCACCACCAGGTTCTCATTCGATGCGACGAGTGGCACGAACGATGCTGGTCCGCCATGCGAGCCCGCGAACTCGATGTAGGCCTCGTCGACGACGACCAGCATGCCGGTGGCGAGGAGCCGCTCCAGCTCGTCGGCAGACATGCGGTTGCCGGTGGGGTTGTTGGGCGACGCGAGAAAGATGAGTTTCGCGTGATCTGCGGCCCTCTCGATGCCATCGAGATCGAGGGCGAATCCCTCCAGCCGCGGCACGTCAATGACGCGGCCACCGGCGATCTCCGTCGAAAACGGATACATCCCGAAGGTCGGTGGGCAGTTGATGACGGCGTCGCGTCGCCCCCGCGACCCTGCACCCGGCACGATCACGGCGCGCAGGATGAGATCGATAAGGTCGTCGCTGCCGAGGCCGCAGACGATGCTGTCGGCGGTGACGCCGAGGTGGTCCGCGAGAGCGGCGCGGACGCGCGTCTGGTCGGGGTCGGGATAGATGTGATACGAGCGCTCGGCGGCGATCGCGGCAAGTGCCTTCGGAGAGGTGCCGTACGGGTTCTCGTTGCCGTCGAGCTTGAGGACGGCTTCGGGCGGAATCCCATAACGCTCGGCCAGCACATCAGTCGGAGTGATTGGCACATAGCCGGGCAGCTCGAGCAGATCGGGCCGGATGATGGCGCGCATATCGAAGGGCTGCTTCTTCACGTCGCGCCGCCTCGCTCGCCGCCGTTGAGGCGCAGCTCGATCGAGCGGGCGTGGGCGGTGAAGCCCTCTGCGCGGGCGATACGGGCGGCGGCCGGGCCGGCCTCGCGGAGGCGAGCTGCATCGACCGCGACGACGCTGGTGATCTTAAGGAAGTCGTGCACGCCGAGCGGGGAGGCATATCGTGCCGCGCCCGATGTCGGCATGACGTGGGACGGGCCGGCCGTGTAGTCGCCGAGGGACTCCGGCGCATCATCGCCGACGAAGATGCCGCCTGCGTTTCGCACGGTCTTCGCGACGGCGGCGGCATCGCGCACGAGCAGGCAGATGTGCTCGGGTGCGTATTCACTGCCCAACTCGACCGCCTCGGCAACGGTGCCGACCACTACTGCGCCGCCGCGCGCGTCGAATGACGTGCGGGCGATGTTCTCGCGGTCGAGCAGCCGCAACTGGCGCTCGACCTCGGCGCCGACGGCCTCGGCGATCGCCTCCGACGTGCAGAGCAGGATCGGCGTTGCCAGCTCGTCGTGCTCGGCCTGGGCAAGCAGGTCGGCGGCGGCGAACATGGGGTCGGCCGTCTCGTCGGCGATGACGATGGTTTCGCTGGGGCCGTAGAGAGCATCGATGCCCACGCCGCCGAACACTTCGCGCTTGGCGACGGTGACGAAGATGTTCCCCGGACCGACGATCTTGTCGACGCGTGGCACCGTCTGTGTGCCGTAGGCCAGCGCGGCGATGCCCTCAGCGCCGCCCGCGGCGAAGACGCGATCGACTCCCGCGATATCGGCGGCAACGAGCTTCAGCGGCGAAACGACGCCATCGGCCGCTGCCGGGCTCATCATAATCAGCTCACTGACACCGGCGACTTTTGCCGGGATGCCGGTCATGAGCACAGACGACGGATAGACCGCTCCGGGGCTCGTTGGCACGTACATGCCGACGAGCTCGATCGCGCGCACCTGCATGCCGACGCCTCGCTCGCTGAAGGACCGGGACGAGTGTTCGAGCTGCAGCTGGTGGTACGCGCGGATGTGCTCCGCCGCTTCGCGGAGCGCATCTACGAGCGCGGCATCGACCTGCTTGTACGACCTCGCGATCTCTGCGCGAGGAACCTCGAACGACGTCCGCTCGACGCCGGTGAAGGCTTTGCCGTAGCGGGCGACAGCGGAGTCTCCTTCGCGGCGCACGTCGTCAAGGATGCGACGTACCTGTTGCTCGACCGGCAGGTCAGCACCGAAGAGTGCGTCATTCTTCTTGCGGATGGCGTCCGGCAGTTGCGTCTCGCCGAGCGGCTGACGACGCAACAGCGTACGGCGGCCTTCGTCGGCGCCGTGCACGATTCTCACGAGAGATATTCCTTCATCGCCCGGCGGGCGCGCTCCTTCGAGTCGCAAAGATATTCACGGATGCGATCTTCGCCGATGTGCTCGATCGTGTCGTGCAGCAGGGTCTCGGCGTTCTGCTCCATGAAGCTCGACACCGCCTCGTCGCCTTCGATGCCAGCGCCGGCGAGCTGCCGCGTGAGCATTTTTGCGAAGCTGGGCGGGCGACCGATGACCTCGATCTGCAGATCGCGCCACTTCTGCAAGTCTTCGCGCGCGAGGAAGTCGACGGCGACGTCAGCCGAGGTCTCGGTGAGTGCGCGGCGGATCTCGTCGAGCGCGGGGAAGTCCTCTCGTTCCTGCTTATCGAGGTGGTAGAGCAACAGGCGATCCATCACGTTCGCCATCAGATCGTCCGCGCGTGTCGATCCCGCGCCGAAGAACGGCCGATAGATCGTCGTGATGTAGGCCTCGTCCATAATCAGATGAGAGATATAGCCCGCCATGAACGCCACAGTCGCCGTGTCGAGCGCCGACGGGTCCTTGAGCGATGGTTCCTGGTCGAACAAGCGATGCACACCACTCTGGTCGCCGAATTCATTGAGCTGGAAGAAGTGCGTACGCTCGCGGTCCCATCGCGTGAGTGCGCGGATGTCGGGCGTGGTTGCACCGAGGTAGTACGCGCCGCGCTCTGCGTCGACCGCGGGCGAGCGGAGTTCTGGCGCGAGCTCGCGCGCAACGGTCATGTGCAGCCCCAGCAGTGGCATGGCTCACGCTCCCTTGGCCGCGGCGACCGGCTCGGCTGCGCCGCGGCGGAGTCGTTCGACGAGCGTGTCGTAGGCCGCGCGAAGGTGGCCTTGCGGGCGCACTTTGTTCGCGATGACGCAGTTCGTCGACTCGAAGAAGCGCTCCAGCACGGTCAGCTTGTTCGCCCGCACGCTCGATCCCGTGTCGATGCCTTCGATGAGGATCTCGGCATCTTCGGGCACGAAGCCCTCCGACGCGCCAGCGATTGCTATCACACTGTAGCGCCCGAAGTGGCGTTCTCGCGCGAAGTGATCAGCGATGTTCGGGTATTCGCTGGCGACGCGGATCGGCGCGTCCGAGCGCGACCGCCACTCGCGCAGCGCGCCGGCAACGTTGTCCGCCGAAACGTCCTTCACGATGGCCGCGAGTCCGTACACCGACCGCCGCAAGTCGACGATCTCCTCGACCGGGCTCGACGGGAACTGCACGAGGTGGTCGAACAGCCAGTCGCGTCCAGTGATCGCCAGATCGAACTGACCGATCGCGACCTGCTGCGGCATGTCCTGCGGCCTGATGACCTTCACCTCGACGCCTTCGATATCAGTCTTTGGCCTGCGGACGACCGTGCCGTCCTCGTAACCGAAGACGCGCACGCCGGCCATCTTGAGCGCGGCGATGGTGTGCGATTGCGCGTGACCGTCGGGCAGCGCCAATCGCAGGGTTGCGCGCGCCGGGCGCGCGTCTGCGGTGCGCAGAGCCAGCGTACTCGGAGGTCGAAGCGCCGGGGCACTCAGCGACGAAGCCGTCGTGCCGAGGAGGCGCGACAGCAGCGGCGAAAGATCTTTCGTCGCGAGGCTGTGCCTGTTGGCGATCAGCCACGCCGACGAGTCCAGGACGCGCGCGATAGGGCGCAGGCCGTGGGCCTCGACCGCCGCGGCATCGGGCGCGGCGATCAGCGCCACATCGGCGTCTTCGGGGGGATAGGCCTCGGCGGCGCCCCAGACGGGGAAGACGCGATAGCGGCGCAGTCGCATGCGGCGCGCCAGGGCTTCGGCGATGTTCGGGTACTCGCTGACGATACGGACGCTGGCGTCTGCTTCGTCACCTGCCGTGGCGAGCCAGAGCCCGTGCGCGCCGTATCCGAGGTCACGGACGCGCATCACTTCGTGAGAGGGGAAGCGCTGCGCCAGTTCTTCGACCCAGCTCAGGCTGCAGATGCCGATGTCGTAGTTGCCCAGCGCCACCTGGACGGGAATGTCTTTCTCGCGAAAGACGCGCGCGATGGCACCCTCACCGTCGAGCATCGGAAAGCGCAGTTCGCGCGAGCCGGATGCGTACGCATCGATGCCCGCGCCGGCGGATTGCAGCAGCGCGGCTGTGTCGTTGCGCAGATCGCCGGTGGGCAGCGCGGCGCGGATCACCGTTCCGGCTCCAGCACACGGACGACATCGTCGAGGCGCTCGAATTGCTGCGTGCCATCGGGCCACACCAGCGTGAACGCGGGCGAGCCCTCCCGGCAGATTAGGCGGTGCGTCGGCGCCGAGTGCATGCCTTCGATAGATTCGGTGCGCATGCCGGCAGCACGGAGCCGGGCAGCAGCCTCGTACAGCACGGACGTCAGCGCCGGCCCAGCGCCTTCAGCTTGCACGATGATGCGGCGCTCGCCGGACGGACGGGCAGGTGGCGCCATCAGGTCAAGGAGCGGCGTGAGGTACAGCGCGAAGCCCGACGCGGGCACATGACGGGTGCCCACAAGGCCAATCAGATCGTCGTACCGGCCACCTGCGACCAAACGCTTGCCGGCCGCTTCGATTCGGACGATGAGGCCGGAGTAGTACTCGAAGTTGCGTGCCAGCACGGTCTGTATCACTGGAGCGACTCCGGCGGTTTCGAGGGCGGCTACGACTGCGGCCAGTTCGTCGAGCGCCGGGCCGAGGGCAGGTATGGTGGTGGTGAGGGGTCCGCGGAGATTCTCGACATAGCCGCTGCCTTCGCCCTCAACTTCGAACAACAGCCGGAGGGGGGCGTTGAGCTGCGGCACGCGCGCCTCGACCTCATCGACGACGCCGAGGTCGCCATCGAGTAGCCGATCGTAGGCGGCTGATTGTTCTTCGGGCGTCATACCGGCAGCGGAGAGTACGCCCCGGACGATGCCAGCGTGCGAGAGGCAGACGCGGACCGGCGGCAAAGAGAGCGGCTTCAATGCTTCCAGGGCAAGCATCACAAGCTCGATGTCGCCGGCGGTGCCGGTATCGCCCATGAGCTCTACGCCGCACTGCCACTCCTCTCGGGAGGAGCCGTCATCGGTGAAGCGGAAGATGTTCTGGTTGTAAAACAGCTTGGCGACCCGCCCGCCGTCGAGGTGCTCGGCGTATAGACGTGCCGCCGGGATGGTTGAGTCGGGCCGGAGGACCACGCGCTCGCCGCTCCAGCCGTCCCAGTCTAGAAACGAATACACCCGATCGAGCGTCTGCGGCGAAAGCGTGCCCGCCGCCGTGAAGAGGTGTAGCGGCTCGATGACGGGGGTTCGGATCTCGCGGTATCCCCAGGCGCGGCAGACCGACGCAAAGGCGTCTTCCACTCCGCGGAGCCGGTCCATCTCGTCGGGCAAGAGGTCGCTCATGCCGCGTGAGCGCTGTGGTGCCGGGGCATCGGGCATCGGGATATCCTCTGAATACGAATCCCTGCCCGAAGCTGGGGCAGGGACTATCGCATTCTATCCAAGCTCGCGATAAACCGACAACCGGAAGCTGCCCGCATTGGTTGTCCCGGACACGGATCCGCGGGCTACGCCTCCTGGCGCTCGACGAGGCGGCGTTCGTAGATCAGGCGCTCGTAATAGGACAACACTTGCTGAGTGACACGATCCCAGCTGAAATACCGCGCGCGTTCGACGCCTCGTGATGCCATGACGGCTCGGCGGTCGGGGTCCTTCAGCAACTCGACCAGTGCGTCCGCTAGCGCCTGCGCGTCTTCCGGACGGAACAGCAGGCCCTCGACGCTATGTGTTAGCACGCCCGCAAAGCCATCGATGTTCGAGGCAACGATCGGCATGCGCGCGGCCATCGCTTCCAGCAGCACGATGCCCTGGCTCTCGAAGCCCGTGTTCGGCGCGCAGAAGACGTGTGCGCTGTGATGGTATCGCGGCAATTCGTCAAACGGTACGTAGCTGCGAAACACCACGTCGTGCAGTTTTGCTTTGCGCACGGCTGCTTCGTAGCGCCCGAATTCGCCGGCACCCACAACGATGAGACGGCTCTCGGGGATCGCGCGCTGCACGCCGACGAACGCGCGGATCAGGTACTTCAGGCCTTTACGCTTCTCCGGCCGCCCGACAAAGAGCACGTTGAGCTTGCCGTCCATGAACTCCGGCAGCGGTTCGGTGGCGCGCTCGAAGTGCTCGATGTCAACGCCGTTCGGGATGATGTTGTAGTAACCGGGAAAGTACTTCTCGATGTGCTTGACGGCGGCGGTCGAGACGGCGATTTTCCCGTCGAGCTTGCGCTGCCAGCGCTTGATCAGGCGGCGGCCGTAGACGTAGACGAAATTGGACTCGCGCGCGGCATGCCAGGTGCCAACGTTCACCGTCGTGGAGTAACGGAGGAACTGGATGGGCAATTGCGGCATGAACGGCTCGTGGACGTGGACGATGTCGAAGTCGGTCTCTTCGAGCAGCCGCTTGACCTTTCCCCCGGTGCGAAGGGAGAGGGTGATACGCGCGACGGAGCCGCTTACGCGCAAGGGGATCGGCCGACCGATGGTGGTGATGGGGAAGGAGTCGCTGAGAACGGGCTTCGTACCGGGCGCGATGACATGCACTTCGTGGCCGAGATCGACGAACTTTTCAGCAAGGTGAGCTATGTGGTTGTTCACGCCGCCATGGACGGTCCAATCGTACGGCGAGACGAGGGCGATCTTCATCGCGGGCCCGACTCGTGGGCCGCGGCATCGTTGGAGGCCGGCCCAGGGCGGTGCTTGCGGCGGCTGGTGATGAAGCTGCGGATAGTTGGCACCCAGCCCATGCTTCGCGGCGTCGCCATCATGCCCCGCCATTGCTGGAGCGCGATGTTGCGGTACCCCAGCTCCGACATGCGAGGCGCTCGGCCGGCCTCCCCGGCGGTGGTCTTGGCTTCGATCGCGACGCGCAGATCGGTCGCGGACGCGCCGGGAAAAGTTGTGCGAGCGCTCCCGATAGATTGAAGGAAATGCGCATCGCTGGAGCCGATTGCGGCGAGGTGGAGTTGCTCGCGGTTGAGACGCCGTGCCTTAGCCGAGGTCACGCGCCCCGCGGGGCTGAGGTTGAATTCCTCGATGCCATCGAAATAGACGCCGCCGTCCTGTACCGACGCAACGCGCTCGAACGCGCGGGCGCTGACGCTGCGGGTGAGCCATGAGAGCGGGTGCGGCACGATCGCCACGCCGCCCTGTTCGTGGATCGCGGCGAGGGTCTCTTCGATGCGCCGAAAGCTGGTTATAGGTTCATCGATCCAGAGCGCGAGCAGATGGCCGTCGAGAGTGGTGACTTCCATGCCGCACACGAGGTCGAAGTGATAGCCGCCCCGGGCGTGCAGCTCTCGTGCGGAGTCGGCGGCGCGCAGCGTGTCGTGTTCAGTGACGGCGATCACGTCGAGAGTGGCATCCATCTCGACGTGGCGCAGCAGTTCCGGCACCGTCGCCATGCCGTCGCCGAACCGCGTGTGGATGTGTAGGTCCGCCTTGCCCATGTCAGGCTATGCCTCGATAGCGTTCATTGTACTGCTGGATCGGCGCCGTCTCGGGCGAGCACCGTGTCGGACTGAGGAGGCGAGGCAACTGCCTCATCCGGCCAAATGCGGTCGAGCACGCTCCACTGGCCGGGGTCTTCCTTCAAGTGCTTTTCGAAGCTGGCGAGCAGACGCGCCGTGTTCACGCGCAGATCTTCATCGCGGTTGCCGGTGACGATCAGCGGCAGTGGCGTAATGACGACGCGGATCTTGTAACCGCCCTCTCGCCGTACCCAGCCGGTCAGCAAGACGGAGTCTGTGCGGAGCGCGAGGTCCACAGGGCCGGTCGGGAAACGCGCCGGTGCGCCGCAGAACTCCAACTCGATGCCGCGTTTCTGGATGTCCCGGTCGACCAGAATCGCGACGATGCCGCCCTTACGCAACCAGTCGATAGCGTGCTTGATCGACGTGAAACTCACCGGCTCGAGCTGGTGCCCGTGTACGGTACGGAGCCCCCGCATGAGGCGTCCTAACTCGGGCGGGTGCAGCGGCTCGACGAGCGCGAAGGCCCGCATGCCGGCGGCAGCGATGCCCTGCAGGGCGAATTCCGGGTTGGCATAGTGCGCTGATGCGAGCACCACGCCCCGGCCCGCCGTCTGCGCGTCGCGGATGTAATCCAGCCCGTCGATGATCAGATCGTTCTCGAAAAACCTCCGGACGTCCATCCGATGCATGCCGACAACGTCGGCGTAGTAGCGGCCCGTGTTACGCGCGCACTGCCGCGCGACACGATCGACTTCCTCTTCGGACGCGCCGGGGCCCAACACCTGGTGCATATTGCTGCGGATGTTCGGCCCGATGCGGGGCCCCCAGTCGTACACGCGGTCGCTGACGAAGCGGGAAATGCCGTAGCGCCAGGACAGGGGCATGCGGCCGATCGTGCCGATCACGGCGACCATCAGGTAGTAGCGCCACTTGCTGGGGCGAGGCACCCAGGACGTGGCGCTCAAAGTTCCTCCGCTAGCTGAGGAGCGGATGCCCGTTGCGGCGCAGGCTGATCCCACATCCGGCGGAAGATGAACCACTGGTCGGGGTAGTTGCGGATGATCGGCTCCATCGACTGCATGATGAGCCGCGTGAGCTCGGCGACGTCTTTCGATTCCTCGCCGGTGGCGGTGAAGTCTCTGAGACTGAAGTCGATGATTGGCCGGATCTCAAGGTCGTCTTCCGGGCCGCGGACCACCACGGCGGGCAGCACCCAGGCGCCCGTGCGGAGGGCGATGCGCGCTGCCGCGGATGAAACGAGCGCCGGCGCGCCGAAGAAGTCAACGCGTGTGGCGACATCCCGTGACGCCACGTCGACGAGCATCGCCAGCATTTCGCCGCGCCGCAGCGCCCGGAACAGAGCCGGGCCGAGGCGGTCGTGCCCGATGACCTTCATGCCGAGCTTCGAGCGGGACCCCTGCACGAGCTGGTTCATCGGGCCGTACCGGAACGTTTCGGCGATGGCGTTGATCGGATACCCGTAGGCGGCGAGCGCCGCTGCGCCGAGGTCCCAGTTCCCGAAATGGAGCGTGGTGATGATCAGGCCGCGGCCAGAGGCGGTCGCCGCGTTCAGTTCGTCCCACTGGTCGAAGCGGAGTCGTTGCCGCACCTCTTCGGGGGTGATCACGGGAAAGTGAATGAAGTCGATGACATACTTGCCGAAGTTGCGGAATGTTCGGCGCGCTACCGCGTCGACGAACCTGGGATCGTCGCTCTGGAGCACGTGCGCGAGGTTCGCGTTGAGGGCCTTGCGGTGCCGGGGGAAAATCACCCAGTAGCAAATCAGCGCGACGCGCTCGCCGAACCAGTATCCGAGCCGGAGCGGCAACGGCCGCGTCAGCAGGATCGCAAGCCGGAAGAGCCAGTAGACGACCCTGTCAAGCAATCACTCAACCCGCGATGAACTCCTCCACCATGTCGTGCGCGACATCGTCCGCGTATTGTGTAGGCGGCGACTTCATGAAGTACGCCGACGGCGCCTCGAGCGGGCCGGCGATGCCCCGATCCATCGCGATCTTGCAGCAGCGGATCGCATCGATGACGACGCCGGCGGAGTTCGGGCTATCCCAGACCTCCAGCTTCACCTCCGCGGTCAGCGGCACGTTGCCGAAGGTCGTGCCCTCCATGCGAATGTAGCACCATTTGCGGTCGAGAAGCCACGGCACGTGGTCGGACGGGCCAACGTGCACATCGCCAGCCGGCAGCTCGTAATCAAGCTGCGAGGTGACAGCGTTCGTCTTCGAGATCTTTTTGGATTCGAGCCGCTCGCGCTCAAGCATGTTGAGGAAGTCCGTGTTGCCGCCGAAATTGAGCTGATACGTGCGGTCGAGCCGCACCCCTCGCTCGCGGAACAGCCGCGTCAGCACGCGGTGCACGATCGTCGCGCCGACCTGCGACTTGATGTCGTCACCGATGATCGGCACGCCAGCCTCGCGGAAGCGTCGCGGCCAGTACCCGTAGTGGTCGCGGGCAATGAAGACGGGGATGCAATTCACGAAGCCGCAGCCGGCGGCGAGGACCTGCTCGACGTACCACTTTGTCGCTTCCTCGGAGCCGACGGGCAGGTAGCTGACGACGACGTCAGTCTGGGTCTCTTTCAGCAGCTTAACGATGTCGTCAGTCGGTCCGCTGGCCTTCGTGATCACCTGCGAGAGATATTTGCCGAGGCCGTCGTGGGTCATGCCGCGGGAGACGCGGACGCCCTGGCGGGGCACGTCGCTGAACTTGAACGTGTTGTTGGGCTGCGTGAAGACTGCTTCGGACAGGTCGTGCCCGACCTTGTTCTCGTCGATATCAATGGCGGCGACGAAGTTGATGTCCCGTATCTGGTAACCGCCCAGGTCGACGTGCATGAGGCCCGGAATCATCTGGCCTGGCTCGGCGTCCTGGTAGAAGTAGCGTCCCTGGACGAGCGAGGACGCACAGTTGCCGACGCCGATGATCGCGACGTTGATCTTGCCCTTGTCTCGTTTGGCCAACGCGCGGTTCGCGGGTCTGGTTCGTGAGCCGCCGGTGATCTTCTTCGCGGGCATTGGGTCCACTCCTCCTTCGGTGAAGAACAGCTGTTGCTCGGACATTCCCATGACGTCGCAGACGGCGGCGACGAACTGGCGGCCGGGCTGCTTCGTGCCGGCCTTGATCTGCGAGAGATAGCCTTCGCTGACGCGGTAACCGCGGCGGTCGAGCTCGGCGAGCAGCCAGCGCTGTTTCTGGCCGCGCTCCTCCAGCACTTCAAAGACCCGGGTTCTCAGCATGGTGACCTGCGTCAGTTAAGTTTCCCGTACCTTACGGCTGTGACTCACACGCGGTCAAGTCACGATAACTTGACCTCACTGGCAGCTTAGCAACCGCTCCGGAGCGTGGCTATGGTCCGTGTGGACTATGTTTGGAGGCTGGAGGCTGGAAGGCCCGGAGACGGCGGTGGGCCGCAGGGGTCGGCTAGACCAGGACGATGAGTGGCGTGCTCTGGTCGACGCGCTGGCCGCTGCTGACGTAGACGGCCTTTACCTGACCAGCACGGCGCGCGTGAAGTTCGTTCTGCATCTTCATCGCTTCGACGATGATCAGCAACTGGCCCTCGGCGACCTCGTCATCCGCCTTGACGTGAACCTCGCGGACGACGCCGGCCATCGGTGACTTGAGCACCCATTCTCCGCCCTGCCCGAGATCCTGCGATTCCGGTCCGCCCTTGCGCTTGCCGGTCTGCGTATCGACGGCGATGGTCCGGCCGCCGATGATGACGTGATAGCCGGTGGCGCCCTCCTCGGCGAACACGTCGTATGTCTTGCCGTCGACAATGAGCGAGTATCGCGCCGAGTCGTTGATCTGCTCCAGGCTGACGGTGGCGGGCGCATCCCCCAGCAGCACGCGGTAGCCACCGGCGTAATCCGGCTCGACTTCGACCTCGTGCTGCTCGTCGCCGAGCCTTAGCCGATACTTCGCTGCCACCGGGTCCCTTGCTGCGTAACGCCCGCGCGCGACGCGAGCTGGCGCTGGCGCCCGCCGGTCGCCCAATTGCTGCCGCTCGGGCCGTTCAGTAGCGCCGGCTGCGCTCCGTTTCGCGCCCGTCGGTTGTGCGCCATGACGGCGGAGACCAGAAGGGCAACGCGCTCGTCCTCGGAGGTGCCGTCAGGCTCGATCATCTGGAAGTCGTCATCGAGGAATCCGGTATGTACCTCGCCGGCGATAAATCTGGGGTCATCCAGCAACTGGAGGTGGAACGGGATGTTCGTCTTCACACCGACAATGATGTACTCGCGCAAGGCGCGCTTCATCCGCCCGATGGCCTGGGTGCGATCCGCGCCCCAGCAGATGAGTTTCGCGAGCATCGGGTCGTAGAAGTACGGGATCTCGATGCCGCTGAAGATAGAACTGTCCAGCCGGACGCCGGGGCCGCTTGGCTCGTTCACGAAGTCGATGCGGCCGATAGACGGCAGGTAGTTGTTGTAGGGGTCCTCTGCCGCGATGCGGCACTCGATCGCCGCCCCCCGCAGCGACACATCGGCCTGCGTGAACCCCAGCGGCTCGCCCGCGGCGATACGGATCTGGTCGCGGACGAGGTCGCGCCCGCAGAGCCACTCGGTGACGGGATGCTCGACCTGAAGGCGTGTGTTCACTTCGAGGAAGAAGAACTCGTTGGTGGCGGGATCGAAGAGGAATTCGACCGTGCCGGCGTTGTAGTAGCCCGACGCTCTTGCCGCGGCGACCGCCGCCGCCATCATCTTCTCACGCGTGGGCTGATCGATGACGGTCGAGGGAGACTCTTCGAGCAGCTTCTGGTGCCGGCGCTGCACCGAGCACTCACGCTCGCCCAACGCAACGGCGTTGCCGTGCTGGTCCGCGATCACCTGGATCTCGACGTGGCGCACCGGCGAGAGATAGCGTTCCAGGAAGACGCCGCCGTCGCCGAAGGCGGATTGCGCCTCACTCGATGCGATGCGCACGGCACTCTCGATCTCGCTTGCCGAGTGGACCAGGCGGATGCCCTTGCCGCCGCCGCCGGCTGATGCCTTGATCAGAAGCGGAAGCCCTACTCCAGGCGCCGCGGCGACGGCCTCGTCTGCGGTGACGCGGCCTTCGGTGCCGGGCACTACGGGCACGCCCGCAGCGACCATCGTCCGCCGCGCGCTGACCTTATCGCCGAGCAGTCTCACCGACTCGGGGTTGGGGCCGATGAAGGTGATGCCGCCGGCGGCGCAGGCTTCCGCGAACTCCGTCCGCTCGCTCAAGAAGCCGTAGCCGGGGTGCACGGCGTCGACTCCGGCCGCCTTCGCAACTTCGAGAATCTTCTGGTAGTTGAGGTAGCTCTCGAGCGGCGGACCCTCGCCGATGTGGTAGGCCTCGTCGGCATAGCGCACATGCAGCATGTTGCGGTCGACCGTCGAGTAGACGGCGACGGTAGCGATGCCCATCTCGCGGCAGGTGCGCATGACTCGCAGCGCGATTTCGCCGCGATTGGCGACCAGGATCTTCGTAAACAACGCGGCGCTCCTGACGATGGTATTGCTGTTCTTATCACAGATTCGCCCACCGGAGTAGCGACCGCAATCGCGCCAGCCAGGAAAGGCGCGCGACACGCTTGCACTTGTCGCCTCGATGCAGAGCGCGATTGCGTCACGGCCGTTCGGAAGCCATAAGAGCGTTGCACCTTCGCAAGAACGGCCGTGCACTGACCTGCTGAATACATACACTGGTCGCTATGGACCGCTACGTTCACGACGCCGTGCTGGATATGCAGATGGCGCGCCACGAACTGATGTCGGCGCTCGACCGGGTTGGGGCACGCGACTGGTCGCGCTATGTGCCGTACGGGCGACGCACGTTGCATGACCTGCTCGCGCACGTAGCGGCGGCGGACCAGATTTGGGCGCAGGCGGCGCAAGGTCTGCTGAAGGGCGAGGGCGAGACAGGCCGTCCGCTCACTGCTGACGAAGCTGCGGCGGCCAGGCGCCGCGCCGTCGAGCGCGGGCGGGCACAGTCTCCGGCCGCTCTCCTGGATGAGATGGCGCGCCGGCGAAGATTGTTGCTCAGCCTGTACGAATTGCTCGAGCCCCGCCACCTGGCGCTGGCGCTCACCTCGTTCGGGGAGCGGCACAATTCGGCGCGTGAGCGCATCTGGGTTGGTTACCACGACCGCCTGCATGCGGCGGACGTGGCGCGCGCGCTGCGCATGCAATGGTCCCCGCCAACACTCAGCCTCCAGACGGATCTGCAGCCGCTCGCGGAGGCGCTGTCCCCCGATCCGAGCCTTTACGTCATCTATAACGTTGATCCCGTGAACTGGGAGCGCCCTTCATCGATCCCCGGTTGGAGCTATCGCCAATTGTTGTCGCACATCGCCACGGGCGATTGGGTGTTGCAGTTCCACCTTCGCCATATCCTCGATCGCGGCGCGGTCGCCGAATGGCCTGAGGTTGAAGAGGGCAACGCAGAGCGGATTGCTGCCCGGGCGAACGTCGCGGATCGCGCGCTTACCGAGGAGTACGTCTCCATGCGCCACGAGACGCTGGTGTTGTTGTCGCGGCTCGAGGCTCGGCATCTGGATTTGCGGATCAGCCTGTGGTGGGAGCCACCGCCGAACGAACGGTCCGTGCGGGAATACCTGCTGGCGTTTCCCCGGCACGACCAGAGTCACCGGGAGCAACTCCGCCCCGCGATGCGGTATGCCCGAGCGATGGGGGCGGGATGATGCGGCTGCTCCGGCGCAAGCCGAAGGCCGTTGCGCCGCCATCGACCGAATTGCCGGCCGGCGAGGAGGTCGAGCGCGCCACGGCGGCAACGCTCTTGCAGGGCAAGAGCGTCCTAAGGGGATCCCTGTTTCTTACAAACCGGCGGCTGCTGTTCGAGGCGACTAAGGGCGACGCGCGGTGGATGAGCGTCCCCTTCGCCGAAATAAAGTCGGCGGGGCTGTACCCGTGGCCGCGCGCGACGCTTGGCGCCCCGTCGAGTCGCCAGCAATGCCTCGTAGTTGAGACAGCGCGCGGCGAACAGGTTTGGTGGGACTTCGGAGAGCGTGATGAGCGCGAATGGCTACCGATCGTGAAACAGCACGTCGACGCTGCTTCCGGCGAAGAAGGCAAGGTCTAGTTGCGCTTCGTCCAGGGCGCTGATACGTAAACCCAGAACAAATGCCGGCCCAGAGTCTCGGCGTCCTGCTAGGTTGACATCTGGCCGCTGGCGTTGCGGGCGGCCTCCAACCCGGAGACCTTTTCCCGAAAGGCCCTGATTGCCATTCGCAGCGACTCTTCGGCATCCACGTCGTGTTGCACGGCGAGGCCAACCATCGTAAACAGCAGGTCCCCGAACGCGTCGGGCTCGATTCCGCCTTCGACACCGAGTTGGCGCTCGAGGGCGTCGGCGGCCGCACGGCGCGCGTCCATATCGAAGCCGGCCTTGCTCGCACGCGCTTGCAGGGACTGCGCTTGAGCCAGGGCCGGCATAGCTTTGGGTACGGCGGCCAGCAAGGGTGCGTCGCCCCGTTCGGCCTTCTTCAGCTCATCCCAGTTGCGCAGCACATCTTGCGGGCCGCTGACCTGCGTAGTCCCGAACACGTGCGGGTGGCGACGGATCAGCTTGCCGGTGATCGACGCGAGCACGTCTTCGATGGCGAACTCTTCCGCATCTTCGGCAACCTGCGCGTGAAGCACCACCTGCATCAACAGATCGCCCAGCTCCTCCTCGATGCGGTGTGGCTGCCCTTCGTCCAGGGCATCGAGCGCCTCGTATGCCTCCTCCAGCAGGAATCGCTTCAGCGTGTCGTGTGTCTGCTCCAGATCCCACGGGCAGCCGCCCACGGGGGCGCGGAGCCGGGCCACGACGCCGCGCAGGCCAGCAAACGAACGAACGTCCTCGCTGGCGGGCAATGGCGGGACGAAGAGAGAGGTCAGGTGATCGAACCGTCCCGAGCGGTCAAGGAGCCGCAGAGGAACGTTGTCCACCCGCAGCTCTGCGGTACCCGCGCCGCTGACGACGCGCACGGCATGATCGGGTGGATAGAGATCAAGCAGCGCGAGCTTGACCTGCGAGGCGGCCCGCTGGTCGTATACCTGCGCGATGACCGTCGGCCGCCCCGGGACCAGGCGATGCGTTTTCCCGACCAACGACAGGGCATCGAGCATGAGCAGTCCGTCAGCCAGCGGGTCGAGCCCAAGCGCGGGCGCCAGCACATCGAGGAAACTGAGACCTGCGACAATGCGGACGGCGATGCCGAGGGGCGGCCCCCGCTCGACCAGCGCGCGCACCGTCGCTTCGCCGACGAGCGGATGTCCGGGTACGGCGTACAGCACCCCCTGCGGCCGGGTCGCCAGTTCGAGGACCCGCCCGACGATGGCCTCATAGACATCGTCGAAGGAGCGCCCGGCCTCGTAGGCGTCGTCGAACGACTCGTAACGTGGTCCGGAGGGCAGCCCGGAGACGGTGGGGTGACGGGCGGTGCGCAGCCACACCTCGCCGGCGCTGGCAAGCGCCTCGCGCGCCTCGAGCGTGAGCAGGGAGGAGTCGCCCGGTCCCAGTCCGACGATCGTGAGCTTCATGGGGGAGGTCACGGCGTCCATTATGGGCACCAGTTACATCCGGTGGAAGGATAGCGGCCAACCACCAGACGCTAGCAATCGCTTAGGGGACGGGAGTAAGCTCATGCCATGGACTCCGTGGACGAATCGCAGCTTGCGGCGAAGCCTCTTGACAACGATCCCGCGCCGGATCAGAATACGAACGCGGCGGCGGGGCGGCAGAGGGAGACCCACATGGGATTCGCCCGCATGCTCGCCACGCTGATCTTCGTTGTTGCGCTGCCTGTGGCGCTCCTCTCCACGAACGTCCGTCTGCTTGCCAACGCGCCACTTGTCTACGACTACGCCTTCGACCGCTACAACGCCGAGGATGCGACGGGCCTGTCGCGCGCGGATCTCGATAGCACGGCGGGCGCGCTTCGGCAGTACTTCAACAACAGCGAAACCACGTTCTTCCACACCGTGACCGAGGGCGGCCTGCCCGAGCCGGTCTTCAATGCGCGCGAGACGCGGCATATGGAGGACGTCAAACGGCTGTTCGTGTGGGTCAATCGCGTGCAGGAGTTGTCGGTCGTGTTCGTGGTGGCGTACGTCATCTCGTTCTTCGTCTGGTCGCGGGAAGGGAACGTGCGCGAATTGGCGCAGCAGAGCCTGATCGGGCTCGGGATCGGCGCCCTTGGCGTCGGAGGAATAGCCATCTTCGCCGCATTTGGGTTCGATTCGGCGTTCACCCGATTCCACGAGGTGCTGTTCTCGAACGACTTCTGGCAACTGGATCCCCGCACGGACCATCTCATCCAGGTGTTCCCTGAACCGTTCTGGCAAGACATGGCCATCCTGCTCGGGTTGATATCTGCGGCCGAGGGGTTCCTCATCGCCGGCGCATCCGCGGTTTATCTTTTGGGCACGAAGAGCGAGCGACGTCACCTGGCCGCTTCGGTCGATGTGAAGACCTCAACGACTCAGGCGGCCTGACAGAGCTGGGGCGATTGAGCATCGCGCCGCGGTCGGCGATACTGCCTCCGCGCGATGAAATTCACAAGGACGGGCGTGCGGAAGATGGTGTGTCTCGCCGCCTGCGTCTCATCAGCGGCAGCGGCGATGGGATGCGGTGCGGTGACAGCCCGCGCCCATCACCTGAGTTCGGGTTGCGCCGATCATCGCAGTGTTGCTCTGACGTTCGATGACGGCCCTAATCCTCCGTTTACCGGCCAGATCCTCGATGTGCTGACAACGAAAGACGTGAAGGCGACGTTCTTCGCCGAAGGCGAGGCCGTCGATGCGCACCCCGACCTGGCACGGACCGAAGCAGTGCTGGGCATGGCTGTCGGGTCCCACTCATACAGTCACCCGGCGGACCTGCCGCACATCTCACACCGGGATTTTGCCGCGGACCTGATGCGCGCCGAGAATGCGCTCTCGAACGCGATTGGCGAGACGCCGATCCTCTACCGTTCTCCCTTCGGGCACACGAGCGACGCGATGCTCGAGGAAGAGCACCGCCGCGGCTACACGTCGATCGGCTGGGATGTTGATTCCCAGGATTGGAGCGATGCCAGCGTCGACCGGGTGGTCAGCAATGTGCTGGACCACGCCCATCCGGGCGCGATTGTGCTGATGCATGACGGCGGACTCAGCGGCGGCAATCCAGACCGCGGCACAACCGTGGCGGCGCTGCCGCGGATCATCGATGGCCTTCGAGACCAGGGGTACAGTCTCGTGACGGTACCGGAGATCACCGGGATGCACCCGTACGCGGGCGGCATGGAGGCGGCGTGCTCGGCGAGCTAGCGGACGCCGGATCGACCACGGCCTGGCTGCAGATAGCTGCTCGCTGGCACGTCCGCCTGCAGTTCGCAGTCGCGTGCGCGGCGCTGGCCGGTGTCGCCTTCTTATGCGCGATCATCCTCTCCAAGAAGTTCTTTCTTGGCGCGGACTCCGCGAACCACTACGCCCACGTCTGGTACATCTCCGACCAGCTGTTCCACCATGGGCGGCTCCCTCTGCACGTCGCGAATCTCGAGTCGGGACGCGCCATCACGTTCCCGTACGCCATCGCGCCGTGGGCGCTGACCGCGATCCTGTTTGCGCTGGCCGGCGACCGGGCGGTGACGCTCATGATGGTGGCCGGCTTTGTGCTTTACGGCTACGCCGCGGTCCGTGCCCGTCCGGCACTCCGCGATCCGCGGCTCTTGTGTCTGATTTACATCAACACGTTCCTGATCGAGAGCCTGGTGGCGTTTCAGATGGCGTTCGTCTGGGCCTGCGTATTCTTCTTGCTCTACGTCGAGGCAGTGGATCATCAACGCTGGGCGCTATCGTCGCTAATCGCGGTCCTCGCGGTTACTACACACCCGTTTGCGGGAGGCGCCGCTGTGGCGGCCTATGCGATCTACGGGTGTGCGCGTCGGCCCCGGGAGATCGTGGCGCTCTTGAGCGCCCTGACAGTGGCTGGACTGGCGTTGGTACCGTTTCTGCTCTATATCCACTCCGCGCCGTCCGTGGCGTCGACGAAGAACAACGACCTGATGGCCACGCTGCGATTTATCGCACGCTACCGGGGCGTCGTGATCGCGTTGCCCTTGCTGGTGTCGGCGTTTGCTCCGGCATTCCGCGCGACGTTCGTCGTTGTCTTCATCGCGATGGCGCTGATGTTCGCCCAGCGGATCGACCAGAAGCAGGTGAACACCTTCGGCCTGGACCGCAACGCTCATCCCTTCTATGGTCAGTTTCTTGCGTCGAGCGCGTTTGACCCCACCCTCAGATATCGGGTGCTCGAACCGAACGACCGGGAGGACGGGGCGTACCAGCTCATAAGGGGCGGCGCTGTGCTCACGCAGGAGTTCTTCGATCAGAGCCAGTTCCGGCGTTGGTGGAATACGCGGGATCAGTACGCTTGCTTTCTCGGCGCGAAGGGAGTCGACGTAGTCTTGCTCGAGCGGGACTATCCACTGAAGTACTCGCAGAACGAAAATACGCGGCTGTCCGAGCTCGAGGCACAGGGTCTTGCCCGTGTTCTCTTCCGCGAACCCCGCAATCGGTTCACCGCCTACGATGTGCGGGGCGCGCGCCGAAGCCGGGCGAAGCTCAGCGACTGCAAGCTGTAGCGATCAGATCCGCAGAGGGAAACGGCAGACCCGGGCCAGAATGCAGCCGACGACATCGGCCATCGCCGAGGCGGTCAGTTTCATGGCGCCTGTTGGGATCGGGACTACTTCCGCAAATGCGTGGGCACGAATGAGAACATCACCGGCTCGCGCATCGAGGGGGTGTGGATCCGGACGAGCTCGTAATTGAGCCAGCCGTTCGCCTCATCGAGCCAGCTGAGCGGGGCCGCCAGCTGTGTGAGGTCGCGACGATTCGCCTCCGTGCGGAGTTCCGTGAGCAAGACCGTGAGGTCGCGGGAGAGTTCTGCGAGTCGGTCCATTGCGAGCCTCCTTGCAGCAATCGACACGCCGAGTATACACCCGCGGACACCTCTGCAACGGTGCGCGAAGCGGGTACCATTTGTCCATGGCCGACGAACCACGGCGTTCGCTCCCTTCGGTCGATCGGGTGATCTCGGATGCACGGCTTGATGGTCGTGCGGGGTCTGATCTCGTGGTGAGGATCGCCCGTGACGTGCTGGGCGGCCTGCGCGCTCGTATCCCCGCCGGAGAACCTTTGCCAGCGTTCGATTCCATCGTCGACGACGTCGCCCGCGCCCTCGATGCAGCGCTTGAATCACCGTTGCGGCCGCTCATCAACGCCACCGGCGTGATCCTGCACACGAATCTGGGGCGGGCGCCGCTCGCTCAGGAGGCGATCGATGCGATGGCCGCGGTGACGCGCGGTTACAGCAATCTCGAATTTGACATAAATGAGGGCAAGCGCGGCTCGCGGCATAGCTTGCTCGAGCCGTTGTTATGCCGCCTCACCGGCGCCGAGGCCGCGATGGCGGTCAACAACAACGCCGCTGCCGTGCTGCTGGCGCTTTCGGCCGTCGGCGCCGGCAGGGAGGTCGTGATCTCGCGCGGGCAGCTGGTGGAGATCGGCGGCGGCTTCCGGATCCCCGACGTCATGCGCCAGTCGCGCGCGAAGCTGGTCGAAGCGGGCACTACCAATCGGACGCGCATCGAAGATTTTGATCAGGCGGTTGGCCCGAAGGCGGCAGCCTTGATGCGCGTCCACCCGAGTAACTTTCGCATTGTAGGGTTCACCGAATCGCCATCGATCGATGAGCTTGCATCGGTCGCCGGGGCGCGCGGAGTGCTGTTGATCGACGATATCGGCAGCGGCTGTTTGCTCGATACAACCGTCTACGGTCTGCCGCCCGAGCCGACTCCGCAGGCGTCGATAGCGGCCGGCGCTGACCTTGTACTGTTTTCGGGCGACAAACTGCTGGGCGGCCCCCAGGGCGGGCTCATTGTCGGGCGACAGGATCTGCTGAGGAAGCTAAAGCGCCACCCGTTGGCCCGCACCGTGCGGATGGACAAGGCCAGCATCGCGGGGCTGGCGGCGACATTGCGGCTATACCTCGAAGGGGCGGCGGAGGAGAAGATTCCGGTCTGGCGCATGATTGGGATGCCGCTCGACGCGATCACGACGCGCGCGGATACGATGGTGGCCGAGATAGGCGACGAGGCATCGACGATGGAGGGGCGCTCGATGATCGGCGGCGGCTCGCTGCCCGGGGAGAGCCTGCCGACTCGCCTGGTATCGCTACGATGCCGGAGCGGTGCTGACGCAACGTCGCTGGCGGCACGGCTCCGTACGCACGGCGTCGTTGCCCGCATCGAAGACGGCCGCGTGCTGCTCGATCCGCGGACGGTCGCCGTGGCTGACGACGGAGCGCTCGCCCGTGCCTGCGTCGAGGCCCTCGACTGACCCCCGCATGGCGATCAGCTAGGATGTTTTGGCAGTACGTCGTGACGGCCGGGCCGCGTGGTCCCAATCGACAAAGGACGCTAAGGCATGGAGATCGAAGACCTCAGGCTCGGCGCGAGCGTCACCAGCGGCGACGACCACAGGCTGGGTACGTTGAGCCGCTTCGTGCTGCGGAAGAGTGACTTCAAGCTGACGCATATCGTCGTGGACACCGGCATCCTGCGTAGCAGCGAACCGCTCTGGAAGGGCGGATGGGGTCTTTCGCATGATCGCGTGGTGCCGGTTGGAGTGCTAGCGTCGGCAGATCCCGACGAGTTACGGCTTTCGATCACTGCTGAGGAGTTCCGGGATCTCTCCATCGATTACATACGGGAGCGCTTTGCGACGATTACGGATGACGAGCCCGGACGGCCCGACCTGTCGAACTTACGGCGCATCGCGGCATCGCTGCCGGGCGAGCCCGGTCCGTATTTGATGTACGACACCATGGCGCTCGCGCCCTGGGAAGCCGACATCCAGAAGGATTCGCCGGTGTGGCGCATGAACCCGCATCAGAAGATCGGCGAAGTGGAACGCCTGCTCGTTGAAGAGGGGACGCAAAAGTCCGTCGCCATTGTGGTGCGGCGCGGGCATGTGTTCTCGAAGGACGTTGTGTTGCCGATGAGTTACGTCGGCGAGGTCGTCGCCGACATCGTCCGCGTCGATATTGGCGACGACGCCCTCGGCGACTTGGAGGAATACCAGCCGAGCGCCTGAACGCATACACGCACAGAGGCAGCTCGCCACGCGCTCACCTCCGGGCGACTGCGACAACCGCGAGCAGGTGCCGCGGAAGCGCAGGAAAGGATTGTTTCGGCATGGCAGTAGTCTTGATCACGGGCTGCAGTTCGGGCTTCGGAAAGCTGGCCGCCGTCCAATTCGCCCGTGGCGGCGATACCGTCTTCGCATCGATGCGCAACACAGCGAAGGCCCAGCCTCTGCTCGACGAAGCGAAGGCGGCAGGGGTCGCCGTAGAAGTAATCGAGCTCGACGTTAACGACGACTCATCGGTGCGGACGGCCGTGAAGGACGTCATCGCGCGCGGCGCACGCATCGATGTGCTAGTGAACAATGCCGGCATCGGCACGCACGGCCCCGTCGAGGACTACGACGACGAAGAAGTGGAGAAGATTTTCCAGACGAACGTGCTCGGGGTGATCCGGGTCACGCGTGCGGTGGCGCCTCAGATGCGCGCGCAGGGCAGCGGCAGAATCGTCAATGTCGGTTCTCTGATGGGAATAGTGACGGCGCCATTCGGCGGCGTGTACTCCGCCAGCAAGCACGCGGTCGAGGCACTGAGCGATGCGCTGCATTACGAGTTGCACCCTTTCGGCGTGCGCGTCGTGCTTGTCGAGCCTGGAGGGTTCGACACGGAGTTCGGAGCCAACGTGGCGCCTGCGCGGCGCTTCACGGAAGGCTCGGCATACGTCGAACTCGAGCGCCGGTTCTCTGAGGCGAGCACCCGGCTCCCGGGCGCAGGCGAGCGCGCCGACGCGGTGGCGGTCGCCGATGTCATCGTCGACGCGGCCCGCGCGGAGGCGCCGAAGCGCCGTTATCTAGTCGGCCAGGACGCCCAGCTCATCGGCGGACTGCACAAGCAGATGTCCGACGAAGACTTCGAAAACGCCATGCGCACCACGCTCGATTTCTGGGACTGACGCGATGCGACAGTTCTCGGCGCCTGTTGCCATCCCCGGTGACTGACGACGCGCGCCCGCCGCTGCGCGCGCGCAACCGGACGCTGCCGCTGGGCCGCCGGACGTACGTGATGGCGATTGTCAACCTCACGGATAATTCGTTTTCGGGCGACGGTACGGGCTCAGACGTGGACGCCGCCGTGCGTCGCGCCGCCGAGGCCGCTGCCGAAGGCGCCGACATCATCGATGCCGGCGCGGAGAGCGCGCGCGCCGACGTCCCCGACCGCGATCCGGCGGAAGAGGCGGACCTGCTCTCGCAAGCCATCCGTCGAATCGCCGCCGAAGTAGACGTCATCATCTCGGTCGACACCTACAAGCCGCCTGTCGCAGAGGCGGCATTGCAGGCGGGCGCGCACATCGTCAACGACATCGGCGGATTCATGGACGGCACGGGCACGGCCGAGGCGGCGGCGAAATACGGCGCCGCGCTCGTCATCAACTACACCTACGAACGCCCGAAGGTCCGGCCGCAAGCACCGCCCGCGTTCGACGATCTCATTGGCGCCCACCTTGAGTTTCTGCGCGTACGCGTCGAGATGGCAGCGCATGCCGGCATGGCTCGTCAGTCGCTGATCGTCGATCCGGGGATCGCGTTCGGTAAGTCGCACGATGAAGACCTGGAAGTGCTGCGGCGTCTCGGCGAATTTCGAGCGCTCGGCTTGCCGCTGCTGGTCGCCGCCTCGCGAAAACACTTCATCGGCAGCGTCACTGGTCTGCCGGCGGGCGAGCGTGACGAGGCTACGGCCGCGGTGACTGCGCTCAGTATCGCCTATGGCGCCGATATCGTGCGCGTGCACGATGTGCGTTCGAATGTGCGTGCCGCACGCATCGCCGATGCTATTGTGCGCGACGCACCCGGTGCCTTCGCGCCCACCGCTGAGTCATGGCCGTGGTGGCGCGAGGCCGAGCAGCTTCCCGGAACGACGATCGAGCAATAGGCGTCCTCGAACGACGAGACGCCTAGTTGCCGGCGAGCTTCTTCACCACGGGTGCCAGGGTCTCAAAGCCCTCGCCAGAGATAACGACATACGAGAAGCCGAACGTCTCCCGGCGGCGCTGCAGGTCTTCGGCGATCTGGTCGACCGAGCCGAGGAGCACGTGCGGCGCGTCCGGCAGCTCCGCCGGCGTCGTCCCGAAGCGCGGGGCCAACCGCTCGGCGAGCGACGACCGGTCTTCGGTGACGATCGCCGCGAACACAGTCACGTTCAGCTCAATGTCGTCGAAGCGGCAGCCGGCCGCGTCCCGGATCCAGCCAATCTTCTCCTTCGTGGCCTCGACCGTGCCGGTCTGCATCACCTGCGCGTTGACGCGCCCCTCTGTCAGCTGAAAGTTCACACCGACGATGTCCGCCTCGCCCGCGGCGTACCGCAGCACGCGCTTGCCCCCGCCACCGATAAGCAGCGGCGGACGCGGCTTCTGCACGGGCTTCGGCAGTCCATTGTGATGGACGCTATAGAACTTCCCATCGAACGCCACCGGTTCGTCCGAGAACAAGCCCTTGATGATCGTCACGGCTTCCTGTAGCCGGCTGATCCGCACGCCGGGTGCGTCGTATGACATGCCGGCTTGCTGGTAGTCGCTCGCCATCCATCCTGCGCCAAGGCCAAGCTCAAGCCGCCCGCCCGACAGGACATCGAGGGTTGCGGCTTCCTTCGCAAGCACGACCGGGTGCTTGTAGTCATTGTCGAAGACGAGGCTGCCGACGCGGAGCGTGGTCGTTGCGCCGGCTGCGGCCATCATTGCGGGCATTGGCGCGAACTGGTCGTCGAAATGGTCCGGGACGAAGAGGGTCGAGTAGCCGAGATCCTCGATCTTTCGCGCCTTCTCGATCCACTGTTCTCGCGAGACGACCGTCGATGTTTGGACGCCGAAGCGGAACTTGTGTTTGCCGGCCATGTGCGTCTCCGATCTGGTAACGCGTTCGATCAGCATAACGATGGCTACGGGAGCGTGGTAGCGTCGCGCACGATTATGGCTCGCCGCTGATCTCCGCCTGTCCTTCGGCAATCTGGACCGATAACCGGTGGTCCAGTTCGACGCGGTTCGTCTGATCGTCCACCATCCGCGTCACAAGGCCGGTGAAGGGTCGTGTGACGAACGAGGGCAGGCCGCCGATCTTGATCGAGTCGATGTTCGCGCGTGGGTGTTGACCGCTGAGGTCGGCGCTGCCTTTTAGCCGCACGTCGATATTGGCCCCAAACGGGGTCGAAATGGTGCCATTGACGTCGGCGCCACCGGGTACGAAACAGAGCCGCACGTCGTGTACGGGTGCGCCGGTTGTAGCGAGGAAATCCTGCGTGCGGGAGGTCGCCTCGCTGTCGTTGACGGTCAGCGACGCCGGCCGGCCGCTGGTGAGCTGCGCCTGGAACTGCAGCCAGTGCTGCTCATACGACTGCGAAAGAGCCGCGCTCGTTATGACCTGGCGCCCGGCGCTGCACTCGCCGGGAGAACCCTTGAATGCCAGGAGCAGGGCGACGGCTACCAGCAGGGTCGGCAGGACGAACAGCACGAAGGGCACGAGGACCATCGCACGAAGCATCGGATGGCGCTAGCCGCTCGCCGGCGGTGGCGTCGATGTCGCATTGTTGCCGGGAGCGAGCTTGAAATTCTTGAGAATGAAATTGTCTTCGTCGGCGGGCGTAAAGCACTCGAGCTTGTACGAGCCGGGCTTATCGATATCGAAGTCGAACGAGAAGTTTCCGGGGAACGGTGTCGCCTGGGGGCCGCCCAGCGGATGAAATGCGGCCGTGGCGGATCCAATACCTTTGACCAGATTCTTGCCCTGCCGGACCTCACATTTGATCTCCGTTGCTACGGGATTATTTTGCTCGTAGGTGAGGGCCGCTGTGAGCGGCGCGCCCGCTGTCATCCGCCCCGAGACGGTGAGAGACTTGAAGAACTCGGTACCGTCGGGCGCACTCGAAAAAGAGACTCCACACCCCATGAAAAGAGAGCACACGAGTGCGAGCGTGGAGAGATGTACGAGGTTCCTCACGTAGTCCCATCGTAGACGCAGCGGTGTGGCCGGACAAGCGCGTACAATCGGCTGGATGAAAGCCGCTGTTCTGCATCCATGGGACCTTTCGGCGAAGGAAGCGATGCTCACGCAAGAGCGCCTCGCCTCGCGCGTCATACGTGAAGGCGACCTTGCTGTCGATCACGTCCGGTATATTGCCGGCGCCGACGTGGCGTTCGACAAGCCGAACGGCCGCGCTGTTGGCGCCGTTGTCGTCGTTGCGTTTCCCTCACTCGTTGAGGTGGAACGGGTAAGCGTCGAGGTGCCGGTCAGTTTTCCTTACATACCCGGCTTGCTCTCGTTTCGCGAGACGCCGGTCATTCTCGAAGCCTTCGAGCGGCTGCGGCATATGCCCGGCCTCGTAATGATCGACGGACACGGATACGCTCATCCGCGTCGTTTCGGCTATGCCTGCCACGTCGGTCTGCTGCTTGATGTGCCGACCATCGGCGTCGCCAAGTCGCGGCTGTTGGGCGAAGCGGGTACGGTCGCCGGGCCCCGCGGTTCGCGCGCCGATGTCATCGACCGCGGCGATGTGGTCGGGTCGATGCTTCGCAGCCGGCAAGGAGTGCGCTCGATCTACATCTCGGTCGGCCACAAGATCAGTCTTCCCGCGGCGGAGCGCTGGGTACTGGCGTGCGGCGACGGCTTCCGCGTGGCGATGCCAACTCGGCTGGCAGACCGTGCCGCGGGCGAGGCGAAGCGACGAATGCTCGATGCCACGCTGGAGATCCTGATCGAGCAGCGCGCCGGCGAGGCAGGGCGATGGGAGTGGGACCCCGCGGATGACGAGATCCATTTCAAGCACGATTCGCCTGGAATGGTCACCCACTACGGCTGCTCCGTTGACATCGTGAATCCGGCGGACGGCGAACTGCTGGACGTGATGCTCGTCGACGGACGGCCGCGTGAGCGCGGCGAACGGCTGCGCGCGCGCGTCGTCGACGTGCTCGAGCGCTCCGACGGCGACCACAAGCTGCTGGCTATCCCGCTCGATACGCGGACGTGCCTCGATGGCATGCGCGAGCGCATCTGGAAGTGGTACCTGGCGCAGATGAAGCCGGTGACGCGCTGGGGCGGAGAGGACGCGGCGATCACGCTCATCCGGGCCCGCCGCGACGCGACCGACGAACGTCATGAGCGATGACCGCCGCAGCCGCACGATCGACGCGCTTCAGCCGCACATTCAGCGCGCACGCGCGATGTCCGGTTGGGCGCCCGCTGGCGTGGTAGCCCGCCATCTTGAACCCGGCACGCCCTGGGACTACGAAGCCATCGCTCACCGACACGCGGCTAAGGCCGGGACCATGCTGGATATGGGTACCGGCGATGGCAACGTGCTTTCGCGAGTGGCAGCAGGCGTCGCCGCTCGGACCGTGGCCACCGAGGAGTGGATGCCCAGCTTGCCGTTAGCGCAACGCCGGCTCACGCCGCTCGGCATCGACGTCCTCCATGCACAAAGCGTCCGGCTCCCGTTCGCTGATGCGTCATTCGACGCGGTCCTCAACAAGCACGAGGAGTTGGATCCGGCCGAAGTCGCGCGCGTGCTCGCGCCCGGCGGGACCGTCGTAACGCAGCAGGTGGGACCGGACAACTCGCCCGAGCTAAGCCGCTACTTTCCGGGCCGGCATGATTTCGGAGATCTCTTTACGGCGTACCGCGATGGCTTCGCCGCAGCGGGTCTGCGGATCATCCAGGCGCGGGTGCATAGCGAACGCGTCGCCTTCGGCTCACTCGGCGACGTCGTCTACATGCTGCTCATCACGCCCTGGGATGTCGTGGGCTTCGATCCGGCCACCGACATCGACGCGTTGCTAGCGCTCGAGGACGGCTGTGGCTCGCCGGATGGCGTCGTGCTCACGGAGCAGCGCTTCATCATCGAAGCCACGAGAGCGCTGTGAGCGAACCATTGGGCGCTACTGACCAATCCAGATGGCGTACGGACGGGCGTGCGTTACCATGACGGGAGTGGCAGCGAGACGGAAGGCGGCGCCGGGTCATGCAAGAACTACGCGAACGGATTCAGGCACTACGCGACCGCGTCTCGCATGTGATGGTGCGCCTTTGACATCGCCAAGCTAGAAGCCGAAGCAGCCTCGCTCGAGGAGCAGTCCTCGGCGCCGGACCTGTGGGACGATTCGAGGTCGGCACAGGAACTGATGCGGCGCCTCGCCGACGTGCGGTCGCGCATCACGACGTGGCGCGGCCTCGAGGGGAAGGTCAACGACCTGCTGGAGTTCGTCGACCTCGCGGAGGCGGAGAGCGACGAAGCAACAGCGGCCGACATCGCGCGCGATGCCGACGCCATCGAGCTTGAGCTCACGGACCTTGAGTTCGAGCTGACGTTCTCTGGCCCCTACGATGACCGAAACGCGATCCTGGCCATACACGCCGGCGCCGGTGGCACGGAATCGCAGGACTGGGCGGAGATGCTGCTGCGCATGTACCTGCGCTGGTGCGAGCAGCGCCGCTTCGCGACGGAAGTCATCGACCTGATGCCGGGAGAGGAAGCGGGCATCAAGAGCGCCACGATCGAGGTGAGCGGCGGCCACGCATACGGCTACCTGAAGAGCGAGCGCGGCGTGCACCGCCTTGTGCGACTGTCGCCCTTCGATTCGGAGAACAAGCGGCACACATCATTCGCGCTCGTCGAGGTGCTGCCCGAGGCGAATGACGCCACAGAGGTAAAGATCAACCCCGATGACCTGCGCGTTGACGTCTTCAGGGCAAGCGGGCACGGCGGTCAAAACGTCCAGAAGAACTCGACGGCGATCCGCATCACCCATTTGCCATCGGGGATCGTCGTCACGTGCCAGAACGAACGGTCGCAGGGTCGTAATCGCGAGTCGGCGATGCGCGTGCTGGAGGCGCGGCTGATCGAGATCGAGCTGCAGAGGCACGCGGAAGAGCAGGCGCGCCTCAAAGGGGCGCACGTCAGCGCCGGCTGGAGCAACCAGATCCGCAGCTATGTGCTGCATCCGTACAAGATGGTGAAGGACCATCGGACCGGCTATGAGACGAGCAACGCCGCCGCGGTGCTCGAAGGCGATCTGGACGAGCTCATAAAAGCGTATCTCAGTTCGACGATGGGGGAACATGCGGCTTAAGATCGTCCTCTTCTTGTTCGCGCTCCTCGCACTCACCGCCGTCGTCGCCACGCAATTCCCGTGGTTCAGAGCGCGCTTGGAGCGGTCGTCCCCGACTGTGGCGATACACCCGCTCGCCTCTCGCGCTTTCGCGCAAGAGCCGATCACTGTCCTCTCCGATGAGCCGCGAAACGAATTCCCTGCCGGCGTGACGTTCGCCGTATCGTTCACGGAGACCGGCGCTCCGAAGGAAGTGCGGCTGCGCTACGAGCTTGCCCCCGATGGCACCGGCGCGACCGCGGTCGCCAACTGCACCGGTTCATCGACCGTGAGCTGCAACTTCGCGCTGACCAGCGGTCGCGGCATTTCTATCATCCCGGGGGCGGAGGTCACCTACCACTGGGAGATTGAGGACGCCGCGGGGAACAAGCTATCCACGCCAGACAAACTCTACGTCCACGAAGACACGCGCTTCACATTCAAGACCATCGAACAAGGCACCATCACGGTCCACTATCATTCCGGTGGCGACTCGCAGGCACGCGCGGTGCTACTGGCCGCCGCGGAGACGATCGATCGCGTCAGTGCGCTCGAAAAGACGCAGGTCACGTTCCCGGTGAAGGTTTACCTCTACACGACAGCCGATGAGATGCAGCCGGCGATCGCGCCCGGTGGAACGGGCCGTGGATTCCAGGTGGCCGGAGAAGTCGTGTACTCCGATACCGCCATGGTTTCGGCTGACGTCGCCACGCTCGACATCACGCGGCACGAGGTGGCGCATATCGTGACGGGACAGGCTACGAAGGGTCCCTTCGGCATCGCCCTCTGGCTTAACGAAGGCATCTCCGTGTACTCGCAGTTGCGCCCGCTCGCCGGCCAGGACTCGGCACTTCAGACCGCGATCAACAGCGACCGCGTGCTCTCCATGAAGGAGCTCAGCTCGTCAGCATCGGGCAGGGTTGCCTCGACCGCCGGCCTGTTCTATGGCGAGGCCGGGTCTATCGTGAAGTTCCTGGTGGACACCTACGGTCCCGATAAATTCGCCGAGATCCTGAAGACATTCAAGGATGGCTCGACGCCAGACAAGGCGTTCCAGGCCGTGTATGGATTCGACCAGCTTGGCCTCGAGAACGCGTGGCGCAAGTCTGTGGGGCTGCCTGAGCGTCAGGCGAGCGCCGCGCCGACACCCAGGAGTACCGCGCAAGCGAGCGCAGGCACGACACCGGCCGCGAAACCGACGGCCGCGCCTGCAGGTTCGAATACATCATCCGGCGGAGGGACATCGGCGGTAGGTGTCGTCATCATCGCCGCACTGGCCGTGCTGCTTCTGGGTGCGGCAGCTGCCGCGCTCACAATCATCAAACGGCGCGTCTAGCGCGGATCGAGCGCTGCGTCGCCGCGGCTCGCCACAAAACACCCGGCCGCCTTCGGTACCCGGAACGAGCCTTCGCGCTGGACGACCTGTTGGATGCGGTCGTGCACTTCCGCAGCAAGCCGCGGGCGATGGCTCCCGTCCGCAGGGCGATCTTCGATCGCATCGATCATGTAGCTGGCGTAGTAGCGCACGGCCGACGCTGCATCCGGGAAGATGAAGGCGTCATCTCGCACGAAGACCTGCGCGTCGGGGAGGACTGATCGCACGAGCGCCAGGTCGTCGAGCGTGAATCGCAGCGCGTCCGGCACCAAGGGCGTGTAGCCGAGGCTGCGTGCGGCCTCGTCGTGCACGGAGTCGATACGAGCGCAATTCTGCGCCGCGTTGGTCGCCATGATCGCGCGGCCCCCGATGCGGAGCACGCGCCGCATCTCCGTCAGCGCCCGCTGTTGATCCGCAACGTGATAGAGCATATGGTTCGCCATTACCGTGTCGAAGACACCATCGGCAAACGGCAATGCTTCCGCGCCGGCGCGCGCGGCGTCGATGTCGAACTGCTGTTGCTCCGCCTGCAGAACCGCGTCGCGCAACATGCCGGCGGACGGGTCGCACGCGGTCAGGCGGGCGCCCACCGCTGCGAGCGCCGGGTGATATGTGCCCGGACCGCAGCCAACATCAAGCACGATCGCCGGGTGAGGGGTCGATGTGCACAAGAAGCCAGTGGCGAAAGCTGTCCGCTCGCTCGCCGTAAAGCCGATGCGCATCGACGCGGATGCGGAACTTCTCGGCGTCGTCGTACTGGTATTGCAGGTAACCGGAGTCGACGGCGCGGCGATCTTCCACGATTCGTCGAGCTAGCGGTCTGTGCGGGCAGTGCCCGCGCTCCCGGAAGGGCCGCGCCGGATGTCGATCAGGCGGACATTGTTCCGCGCCGGATCGTTGTACAGTCCGGGCCGGTAGTCGTACAGCGCCTCCGCACTGCGGGCCGCATCCTGCGTGATCCGGATGTTATGCTCTGCCAAATACGTGCCGAACTCTTTGTAGTTCAGCAGCCAGACGTATGTCACCCTGTGTTCCGGGTCTTCGGCTTTGCCGGCGTCGGTGAGCTGGCTGATGGAGGTGGTGTCCTCCTCGAGAATACCGATATCGAGCCGCTCACGATTGAGCACCGCGAACTGAGGATAGGAAAACCCGATCATCACTATGGTGTTGTTCGGGATCGGCACCTGCGCGAGGTCTCGGCTGAACGCCAGTTGCGACTTCATTGTCGATCGGTTCGATAATACGAGCCCTTCGCCAAGGTGTGCGTGGGTGAAAGCCCGGACGTTGATGTCGTCGCCCGGAGACGTGAGATCGACGAATCCGGCGAAGACAATGAGACTGATCGTCGCCAACAGTACCGATTTCTGTACGTACCTGCCGAGCAAGAGAAATCCGAATGGGTAGAGCGGTATGAGATACGCAGATTCGTGCGGCAGCCGCAGAAATACGATGACGGTGATCGCGATGGCGATGCACCACAGCATGACATCCTTGTCATGAATAAAGTCGCGTGGCAGCTTGATCAGCCGCGGCAGGCTCAGGAGGATGGCCGCCAATACGGACATTGAGCCGATCAGCCCGAGCGTGTCCTTGCCCAACAACCTGAGGACATTGAGATAACCGACCTTAGCATCGTAGAAGCGCAGGAAGTCCGGCCCGTACTTCCAGCCTATGGGGAGGTACGCGAACATCGGGATCGCAATCATCCACGTGAAGAAGTCTCGGAGCTCGCCACGTTTGCCGTCTCTGATCAGGTAGATCACGAACGGCAGAGCGAAGATAAGCGATGTTGGTCTCGACGCGCTGGCCAGGCCCAGGAAGACGCCGGCGGGCGCCGTCTGCTCGACGAGCAAAAAGTAGTAGCAGCCGAGGAGAAAACTCAACGCCCACATGTAATCCATCGTCGTCATGCTGTTGATCCACAGCAGCGGCGTGAAGGCGAAGCCGGCGACGATCAGTCCGCGATTGGGGATCTGGAGCTTCGAGACAATCTGCGCAAAGAACCACAGCCCAAGCAGCGAGATCAATACGGTGAGTGAGTTCGTGGCGAGCCAGCCGCCCTTGATGACGGCGGCGCTGGCGAGTTCGGGCACCGGGTACCCGGGGAGTCGCGAAGGATAGTAGTCGTGATGATCCCAGAGCCAGTACCCGGAGAGCGCGACCCGCCACGCGTCGGGGTCCGTCCCATACCCGATGTTGATGAACGGCGCGCGGCTGAGCACGTATGCGGCGGCTAGCGCCAAGAACGACAGCGGTCGCGCAAAATCGACTTCCAGAGCCCTGGAAGCCGAAAATCTACCCGCGAACGCCCGCGTCTTGTGTTGCGTCCTGACCGCCGGCTGTTCCATCAGATCGCTGATGTCCACGACCTCCATCCGTGGCAACCCGCCCCTGTCAACCGACAGGCTGCCTTCCGTCCTCCGCTGACAGGCGTTGCCGGACTGTGATCATCCGCTGCATGGCCGTCGTGTGTGACAGCACGGCCAGCGCCCAGAGCGCCCACAACACCACCCCGTGTCCGACGATCAGCGCAGCCGCAAGCAAGATCACCCGCTCGGCGCGCGTGAAGAGCCCCTCCCGCAGCGTCAGGCCGATGCCTTCCGCCCGCGCCCTCACGTAGCTCACCATGATGGAGCCCACGATGACTGCATAGCACAGGATGATCTGCTGGTTGTGGCCGCCAATTGCGCCGTAATGATAGAGTAGACCGGCGAGCACTACGGCTTCGGACAACCGGTCGAGTACCGAGTCGAACACCGCGCCGAACTTCGTGACCGTTCCGGTCTTGCGTGCCAGCGCCCCATCGAGAAGGTCGAGCCCGCTCGCCACGATCATCACCACGCCGGCCCAGAAGAAGTACCCGCTCGCCGCGAGCACGCCCGCCGCTACGTTGCCCGCGAAGCCGGCGATCGAGATCATGTTCGGGGTCACGCCCACAGCGGCTAGCGGAGCGACAACCGGATCCGTAAAGCGCGTGGAGACCTTGTGCGGGACGAGCGTGAACGACGGCAATCTGCCCCCGGTAATAGATGAGTTATCGCCAAGACTATACCCGTCGCGCTCGCGCCGCACACGACTATTCGAACCCCGCAAGATGAAGTATCTTGGTTCCGGGCTGAAGTCCGTGCCCTCAAAGGACAGACATGACCCGCCCCGTGACAGTTCTCTACGGCGAGCATGAAACGCTCGTAGAACACCTCCTGGTCGAAGGCGGCGAACTCTGGCTGCGCTTCGAAGACCTGACGCGCGCGACCCATTGGGTGGTGAATCCGGAAGGCGCCTGTCTTGGTGAGATATGCGTGCCGCTGGCGCCGCCCGAGCGGTACGTGCGCGATGAAGCTGCCGGTGGCCGGCGCTTCAACCTTACCGCGCTCGCCCGCGTGCTCGACATGCCGGTTGCCACTGATCCGCAGACTCGCACCTGGTGTTTCGGAGAGAGCGCAGCGTCCCGCGCTGGCGTACGCAATTCGCTCGTCGCGCCCGACTTTTCCCTGCCCGACCTCGACGGCCGAATGCACACGCTGTCGGACTACCGAGGGAAGAAGGTGTTCCTTGTTGCCTGGGCGTCGTGGTGAGGCTGCCGCTTTGACCTGCCGGTCTGGCAGGCACTACGCGAGGAACTCAAAGAGCAGGACTTTGAGGTCATCACCGTCGCGCTGGACACCGGCGGCGCTGAGGCGGCGCGCGCCGCGATAGAACGAGCGAAGCCGTCGCATCCTGCGCTGATCGATCAGCGCCACGTGGTTGCGGACTTATACGGCATCGTGAACGTGCCGACCGCTGTCTGGATCGGCGAAAACGGCACCGTCCTGCGTGGACCCGAAACCCCGGCGAGCAACGAGCGCATGGCGGAGATGATCGGACTGGGGCCGACGGTCTATCTCGATGCTCTGCGCGACTGGGCGGCGAAGGGAGCGGAAAGCGCGTACATACCTGCGCCGGATGATCTGCGGCGGCGGCAACAGGACCTCGACCCCGACGACGTGCTTGCCGCGACGGAATTCCGTCTGGCTCAGCACCTGTATCTTCGTGGGGATCGTGACGCCGCCCGCCGTCACTTCGTGGAGGCCCTCCGGCTGCGGCCGGAGAGCTGGACATATCGCCGGCAGATGTGGGCAAACTACGAGCCGGAAAACAATATGAATCGCGAGTGGTATCGGGCGGCGATGTCGACCGGCGACGTCCCGTACTACCCCCCGGTGCAACTGGGCGATGCGCCGGCGGACGCGGCGGCGACGGCGCAGAAGCAGCGTGAGATCTACGAGGCCCTCTTCAAGCCGCTCATGGCGCCTGACGATTAGCGGCCGGTTCTGGTCGACGCTGGAGCGGCCGCCGCGGGCTGATCGATGAAGTAGCGGACGCGCTCCTTTTTGAATTCGCGCGCGCTCCAGAGGATCTCGTAGTCATCGATGTTCACCGTTCGTGCGAGGTCCTTGACGACCGATACGACGTCGTCCCGCGTCTCGCAGTGCACCATCGAAAAGAGCGGGTAAGGCCAGTCCGGGAAGGTCGGTCGCCAGTAGCAGTGGCTGACGCGCGTGTCGGCTGCCAGCGCCAGCCCGACCTCTTCGATGCGATCGTCCGGGGCGCGCCAGCAGGCCATGCCGTTCGCGCTGAACCCTGCTTCCTGGTGCCGTAGCACGGCCGCAAACCGGCGCAGGATGCCATCCTGCCGCATCGCTCTGAGATCCTCGAGCAACGCACTCTCGCGGAGTCCAAGGCGCTCAGCGGCGATTGCCCAGGGCCGGGAGACGAGGGGCAGGTCGTCCTGGCAGACGCGAATGATCGCCTGGTCGTGCGCCGTCAACTCGCGCCGCGGTGCCGTCGGTCGCGGCTCGCGGGGTTTGGCGTCGGTGCGCTTGCCCACCATGTCGTATTCGACGGCGATCTTGAACAGCTTGATCGCGGGCAGCACATGATACGTAGAGGCCCGGGCCTGCTCCGCCAGAATGGCCACGGTACCTGCAAAATCGTGCTCGCGAGGAATAGCGAGCACGAACCAGATGTTGAATCGGTGCTCGCGCGCGTAGTTGTGGCTCACGCCGGGATGCGCTGTGATCACGGCCGCTGCTTCTTCGAGCCGCTCCGGCTCCACCGCGAAGGCGATGAGCGCGCTCTTGTAGCCGATGCGGAACACATCGAAGATGGGGCTGAGATGCCGCAGCACGCCGGCATCGCGGAGAGCCTGCGCTCTCCGCAACACCTCATCTTCGCCGATACCAAGATCGTGGGCGATCGGAGCAAAGGGCCGCTCGTCCAGTTCGATGGAGCCCTGGAGAGAGTTCAGCAGCTGCCGGTCGATCAGGTCCAGCTCCGCCGTCATGAGCGCGCCAGCCACACGGGCTTCCAGGTGGTCACTACGAGTACCGCTCTTCGGTCCACGGGTCGCCATGGATGTGATAGCCGTACATCTCCCAGAAGCCAGGCTTCTCGTCGTCCATGAAGACGAGGCCGCGGACCCACTTCGCGCTCTTCCAGAAGTAGAGCTTCGGGACGACGAGGCGCAACGGCCAGCCATGCTCTTTCGCCAGCGGCGCGCCGTTGTGGCTGTGCGCCAGAATGACGTCATCGTCGAGCAATTCCGGGAGGGCGGCGTTCGTGGTGTATCCCCCGAAGCTGCGCATCATGACGTGCTTCGCTCCTGGCTTGACCTTCGCGTGTTGCATGAGATCGGTGAATTTCACGCCCGTCCAGTCGTTGTCGAACTTGCTCCAATGCGTCACGCAGTGGATGTCCGAACGGAGCGTCGTCTGCGGCAGCGTCATGAACTCATCCCACGTGAAATGGACCTCATCCTCGACTAGGCCGACGATCGAAAACTGCCACGCGACGAGATCGATGTCCGGGACGCCGCCGTAGTGCAAGACCGGCCATCCGTCCGTAAGCTTCTGTCCCGGTGGCAGCCGTTCCCCGAAGCGCTCGTGATCTTCCTTTGAACGCCGGTTGAAAAGGTCGAGAGCCATCCGTCGTGTCCCTTCGGGCAGAGATTGTGGACCGCACTCAGGTTATCACGGGCGGCGAAACGCAAAGTGCGTAATCCTCGGTAGAGTGCGCGCGGTTCGGCTCAGGGAACGGTTATGCAGATCACGTTGGGGCGCTTTTGCACGCCCTTGTCGTTGCTGGAGCATTTCGGATCGGAGGGTGTGCTGGCCTCCAGGCTGGCGAAGAGCTTCATGCTTTGGCCGTCCGGAGCGCCGCTGTACCAGTAGCCATTCTCCGCCCCGAACGGGTCTTCGGGGGGCGGCCCGCCGAGAAACTGTTCCAGATCGCAAAGGGCGTCGATGTCGTGGTAGATGCAGACGCTCTGGACGTTGTTGTTCGTGTCGGGGAACTTGCCATTCTTGTCGCGGAGCTTCTTGGTGGCGTCGAAGATAATGAGCAAATCTGCCCTTCGTTGCGCGTCTCGCTCGGCGGCGGTGCCCTTTTGCACCTTTTGGGGCACCGGCGTGGCGCCGCCCGACAGAGGCGTGGGCGCGGGCTTTGCGCCCAGCGGCGTGCTCGTCGGCACGACGTAGGCGAAGGAAACCGGCGTGCCCTCGGCGCCGATCGGCGGCTTGGGCTTAGCCTCGCCGCCGGTCGCGATGTCGAGCCAGGCGACCGCGACCAGTGCCGCCAGCAGCAGTGCCACCGGCGCGACGATGCTCCACTTCAAGTACTTCTGTTGCACGGATCTGCGCCTCGTTTGCCGGGACCGTCGCGACAGCGCCACTATATCAACATCAACCTGCCTCGGGCTCACCAGTTACAACTGCCGCGGGCGGATTTGGCGATTCGCGCCCGGGATCTCGGAGCGAGCCGGGGCGAATTGACGGATCGTAACCGCTCCGCCGGACGCGGAAGCGTCCCATCGGGCATTCTGGGATCCTGACATCACTCCAGGTGATACGGGATCTCGACCACGACTGTATGCGGGCGGTCGAGTAGTGACTTCTTCAGCCGCTGAGACGATTGGTTGTGCAGAATTCGCTGCCACGGCCAACGAGACCGATACTCAGGCAGGATCAGGGTCACCGTCTCTTCGGGATCGGCACGGTCGAGCGCATCGATGTACGACAGCACCGGCCCCAGCAACGATCGGAACTCGGACTCAACGATTAGGAGTGGTACGTCTGGGACCTCCTCTTCCCATAGCCGGCGGAGCGCCTCGCCGTCTGTCACGTCGTCCGTGACGTGGATAGCCGTAATGTTGTTCGAGATGGCGTACGCGTACGCCACCGCCCGCGCCGTGGCGCGGTTGAGTTCGTCGATGGGGATGACGACGGGTTGACCGAATCGTCTGTGCACCACCGGTCCAATGATGTTTGTGTGTTGCAGGCTGAGTTGGCGCTGCACATGCCGGTAATGCTGGCCGATCTCACAGAAGATCAGGGCGAGTAGCCCGATAGCGATGATCGTCAGCCAGGCTCCATGCGTGAATTTCGTGGCGGCGATGATGACTGCCACCACGCCCGTAGAAGCGGCGCCGATGCCGTTGATGATCATCGCGCACCGCCAACCCGCTTCGCGGATTTTTCTCCAGTGCACGACCATTCCGGCCTGAGACAGGGTGAAGCCCACGAACACACCGACGGCGTAGAGCGGAATCAGGCGGTGCGTATCGGCGCCGTACGCCACGAGTAACAATGCCGAAGCGAGGGCGAGCGCGATGATCCCGTGGGAGTACCCGAGCCGATCGCCACGGAAGGTAAAAAAGCGCGGCGCCCAGCGGTCACGCGCCATGACAGAGGCGAGCGCCGGCAGCCCGGCAAAGCTGGTGTTCGCCGCCAGCACGAGTATGAGGGCGGTCGACACCTGCACGAGGTAGAACAACGGACCGCCGCCGAACACCGCCTCGGCGATCTGTGCTACGACCGTCTTTGATTCGGACGGGTACACACCGATCTCGTGCGCCAGCACCGTCAGGCTGACGAACAGGACCGTGAGGATCCCGGCCATCCACGTTAGGGTGGTCGCCGCATTCTTGGGAGAAGGTTCTCTGAACGCTGGTACTCCGTTCGAGATCGCCTCGATGCCGGTGAGCGCCGTGGCGCCGGAAGAGAATGCCCGCAATATGAGAAACAGCGTGATCGATTGCGTGCCCGGGGTAATGGAGTCCCCGTGCGGGACGGAGTCGATGCCGCCAAGAGCGACCCGCACGAGGCCGACCACTATCATCAGCGAGAAGGTGACGAGAAAGAAATACGTCGGTATCGCGAAAATGGTGCCGGCTTCGCGCAGTCCCCGTAGATTGCCGACAGTCAGGAGCACCACGAACATCACCGCGAGGACTACACGCTCGTCGTGCAACTCCGGTATCGCCGACGTGATCGCGGCAACTCCCGCCGCCGTACTGACGGCGACAGTCAGCGTGTAGTCGACGACCAACGAGGCCCCCGCCACAAGCCCCGGCGTGGTTCCGAGGTTGTCCATCGCGACTTTGTAGGCGCCGCCGCCGTTTGGATAGGCACGGATTGTCTGCCGGTACGACGTCGCGACGATCACAAGCAACACAGCGATCGCGATGCTGATGTAGATGGAATATGTCAGCGCTGCGGCGCCGGCGAGCACCAGGATCAGCAGAATCTCTTCCGTGGCGTATGCGGTGGAAGACAGAGCATCAGACGAAAAGATCGCCAGCGCCTTGACCTTGCTCAGACGTTCTTCGGTTAACCGGGAAGATGCAAGCGGCGCCCCGACCAGCGTGCGCTTCATGGAGCGCCAGACACGGCCGGCGCCGCTCCGCGGCATGTCCGCGACTTCGGTCGCCCGAATCGTGCCCGCGGTGTCGCCGCGCTCGAAGCGTCGCTCGCGAACGCGCGTCATCCGCGCGTAGCGGGTACCTGGCTTGCTCCCCTGGTGGATCTCTGCCTGACTCTCGGGGTTGAATTCGGGACGCCTGCGCGCGTCGGGCACGCGCTCTACACTGTCCTCCGGCGTCGCGGGGTGAACCGAAGGCTTTTCGTTGTCGCCCGAATTCGCTGGCGCGGGCGCATGCGAGGGTCGCGGCAAGTGGAGCGTCTGCGAAGGCCCGCGCGGCTCCGGCGCGTCAGCGCCGGGTAGCCCATCAGGGCTCCCGTTCTCCGGAACTGGCTGCCGCGGCGGGTGATCGGGTTCAGTCCCCATTGCGGACGACAGTATCCGGCATCGCTGAAATCAGAGCCACTCAGCGAATAGAATATCGGGCATATGATAAGCTGCGCTCGATATGGTCGCGCATCACACTCCTGAGGCTCGCTCAACCTGCGGTTCATCGCCGCGGGGAGCTATTGGCTGCTCATCGTTCTCCCGATAGGCAAGCCACGGCGCCAGTAGCCATACTGGCCTGATCGCAGGAGTCATAGTCTTCATGAAGCTCGAACTGTATGACACGACGCTCCGGGACGGGGCCCAGATGGAGGGCATCTCGCTCTCCGTCGAAGACAAGCTCAAGATCACGCGCAAGCTCGACGAGCTAGGCGTGCACTACATCGAGGGCGGCTGGCCGGGCAGCAACCCGAAGGACGCCGAGTTCTTCGTCCGCGCGCAATCCCTGAGCCTCCAGCACGCGCGGCTCGCGGCGTTCGGCTCGACGCGGCGCGCGGGCGGCGGCGCCGAATCCGATACCAATTTGCGCGCTCTTCTCGATGCCCGGACGCCGGTCGTCACCCTTGTCGGCAAGGCCAGCGATTACCACGTGCGGCATGTGATCGAAACGTCGCTCGAAGAGAATCTGTCGATGATCGCCGATTCGGTCCGGCTGATGCGCGCGAACGGCCGCACGGTCTTCTTCGATGCGGAGCACTTCTTCGACGGATTCATCTCGAACCGAGCATACGCCCTCGCTTGCCTGAAGGCGGCGGCTACCGCGGGGGCGGGCTGCCTTGTGCTCTGCGACAGCAACGGTGGCATGACGGCACAACAGATCGTGGACGCGATTCGCGCGGTCAAGGCGGAGATCGACGCGCCGCTTGGCATCCACACGCACAACGATGCGGACCTGGCAGTTGCGACTTCCCTCGCGGCGGTCGCCGAGGGCGTCGAGCAGGTACAGGGCTGCGTCAACGGGTACGGCGAACGTTGTGGAAACGCGAACCTCCTCAGCATCATCGCCAACCTGAAGCTCAAGCTGGGGCTGGATGTCGTCTCCGATGACCAGCTCGCAATGCTGACCGATGTCAGCCACTACGTGAGCGAAGTAGTGAACCTCGTGCCGAACCCGTATCAGCCATACGTCGGCATGAGCGCGTTCACCCACAAGGGCGGACTGCACGTTGCGGCCGTGCTGAAGACCGACGCCTCGTACCAGCACGTCCCGCCGGAGCGCGTCGGCAACGCCAGGCGACTGATCGTCTCCGAGCTGGGCGGCAGCCGGGGGATTCAGCAGAAGCTGCGAGAAGTCGGCTTCGAATCGGAACTACCCCGGGAAGACGCGCGCCGGCTTCAGGAGTTGGTCAACGAGCAGGAGTCGAAGGGCTATCAGTTCGAGGGCGCCGAGGCATCGTTTGAAATGCTGGTGCGGCGCGCGCGGCCCGATTACGCCGTCCCCTTTGAGTTGGAGGACTTCTGGATCGTCGAGCGGCGCGCGTCGGCAAACGCCGGGCATGACCGCGAAATGCAGGCCGAAGCGATGGCCAAGGTGCGCATCGGTGGCAAACTGCTGCAGACGGCCGCCGAAGGCAACGGCCCGGTGAATGCGCTCGACGCTGCCGTTCGCAAGGCGCTGGTCGAGTTCTTCCCGGCGATCTACGCCGTCAAGCTCATCGACTTCAAAGTGCGGATCATCGACAGCGCGGCCGGTACGAGTGCGGCAGTGCGGGTGTTGATCGAGTCGAGCGACGGCAAGCGGTCGTGGACGACCGTCGGCGCCAGTACGGACATCATCGAGGCGTCATGGCTCGCACTCGCGGACTCGCTCGAGTACTTCCTGGTGAAACGCGCCGGGTGGACGCCGGGTTAGCAGCGGTCGGCTGATCGCGCGGAAGGTTTGCGTTCTAGCAGGGTGCTGAAAAAGTCGGGTCAGCCGGCATCAAGACGTAGGGACAGGTCTTTAGACCTGTCCGCCCCACGCATCTCGAACCTCAGTTCGTAATGTCTGCGCGTCGGGGCAGCATTTCAGATCCGGCGGTGCGTGTTCTTCAGCACCCTGCTAGGTGGCCACGGCCGCCGAAAGGCCCGACAGAATCGTCGAAGTCGAAGGCATGCCGCGTTCGTAGAAGCGCACCACGCCATCACGGTCGATGCCGGCCACCGTGCGCTTCACCTGCGTCCAGAGGGGGATCGGCATCAGCGCGTCGTAGGCGCGGGACACCTTGCCACCCGCGTCGAGTAGTAGTGGCGTCTTGAAGCCGTGCGTCTCGGCGAACTTCTTGTGCGTGGCGGCACTGCCGGGGTTCACGCCGAATACCGCGACGCCTGCCTCGACGTACTTGTCGTAGTCGTCCCGGGCGGTGCACAGCTGTTTCGTGCAACCCGGAGTGTTGTCAGCCGGGTAGAACATCAGCACGACGGACGATTTGCCCCGGAAGTCGCTCAGCCGTACGGGCCTGCCGTTCTCGTCTTGCAGATCGAAATCGGGCGCTGGGTCTCCAATACGTAGCATGGGATCTCCTCCGTCATCGCCGGGCTGCATCGTCGGATGTTCCACGATTGTACGACAGGAGGGGGCTTGGCCATGACGGCGTGCGGTGCCGGGCTCGTATTTTAGATAAACGAAGCAAACAGTTGGCAAAAGCCTTTCGCTTAGCGCGTGGCGGTTTCTACAATGCCGGTCGGCAACGATTACTGACCACGAGAGGAGCACCGTCATGACTTACACGATCACGGATCCTTGCATCGGGACAAAGGATCGTTCGTGCGTCGACGTCTGCCCGGTCGACTGCATTCACGATGACGGCGACGAGGACAAGATACTTTACATCGACCCGGACGAGTGCATCGATTGTGGCGCCTGCGAGCCAGCGTGCCCCGTGAACGCGATCTTCGCGGAAGATGACGTCCCGGACAATCTCAAGCCGTACACCGAGATCAATGCGCTCTGGTTCAAAGACAAGGCCGCCGCGCGCGCCAAGGTCGACGCTATCGCGCCGGCGTAGCGGCCACCCCCCGAAGGGAAACTCGCCGGGATTCCCGGTGAGCATCTCGTCAGAAGGGCGCCGTACCATGCTATCGCGCCGGCGTAGCGGCCACTCCCGAAGGGAAACTCACCGGGAGGCCCGGTGAGCATCTCGTCAGAAGGGCGCCGTACCATCGGTCTGGAGCACCTGCGGCAGATATTTGCCCTCGCTACCGCAGGGGTCTTGCTGGGCGGGGGCGGTGCGTTACGACGAGGTGACGGCGCCGCCCTCCGCCTCTGTCTTGGACGCCACGCGCGCTCCCGCCGCAGTCTCCCGCGAACGGAGCGAACCCCGCTGAAACGCAATCGACGCTTCGGCAGCGAGGACCACCAGGCCGAACCCGACGACAAGATCGCCGGCGCTCGCGACAAATCCGCCGCGGCCGATGTGCACGACGAGGCTATCGCCGAGGGCCACGGCGTGGCCGCCTCCGTCGGCGATCAGGGCGTCCTTAGACCCACTCAACCATTGTCCGGGCACATAGGCCGCCGCGCGTTCGTCCCCGACAGCCGCGGCCACAGTGGCGCGGTCGATGGGCATGAAGCCGCCGTTTGCCAGCACCGCCGCGAGATTCGCCAACAGCCCGACGAACATGATCCAAATGCCGAGGTGCTGCCTGAACGGCCAGAGCACAACCGGTACGGCGGCGATTGTAGCAGGGAGCACGATGCGCACCAGCAGCGCCGAAGGCGCGAAGTGGATCGCCGTGAACTGGACGGCGACGAGCGCCAACGCTAGTAACGGGCCGTAGAGTTCCCGCCGCGCCCAGTGCTGCAATCGCTCGACCCCCGCCTCGATTCGCCGACGCCCTTACATAACTATCGGCCCCGGGCGTCGGGAATCGCAGCGCGCGTGCCTAAGGAGCATCCGAAGCCGCGTTTGGCAGGGCAGCACGCACGGCGGCGACGGCTGTGGCGCCGGCGATGGCGACAGGTTCTGTGCTGCGCATGGCTCGGCTGAGGATGAACGCCCCTTCCAGAATCGCCAGCAGCGAGATCGCGAGTTCCGTTGCGGTACGAGCGGAAATACCGGCTTCAGCGAATCGCTCCGCGGCCGCCGCAATCCAGCTCTCGAAGACGTCGGCGGTTGCCTGGCGAAGCGGTTCGTTGGTACTGGCGACTTCGAGCGCGACCGTGGCGATGGGGCACGCGTCGGCGTAGCCGGACTCGCGCAGGGTCTCGGCGGCGCCGGCGAAGAAATTGCGTACAGCCGTCACGACGTCCGGCGCGGGGGTGAAAATGGCGTCGATGAGCTGCAGGTACGTCTGGCCGGACGAGCGTATGACTTCTTCGCCGAGTTGCTCCTTGCCTCCAGGGAAGAAGTGATACAAGGAGCCGAAGGGTGCACTCGCGGCGGCCACGATCTGCTTCACGCCGGTGCCCGTGTAGCCGTAACGACGAAAGAGCTCAGCGCTGGCATCGACGATGCGATCTTTGGTGGCGGCCATGGACATTACTCCCTCGTTGGGTTGCAGACGGCGCGAGGACAGGTTAGCATATCGCTAGAGCGATCTATCTAGCGGGGGGAGGTGACTTAATGAGCTCAACCTCGACGTGCCTGGAAACGCGAACAAAGGATGAGTGGCGCGATCGCAGCCATTGCCAAGCGGAAGGAGCCACGATCACTCGTGAGGCAATGGCAAACTGACGAAACGCGCGGGCTCCGGGTGCTGAGAGCCATACTTGCGGTGAGCATCGTCTCCACCGCTGTCCACTACAGCCACAATTACGTCGAGATCGCACACTACCCGGCGTCGAGCCTCGCGAGTTCTGAAACCATCCGGTTGCTGATTCTGGTTGTCTGGCCCACACTCACCGCGATCGGGCTCCTTGGCTATTGGCTGTATGCCAGACATGCTCCCGGAGCGTGTGCCTGCCTCATGCTGTACTCGATCCTGGGGCTGGTGACGCTGGGACACTTCACGAGCGGGTCGCCGCATATTCCGCCGTTCTTTTATGCCACGATCTTTACCGATGCCGCGGCAGGCGTCGCCGTACTGGCGTTCGCTGCCTGGTTCGGTGTAGCGTCGGCCGCGCCAGAGGACCGAGCGCCGAGATAGCACCGACCAGGGCTTTCGCGCAACATCTGTTTGTCCGTGCAGGGGGCCTGTGATAGCATTCGCCGCGAGATAGCGTCGAAATTCACAAACTTCCCACCCCGGGGGTGCTTCGTGATCGAGCAGTTTGGCCGGGCGGGATTCCTCCTGATCTTCGCGGTCGCCTTCCCGATGATCCCCATCGCTCTCTCGGTTGCCCTCGGGGTGTTTCGCATTCGGCCGTCGAAACCAGATCCCATCAAGCAATCGGTATACGAGTGCGGGATGGTGCCGATCGGCGACGCGCACGTCCGCTACAACGTCCGTTATTACGTGTTCGCGCTGCTGTTCGTTGTCTTCGACGTGGAGGCGGTGTTCCTCTATCCGTGGGCGGTGGCGTATCGCCACCTCGGCGTCTACGCCTTCATCGAAGCGATGATCTTCATTGCCATCCTTGGGGTCGGTTACGCCTACGCGTGGCGCAAGCGCGCGATGGAGTGGATCTGATGCCGCACCCAACTACCGTGACGCTGTCCGGTGGCGAGGTGGCCGACCGCATCCGCAGCGCGCTGGCCGACGCCGTGACGGCCGTCCACGACGGCTATGTGGTACTCGATGCCGTGCGCGCGTTCGATGCCATGCGGATCATCCGCGACGACGAGAGCCTCGATGGCAAGTACCTGGTGCAGATGTGCAGCGTCGACATGATCACGCGCATCGATGTCGTGTATCACTTCTCGTCGCTGACGCAGAACCACATCTTCGAAGTGAAAGTCTCTGCGGACCACGAGCAACCCGAGGTGCCTTCGATCAGCCCGCTCTGGAGCGGCGCGTGGCTGCAAGAGCGGGAGATCTACGACCTCATGGGTGTTCAATTCGAAGGGCACCCGGCACTCACGAGGCTGTTTCTCTGGGACGCGTTCCCCGGGCATCCGCTCCGCAAGGACTTCATGGCGATGCCGGGCGGTCAGAAGCCTGGCTTGAGCCAGTTCCCGAAGCAGGCACCGGGGCAGACCGGACAGGAGTTCCGCCCGCAGGATCCGGGCAGCGGCAATTAGCGCAGAGAGATGACCGTGCCGATCAAGTCGGAGCCTGTCGAAGTCAATATCGGACCTCAACATCCGAGCACGCATGGCGTCTTTCGCATGGTCGCGAAGATCGATGGCGAGCGCATCGTCGATGTGAAGATGGTCGTCGGCTATCTGCACCGCAGCATGGAGAAGCTGGCCGAAGAGCGCACGTACACGCAGAACATCCCGTTCACCGACCGCATGGACTACCTGGCGGCGATGGCCGGCAATCTTGGCTACTGCCTTTCCGTCGAGAAGCTGGCGGGGATCGATGTGCCGGAGCGGGCGCAGTACCTGCGCGTCATCTTCAATGAGTTGCAGCGGATCGCGAGCCACTGCATGGCGACCGGCGCCTTCATCAACGACTGCGGCGCTTGGCAGACGCCGGTCATGTACTGCTTCCGCGACCGGGAGAAGGTGCTCGATCTCTTCGAGATGACCTGTGGCGCTCGGCTGACGACGAACTACATGCGGATCGGCGGCGTGGCCTTCGACATTCCGGAGGAGTTCCTGCCTGCTCTCGATCAATTGGTCAACGACGACTTGCCGTACCGCTTCGAAGAATATGAACGACTGCTCGTGGGCAACGAGATCATCATGATGCGGGCGCGCGATGTCGGGGTCGTCACGCCGGAGATGGCGATCAACGCGTCGTTGAGCGGTCCCATGCTGCGCAGCGCCGGTATCGCGTGGGACATTCGCAAAGCCGACCCGTATAGCGGATACGACCATTTTGAATTCGACATTCCGGTTGGCTATAACGGAGACGCCTACGACCGGATGATCATTCGCATCGAGGAGATGAAACAGAGCCTGCGGATTATCCGCCAGGCGGTTCATGCCTTGCCGGATGGCCCGCACAAGACCGACGTGCCGCTCGCCATTCGACCGCCGGCCGGTGAGTCGTACGCCCGCGTCGAATCTCCGAAGGGCGAGCTTGGATTCTACGTCGTCAGCGACGGCGGTCCGGCCCCCTATCGCTGGCATGTGCGCGCTCCATCGCTGATTAATCTCAGCGTGCTGAAGGAGATGACCGTCGGCAAGACGATCGCGGACGCGATCGTCACGCTCGGCAGCATTGATATCAACGTCGGGGAGCTTGACCGATGACGGTGGGGCTCCTCAGTATCATCACGGGTTACTGGTTCGACATCCGCGACCTCTCGAATCTCAGCCGCAAGATCGAAGAGCTGATTGGCGATGCGGGCGGACCGCATTGGCTGATCTTCGTGGTATCGGCGCTGCTGGGCGCTGGCGGCATCGTCGCCTTCATCGGTGGTGTCGCGATCATCAACATCTGGGTCGAGCGGCGCGTCGTCGGGCGGATGCAATCGCGGCTCGGACCGAACCGCCTGGGGCCGTTTGGCCTGCTCCAGCCGGTGGCGGATGCCATCAAGCTGATGCAGAAGGAAGTGCTGCAACCGACGAGCGCATCGGGGATGATCTTCACGTTAGCGCCGATCATGTTCACCGTGCCGGGCATCTGGCTGATGGCCGTGCTGCCGTGGGGCCGGAACATGACGCTCGCCACCCTCGATGTCGGCGTACTGTTCCTGCTGGCCGCATCGTCGCTTGGCGCGCTAGCCGTGTTCATGGCGGGGTACAGCTCCAATAACAAGTACGCGCTATTCGGCTCGATGCGGGTCATCGCGATGCTCGTGAGCTATGAGATCCCGATCGTGCTGGCGCTGCTCGGCGTCGTGCTGTTCGCCGGAACGATGGACCTGGAGGGGATCGTCCTGTTCCAGGAGAAGTACTGGGCGTTCATGGTGTTGCTGCAGCCGTTGCCCTTCTTCATCTACTTCATCTCCGTCTCGGCCGAGTTGAACCGGACGCCCGCTGACATCGCGGAGGCTGAATCGGAGATTGTGGGCGGCTACCACACCGAGTACTCCGGGATGAAGTTTGGTCTCTTCTACGCGGCAGAGCTGATCAACGCTGTGGTTGTCTCCGCGATCATCTCGACTCTTTTCCTGGGTGGGTGGTGGATGTACAAGCTCGACGAGTTGGTACCCGGCTGGATGATCTACGTCGGTAAGATCTACGGCGTGTACTTCCTGTTCGTCTGGACGCGCGGTACGCTGCCGCGATTCCGCATTGACCAACTCCTGGCGTTCGCCTGGAAGTGGATGACACCGATGGCGATCATCAATATCGTTCTGGTAGCCGCGGAAGTGCTGATCTGGGAAGAGAGCGGCTGGAGCGCGGGACTGCTGATCCCCGTGTACATCCTCATCAACAATGCACTGGCGGGCGTGGTCATCTATGGCTTCATGAAACTCCTCTCGCCGAAGTTCCAGCGCTTTCCGGAACGGCTGCGCTTCTACGGGAATATCGACGTGCCGTCGCTGCCGGCCGTGGCCTCGCTGGATGCGGTGAGCGCGGGCAGCCGGCCTTCATGACGGAGCAGCGCCCGTGATCGACGATACCGGCATCGTGGTTGCCTTCTACGTACTCGCCGTGACGACGGTCGGCTGCGCGATCATGGTGGCCTTTGTGCGCGAGCTGATCCAGGCGGTGCTCTTCCTCGCACTGTCGTTTGTGGGGGTCGCGGGGATCTACGTCGTGCTGTCCGCCGATTTCGTGGCCGTCGTCCAGGTGCTGATCTACGCAGGCGCGGTGGCGGTGCTGATGACGTTCGCCGTGATGCTCACGCCAGCGGCAGACCGCAAGAACTCGGCAACGGCGTTTCAGTGGCCCGCGCTGATCCTGTCTGGGCTCGTGCTGGCCGTTATCGTCTTCGTGGCGTACGACACAAGCTGGAGCATTTCCGGCCGTGGCGCTTTCCCGGCGACCGCCGCTTCGCTCGGCGAGGCCTTCCTCAAGCCTTACGTCGTGCCGTTCGAGGTTGCCTCCGTGCTGCTGATGACCGCGATGGTCGGCGCCATCGTGCTGACCCGGGAAGATGAGGACGAGTTGAATGCGTGATGTTCTGCTCGCCCACGTGCCGCTGGAACACGTCCTCGTGCTCGGCGGCCTGTTGTTCGCCATTGGACTCTACGTCGCTTTGTCGAAGCGCAACGCCGTCGGCGTGCTGATGGGGGTAGAGCTGATGCTAAATGCGGTCAACGTCACGTTGCTCGCGTTTTCACGCTACACGACATCGCCACGGCCGCTGGACGGGCAGGTGTTTGCCGTCTTCGTGATTACGGTCGCCGCGGCCGAAGCAGCCGTGGCGCTGGCGCTGGCCGTGTCCGTGTACAAGCACCGCGACACGATCAATGTCGACGAGATCGATGTACTGAGATGGTGACTGGTGACTGGTGACTGGTGACTGGTGATCGGCTGATAGGCCAGTCACCAATCACTAATCACAAGGAGACCTCGAAAAGGTGTGGTCGAAGCTGCTGGATGTGAAGAACGGATACGCCGCGGAGGTGTGGAAGGAACTCTTCGACGCAGAAGGGATATCGAATCGCATCGTGCCGCCTCTCGAGGGCGACGCGTCGATGGCGCAGCCGCGGGAGATCTGGGTGCCCGACAGCAAGACCCACGTAGCGCTCGAAATCATGCGGAAGATCTAGATGTTGGAAGTTGGATGTTGGATGTTGGAGTTCGAGCAGTGGTGCCTGCGCACCCGTCGGCGTTCGAACATCGAACATCCAACATCTAACATCCACCACCGGTGGAGCCGATGATCCTCCCCACGATCCCCGAGGGTGTCGTCTGGGCGATCTTGCTGCTCCCGGTGGCATCGATGCTGACGATCGCGTTCTTGACCAAGCCATTCCCGCGGCTCTCGGGATACGTGACGATCGCCGCGATCGGCACGGCGTTCCTGTTCGCGCTGTGGGCGCTGGACAGTGTCATTGATGCCGACGGCCACGCGCTGGCATTCGGCTCGTACGAGTGGCTCTCGATCCACACATCGAATCCCGTCTTGCAACAGATCGGCGGCCCGAATCTCACGATCGACCTCGCTCTGCGCATCGACGGCCTGAGCGCGCTGATGCTCGTGATCGTGACGTCGGTGTCGCTGCTGGTGCAGGTCTACTCGCAGGGCTACATGCACGGCGATGGCGGCTACTCCCGCTACTACGCATACATGTCCCTCTTCACGGCGGCGATGCTGGGCCTGATCATGGTGGACAGCATCATCATCGTCTATGTCTTTTGGGAGCTCGTGGGCCTGGGCTCGTACCTGCTGATCGGCTTCTGGTTCGACAAGAAATCCGCGGCCGATGCGGCGAAGAAGGCGTTTCTTACGACGCGTCTCGGTGATATTGGCTTCCTGCTGGCGATCCTGCTGATTTGGACGAAGACGAACACCTTCAGCATTCCGCTGTTGCAGCAGATGGCGGTGAATCATCAGATCACCGATGGCGTGCTGACGCTGTTCGCGCTCGGCGTTTTCGCCGGCGCCGTAGGCAAATCGGCGCAGTTCCCGCTGCATGTCTGGCTCCCCGACGCGATGGAGGGCCCGACGCCGGTGTCGGCGCTCATCCACGCGGCCACCATGGTTGCGGCCGGCGTCTACCTCGTCGCGCGGATGTACCCGGTGTTCCAGCAGTCAGAGCAGGTGCTGCATACGGTCGCCTATATCGGCGGCTTTACGGCGATCTTCGCCGCATCTATCGCCATCGTCATGACCGATATCAAGCGTGTGCTGGCGTACTCGACGATCAGCCAGCTCGGCTACATGATGCTGGCACTCGGCGTCGGGGGGTATGTGGCAGCGATCTTCCACCTGTTGACGCATGCGTTTTTCAAGGCATTACTCTTTCTCGGCGCGGGCTCGGTGAACCACGCGTCGGGCACATTCGACATGCGGAAGATGGGCGGGCTTCGGAAGTTCATGCCGATCACGTACGGCACCTTCCTCATCGGATCGTTAAGCCTGGCGGGTGTGCCGCCATTCTCCGGATTCTGGTCGAAGGACGACATCCTGGGCTCAGCGTGGGCGGACAACAGGATCCTCTTCGCCGTGGCGATGGCCGTCGTCTTCATGACGGCTTTCTACGCGTTCCGCGCCGTCTTTCTCACCTTCGAAGGCGAATGGAAGGGCGGCGAGCCACCGGAGCACGGCGTCGCCGCGGAGCAGGCCAGCGCGCACCCAGCCGACCCGCATGAGTCGCCGCTGGTGATGGCGCTGCCGCTGCTGATGCTTGCCGTGCCGGCGGCCCTGATCGGCTTCGTGAACTTCCCGTCCCATTCCACGGAGGGCATTGCGCACTTGCTCGAGGGGGCGGTGCCGGTGTCTTCGGCCGAGGCGCTGCGGCACGAGTCGTTCAACTGGGGGATCGCAATCTCTTCGAGCGCGCTGGCCCTGGCCGGCATCGGGCTGGCGTGGGCGATCTATCAGGCCAAGCTCGTTTCGTCCGAGTCGCTGCAGAAGGTGTGGGGGCCCGTGCACACGCTGGTCGCCCGCAAGTACTACATGGACGACCTCTACGAGGGCCTGATCGTGCGCGAAGGGCTCTACAACTTCGCGACGGCTCTTGGACAGTGGTTCGATACGCATGTCGTCGATGGCGCGGTGAACGGCAGCGCCAGCGTCACGCGCCGCATCGGCGATGGGCTGCGATGGGTGCAATCGGGATCCGTGCAAGCGTATGGCAGCATCGGATTTGCGGGACTCGTCGTGACGGCGTTTCTGATGCTCGTGCTGCTGGAGAGATAGATCGACGTGAACGGATTGCTCGTCTTCACCGTCTTCTTCCCGGCCGTCGCGGCGGGCGTCATCCTCTTCGCCGTGCCGCGCGATGACAACAACGAGACGAAGTGGCTTGCGCTGCTGGCGACAATGACCTCGTTTGTGGGGTCCATCATCTTGCTGACGAGGTTCGACCGCAGCCCGGGCGAGGCGTCGCCGACATTTCAGTTCGTCTCGCAGGCGACGTGGATCGATTCCGCGAAGGCGGGCTTCGACGTGCAATTCCACCTGGGCGTGGACGGCCTCGGCATCACGATGGTGCTGCTGACGACGTTCCTCTTCGTCGTGGCGACGCTGATCTCGTTCGGCGTGAAGCTGCGGACGAAGGAATACTTCATCTGGCTGCTCGTGCTGGAGACGGCGGTGCTCGGCGTCTTCACGTCGCTCGATCTGATCATGTTCTTCCTCTTCTGGGAGCTCGAGCTTCTGCCGATGTACCTGCTCATCTCCGTCTGGGGCAGCGGCCGCAAAGAATACTCGGCGATGAAGTTCCTGATCTTTACGATCGCGGGCTCGGCCTTCATGCTGGTGGGCTTCCTGGTGCTGGCGTTCAGCGCGGAGCCGGTGCACACCTTCGATATGGTGCGTCTGCAGCAGAGCCAGGTCACTCACACGCTGCTGCCGCTCTGGGTGGTGTTCGGCTTCATCTTCATCGGCTTTGCGGTGAAGTTGCCGGTGATCCCGCTGCACACCTGGCTGCCCGATGCGCACACCGACGCCCCGACGGCCGTCTCGGTGATCCTTGCGGGCGTACTGCTGAAAATGGGCGGCTATGGCATCCTCCGCGTCCTCGTCACGCTGATGCCTCACCAGGCGAAGGACTATGGCGTCTGGCTCGCGACGCTCGCGGCGATCAGTGTCATCTACGGCGCGATACTGACGCTGCGGCAGACGGACCTGAAGCGCCTCGTGGCGTACTCGAGCGTCAGCCACATGGGCTACGTGCTGCTCGGCATCGCCGCGCTCGGTCACGTCAGCCTCAACGGCGCCGCGCTCCAGATGTTCACACACGGGACGATCACGGCCCTGCTCTTCGTGATGGTGGGCATCGTGTACGACCGGGCGCACACGCGGGACATCGACGAACTGTCGGGCCTGGCGCACACGATGCCGCTCGCGGCGACGGTGATGGTGATCGCCGGGCTGGCGGCGCTGGGGCTGCCTGCTCTGTCGGGCTTCGTCGCTGAGCTGCTGGTCTTCCTGGGGAGCTTCGACAAGTACACCGCGCCGACGGTCATCGCCGTCTTCGGGGTCCTGCTTTCGGCCGGCTACATCACCTGGATGATCCAGCGCGTGTTCTTCGGGCCGAGAAATGACCGCTGGGCGGCGCTTCCCGACGCGGACGTCTGGTGGGAGCGCGTGCCAATGGGGGCGCTCGTCATCGTCATCGTCGGCGTCGGGCTGCGGCCTTCACTCGTAGTGGATGTGCTGGACACCGGCATCATCAACATCGTGAAGGTGCTGGGCTGATGCTGCAGGATCTCGACCGCCTCGGCCCGATACTCGCCGTGATGGCGACGGCCGGCGTCATACTCATCGCCGACCTGATGACACCGCGCGACCGCAAGAAATGGTTGAGCGGGCTGGCGATCGCCGGACTTACGGCGTCGGCCGCGTGGCTCGTAGTGCTTATCCTGCGCGACCGGCAGGCGTCGTTCTTCAGCGATACGATGGCGCTCGACAACTTCAGCATCTTCTTCACGTTCATGTTCATCGGCGTGTCGGGCGCAGTGATTCTGGCGTCGCTCGAGTACGCCGAGCGCTTCGGCGACCGGCAGGGGGAATTCTTCGCGCTGGTGCTGATCGCGACGTCGGGCATGATGCTGCTATCGGGAGCGCGCGATCTGGTGACGATCTTCGTGTCGCTGGAGCTGACGAGCATCACGCAGTTCGTCCTCGCCGGCTTCCTGCGCGACGACAAGGGCAGCGAGGCGGCGCTGAAGTACCTGCTGCTGGGGGCGGTGGCGTCGGCGGTGATCCTGTATGGCATGGCGTTCCTGTACGGCATCGCCGGCACGACACGGCTGATCAGCACCGACGGCTCGGTGAGCATCGCATCGACGATCGCCAGCGGCGACTCCGGCATCCGGTCGGCGCTGATCGTCAGCATGGTGTTTCTCGCCGCCGGCTTCGGCTTCAAGATGGCGATCGTGCCGTTCCAGATGTGGACGCCCGACGTGTACCAGGGCGCGCCGGCGCCGGTGGCTGCGTTCCTTTCGGTCGGGAGCAAAGCGGCAGCGTTCGCGGTGGTGCTGCGCATCTTCTTCGAGGGCTTCGGCCCGCACACGTTCGTGGGTGACGACTGGAAGCACCTGTTCGCCGTGCTCGCGGCAGTGACGATGACCGTCGGCAACGTGATGGCGCTGCGCCAGACGAACATCCGTCGCATGCTGGGATATAGCTCGATAGCGCAGGCGGGAAACTTCCTCGTCGGGCTGGCGGCAATCTCGGCGACGACGAACGGCGGCACGCAGCTCGGCGCGAGCGGGGTGGTGTTCTTCCTGGCGACGTATGCCTTCACGAACCTCGGCGCCTTCTTCGCCGTGATGGCGATCTCCAACCGGACGAACAGCGACGAGATAGAGGACTATGCGGGCATGGGGCGGCGGGCGCCGGTGCCGGCTGTGGTGCTGCTGTTCTGCCTGCTGTCGCTGACGGGACTGCCGCCGACGGCGGGGTTCATCGCGAAGGTGTACATCTTCAACGCGGCGGTGCAGGCCGACCTGGTCTGGCTGGTCATCGTCGCGGTGCTGAACACGGCTGTCTCCGCCGTCTACTATCTGGGCGTGGCGCGGCAGATGTATTTGGGCACGGCCGAGGGGGCGCCGGAAGTGCGCTCGCCGCTACTGACGCAGGGCCTGCTGGTGCTGGCGGCGGCGGGGGTGTTCTTCTTCGGCGTGTACCCGATCCCGCTCATCGATGCGGCGCAACGCGCGGTTAATGTCTTCGTGTAGAGCCGCGACGCGAGGGCGATCTCGCGGCTCTCCTTCAGTTACTCGAGCATCTTGCGCGGGTGGCGGCCGTCTACGTAGCCCACGAACGGCGGATGGATGTTGTAGCCGAGCAGCTCTTGCAGGCGGACCGGCAGGGTGCGCACGACCTCGCGCGGGACGGCGAGGATGTGGTTCTCCTGCGGGCGGAGCCAGCCGGAGACGTATTCGAGGATGGTGCCGAGGCGGGGCTGGTCGCTCTGGTTGGCGCCGCCGCCGTGAAAGACGCTGCCGGTGAAGAACATCACCGATCCCGCCGGCATCGTCGCCAACTCGATGTGCGCGTCTTCCGGCGGGCGTTCGGCGGAGCGATGGCTGCCGGGGACGACACGGGTGGCGCCGTTCTCCTCGGTGAAATCGTCGAGCGCCCACATGGTATTGAGGACGATCTCCTGATGCGGCTTGGCGATCGGGTAGATGCCGTCGTCCGTGTGGAGGACCTGTGCCGTCTCGCCGGGCGAGATCTCGATGCCGACGGGCGCGCTCAGCTGGTAGCTCGGGCCGAGCACGCGGTCGAGCACCCCGAGCACGAGCGGATGCGTCGCCGGCTCGTCGAAGGCGCGGGTCTTCGCGAACAGCGCGTAGATGCGGCGCGTCTTGAAGCCCTCGAAGTCGTTCCGGCCAACCGGCGTCTCTGCGAGGATGCGCGTCAGCTCGGCGCGCTTGGCCTTCGCCTCATCCGGCGTGAGGAGATGTTCGACGATGGCGTAGCCCTCCCGGTCGATCGCGTCCGCGACGTCATCGACGCTGGCATCAGCGTTCATGCGTGCTGCGGTGACCATAATGGGTCTCCTTCTGCGGGCGATCGCCGGCCGGGTCTCTCTGTGAAAATCTGTGGATTCGTCTTTGCCCGGTCTTAGCTCTGGTGAAGATCTGTGTCATTTGTGGATCCGTCTTCCCCTGAAGAGAGGATCGCGACAAACTCAGGACGACCTGGATCGACGATACGCCACTCTCGCCGGGCGTTCAAGCGGGTGTACTGGTCCAGTACCTGCGTTACACATGGGCCCGATCGGAACTGCTGGAATCTTCTTTAAGGTAATACGCCCGCGGCAGGCCATGCGACACTTCCGCCCGCCTCCATGGCCCCGCGGCCGGCACTTTGCCGCCCCGCCTGCTAGCCTCCCCCCTCCACGACGCCGTCGGCCCGCCACGCAGGTTGGTTCGCGGCCTTACAGCCCCCGACCGGCGGCGCTGTGCCGTGCGTTGGCGTCATGAAGTTGCCGAGCGTAGTCGCCGGCCTTCCAGCGCATAGCGTCGCCAGGGCGATGCTGTCGAAGCGGTGTCCGGGATCAGGCTCAGGTTCGTCACGGGCACCGGCCAACGGTACTCGCGCCTGCCGAGAAAGCGCATGATCTCCGGTAGTTGCCGCTGCTCCAGGTCGCCGATCGCCAGCGTGATGTGCGGCACCCACGTCGCAGCCACGTAATACTCGCGCAGCCCCTTCGCCGCGCCGGCTGCCGCCGCCCACACGCGCGCATGCATGTGCTCGACGCCGGCGTCGCGTGCCACCGCCAGGTACAGCACCGTCTCCTCGCCCCGAAACACGCCCAGGCCGCGCGTCTCCGCCGCGAACGGCGGCTCGACCTTCGCGATGGCGGAGAGCGCCTCATTGATCGCGTCGGAGTCGTATCGCTGGGCCACCTGATAGGTGAAATGCGGGTGCGTGGAGCCGATGACGCTTTTCAGGCCGAAGACGGCCTTCAGTTCACCCCAGACGTCCTCGATGCGCTCGCGGAGCGGATCGTCAAGCGCCGAAACAATCGCCTGCATGCCTGCAGTATCGTGGCCGAACGAAATTGCCGGAAGGAAGCACGACCCTCCTACCTCTGTGCTTAACTGCCACCTTCCCATACGGCGCCTCATCCTGCTAGCCTCAGCCCCTATGGACGACGCGCCGGAGATCCCCTATACGCTGATCCGCGACCTGCCCGAGACCGACCGGCCGCGCGAGCGGCTGCGTGACTTCGGCGCGCCGGCGCTCTCGAACCAGGAGCTGCTCGCGATCCTGCTGCGCGTCGGCTCTTCGAAGGAGAGCGCGGTGGCGCAGGCGATGCGGCTACTGAGCGACCTGGACGGCCTGGCCGGACTGCGGCGCGCGTCTTTCGCCGAGCTTTGCAGCCAGCGTGGCGTTGGCGAAGCCAAGGCGGCGCAGATCTTCGCCGCGTTAGAGCTTGGGATCCGGGTCGCACAGTTCACCGTCGATAGCAAGCCCATCCTGCGCTCGCCCGAGGACATCGCCAGCATCGTGCTGCCGGAGATGTCGTTGCTCGCGCAGGAGCACGTCCGCGTCATGCTGCTCGACGCGCGCAACCGGCTGCTCGCCTCGCACGAGGTCTACGTCGGCAGCGTGCACACCGCGTCCGTCCGCGTCGGCGAGCTGCTGAGCGAAGCGGTGAAGGCAAAGGCCGCCGCCATTGTCCTCGTGCACAACCATCCGTCGGGCGACCCAACCCCCTCAGCGCAAGACATCGAGCTGACGAAGAACCTGCACGAAGCAGCGCGGCTCATGGACATCGACTTCTTCGACCACATCGTCATCGGCGGCGGGCGCTTCGTCAGCATGCACCGGACGGGCCTCGGCTTTCCATCCAAACAGCCACGGGCGTCCAGCGCCGGTGGCTAAACGCGTGCGTCTGATCGCACTTGACCTCGACGGCACGCTGCTGACGGGGGCGCACACCGTCAGCGACGCCAACGCCGCCGCCGTCCGCGAGGCCGTGGCCGCCGGCGTGCACATTGTGCTCGCGACGTCGCGCTGGTATCTGCTCGCGAAGCGCACCGCCCGCCTGCTGGGCATCACATCGCCGATCATCTGCCACAACGGCGCCATGATCCGCAGCCCCATCGACGACGCCCGGCTCCTCGAACTGACGCTGCCGCCGGCGGCAGCGATCGACATAGCCGCGCTCGCCGACGCCGCGCGCTACGAGTCGATGGTCACCGTCGAGGACGTGACGTATCTGCTGACCCGGCGGCCAAACATCGACGCTGCCCGACTGCCGCCCGGCATGGTGCTGACCGAGCGGCTCTCCAGCCACGTCGCGAGTGGCGCCGAGGCGTTCCTCTTCTTCGGGCAGGATGCGGTCGATGGCATGCAGCGCGACCTCGATGGCAAGCACGCCGGCGAGCTGAACCTCGCGTCCGGTTACAGCGAGACATTTCCGCTGTACCTGAACATCGTGCACGCCGGCGCCGACAAGGGCCGCGCGCTCCGCCTCGTCTGCGAGCACGTCGGTGTGCCGCTTGCCGAGACGATGGCGATCGGTGACGCCGCGCCGGACCTGGAGATGATGCGCGTCGCCGGCATCAGCATGGCCATGGGCAATGCTCCCGACGAAGTGAAGTCGCAGGTCGACATCGTCGGCCCCAGCAACCAGGACGACGGCGTTGCCTGGGCGATCCGGGAGTACGCGCTGGCGTAGCCGCCACATCACTTAAGCCCCCGTCAGGAAAGGGTGGCCGCGAGACCAGCGACGGGCGGCGCTGATATACTCCTCGCATGGCGACAGAGAAGTCACAAGCGATCGCACTGATCGAACAGCTGCCGGAGACGGTGTCGACAGAGACGATTATCACCGAGCTCCAGTTCCGGCTCATCATGCTCCGTCGCGGACTCGATGCCGAACGAGGCGAGAACCTCCTTTCGCATGAGGAGGCCAAAGAGCGGCTCGAGAAATGGCTGACCTCTCCTGGCACGTAGAGGCGACGCGCGATCTGGACGCCGTCGCGGAATTCATCGCTCGTTCGTCTCCTGCCTCTGCAGTCCAGTTCGCTGCCCGCATCATTTCAGTGGCCGAACACCTGCGCTCGCATCCCGAGTTCGGACGAGTTGTCCCGGAGATCGGCCAGAACTCGTATCGCGAGATCGTTTTCCAGAATTACCGCATCGTCTATCGGCTACTCGACGAGCGCGTCGTGATCGTAGGTGTGGTGCACGCAGCGATGGATCTTGAGCGCCAGATCGAGAAGCGCTCTTGGGATCTGACGTGATCCGCCGTAGCGCGCGCATACGCCTACGGCGTCCCGACGTCCGGCGTGGCGATGCCCAGCAGCGCCAGGTAGTGGAAGATATCCGCCCGATGGTGGATGTCGTGCTCGAGCAGGTGGAACGCGATCCAGTGGCCGCTGACCGGGTTCCCCTCATCGTTGTAGGTGCCGGCGAGCTGCGCCGGGTTCTTGATGAATCGCTCGACCCGCTGCCACGTGATCTCGTACTCGCGTTTGATCTCCTCCTTCGAGCGCACGCGTCCCCACACGCGCTCCGGTGGGCCGCCATCCTGCACCGTGCCGCCCAGCCAGCCGATGCGCGCGTCCGCCAGGTGCAGCAGGATGCCGCGGAAGTTCCACAGCTCCGGACGCGGGCTCCAGTTCATCTGGTCGTCCGGGATATGGTCGACTAGCCGGATCAGATCTTCGTTGAAGCGCGCCCACGTCGGCGCAAGATCCACGCTCATTTCGTTGCCTCCACAGGTTTCCGTTCGGCATGGATGATACAACGGACGCCCTCGTGCGGTGACGCTGACGGCTTGCGCCGCAGATACCCGCTCCCGCTATACTGCCGCAACTTTCGAGGAGCAGACCGATGACCGCATCCGTTCCGTGTACCTCCGGATCGCGAACGATCCCGGGCACCAGCCCGATGGCCCTCATCGCCGAGTTCGGCCTGTCATTGGAAGCGATGTCGTAGCGAGCATCACGCAATCGGAGCGAATGACAGGCCCACGAATCAGTGGGCTTTCTTGTTAGCCGGCGGATTCAACCGCCGAAGGAAGGAGTTGCGACATGATCGAAGGCACGCTCGTCAATCTGCGCGCGAACGAGATGACCGATCTCGAGCGCTACACGCGCTGGTTCAACGACCGCGAAGTGACGCGCTTCCTGCATTTTCGCTACCCGCTCTCCCAGCTCGCCGAGGAGGGATGGCTCCGCGAGAACGCCGGTAAGATGGGTGCGTACGACCACGTGGTGCTCGCCATCGACACGAAAGACGGCACGCACATCGGCAGCATCGGCTTCCATCAGGTCGTGCCCGAAGACCGGCGCGCCGTCGTCGGCATCAGCATCGGTGACAAGGCGTACTGGTCGAAGGGCTACGGCACCGACGCGATGCGCACCCTTATGCGCTTCGGCTTCGAGGAGATGAACCTCTACCGCATCGAGCTCACGGTCGACGCCCGCAACGAGCGCGCGCAGGCGTGCTACCGGAAGTGCGGCTTCGTCGAAGAGGTTCGCATGCGGCAGGACCGCTGGTCCGAGGGCGCGTTCCACGACACCCTCTGGATGGGCATCTTGCGGGACGAATGGCTTGCCGCGCAGCCGAAGGAGCAGCCACCGTCATGATCGAAGGCACGCTCGTCAACCTGCGCGCCCGCGAGCTGGGAGACGCCCCGGCCAGCACACGCTGGGCTTCCGACGAAGAGCTGCTGCGGCTGATGGGCGACCGCTACCAGCAGTCATTCGCGGCCACCGAGGCGTCCGTCCGCTCGTACGTCGCCAAGCCGCTCTCCTTCGATGAGCCGCGCTTTGCCATCGAGACGAAGGACGGACGTCACATCGGCGGCATGCGGCTGTTCAACATGTCCGCTGAGGACCGACGGGCGCGGCTCGCCATACTCATCGGCGAGCCGGAATATCAGTCGCGCGGCTACGGGTCCGATGCGTTGCGCACGTTCATGCACTTCGTCTTCGAGGAGATGAACCTCAACCGGCTCGACCTCGACGTCTTCGCCTTCAATGCGCGGGCGCTCGCGACCTACAGAAAGCTCGGCTTCGTCGACGAGGGCCGCCGGCGTGGCGCGCAGTACAGCCGCGGCGCGTATCACGATGTCATCATCATGAGCATGCTGCGCGATGAGTGGCTGCAGGCGCGCGATGCTTGAAGGTACACTGGTCAACCTGCGCGCGCCGGAGATGGCCGATCTCGATCGCAACACGCGCTGGATCAACGACCGCGACGTGACGCGTTTCCTCTCGATCCGCTACGAGATGTCGCGGCTCGCCGAGGAGGCGTGGCTTCGCGACCTCACCTCGAAGCCGACGAGCTACGAGCGGCCGTTCTTCGCGATCGAGACAAAGGACGGCGTGCACATCGGCAACGTAAACCTCTTCGGGCTCAGGCCGGAAGACCGCCGGGCAGAGCTGGGCATCATGATTGGCGACAAGAGCCGCTGGTCGCAGGGCATGGGCTCGGACGCACTGCGCACGCTCCTGCGATTCGCCTTCGACCAGATGAACCTCAACCGCGTCGAGTTGCTCACGTACGCCTTCAACGAGCGCGCGTACGCCGCGTACCGCAAATGCGGCTTCATCGAGGAGGGACGGCGGCGGCACGCTTTGTACCGCGACGGCGCCTACCAGGACTTCATCGTCATGGGCGTGTTGCGCGACGAGTGGCGGGAGCGGCCCGATGCTTGATGGCAAGCTCGTCAACCTGCGCGCGTGGGAGCCGGCTGATGCACCGCTGCTGCAGCGATGGATCAACGACCGCGCGGTCACCCAGTTCCTGGGCAGCCGCTATCCGCAGTCGCTGACGTTCGAGGAAGGCTGGGTCGCGGAGCGCGCCGCGAAGCCGCAGTCGTTTGGCGAGGTCCGCTTCGTCATCGAGACCAGGGACGGCGTGCCGATCGGCAATATGGGGCTGCACGAGGCGTCGCCGGAGCACCGCGGCGCCTGGCTCGGCATGATGATCGGCGAGAAGGAATACTGGTCGAAAGGCTACGGCACCGACGCGCTGATGACGCTGCTGCGCTTCGCCTTCGAAGAGATGAATCTGCACCGGATGCAACTCGATGTCTACGATTTCAATGCACGCGCACAGGCGTCGTACCGTAAGTGCGGCTTCGTCGAAGAGGGCCGCCGCCGTCACGCCCGTTACCAGCGGGGAGCCTACCACGATGTCGTCACCATGTCCGTACTGCGCGAGGAGTGGCGCGCGATGCGCTAATGGCGTGGGCGGTGGTGGTATGGTGCGACCGATATGGAAGAAGACATCATCGCCGCCGGCTACGATGCAGTGTTCGCCGCGACGCCGAACTCGCCGACGCTACGCAGGCTCTGGCGCGAGCACGCGTGCGGCCGCGACTTTCCGGAGCAGTTCGGCCACGTCAGCTTCGTCACGCTAGCGGAACTACGGCGCTTCGCCGACGAACTACGGCTTTCGCCCGGCGATACCCTGGTCAACCTCGCCTGCGGCATGGGCGGGCCGGCGCTCTGGCTCGCCAACGAGACCGGCGCGCGGGTAATCGGCATCGACCTCTCGGCGGTCGGCGTCGCTCTCGCGGCCGAGCGTGCAGCGCAGCTCGGACTGGCCGAGCGGTCGCGGTTTGCCGTCGGCAGCTTCGCCCAGACCGGTCTGCCGGACGCTTCGGCAGACGCCATCTCCAGCGAGGACGCGTTGCAGTACGCGCCCGACAAGCGCGCGTCCTTCGCCGAAGCCGCGCGTATCTTGCGCCCGCGCGGCCGGCTCGTGTTCTCGGCGTTCGAGCTGGAGCCCGAGCGCGTCGCCGGCTTGCCCGTGCTCGGCACCGATCCGGTCAGCGACTATCGCCCGCTGCTAGAAGCCGCCGGCTTCGACGTGGACGTGTATGACGAGCTGCCCGGCGTGCCGCAACCGCTAACCGGTGCCTACACCGCGCTGCTGGACGCCCGCGAGACCCTCATTCGGGAGATGGGCGAGCCCGCCGCGATGTCGCTCTTCGGCGAGCTCACCCTGACGCTCGAGCGGCGCCCGTACCGGCGGCGCGTGCTGGCCCGCGGGGCGAAAATCTGAACAGCGCAAACGGCGCCGGCGAGAGGCCGCCGGTCGGCCCGTCGAGAAATACCGTGCTTGGCTCTCGAACGGCTGTAGGCCTTACGCTACACCATAACGAAGCAGATGATGATCGAAATCGCCGAGTTCGTGGGCATGGCCATCAGACGATCCGAGGAGAGTCTTCCATGAAGAAGCCCGAAGCGGCGGACATGATCGAAGTGCTGGCATGCGACATCGAAGCGCGGCCGAAAGGCGCGCCTTCGATTTTCGACCTCGCGCCTCACATCCGCAAGGTCGAGCGCCTGCCCGAGTCCATCAGCGTCTCCTTCGCCGGCGCCGCCGCAGCAGACGTCTCCGCCTTCGTCGAGGCCGAGCGGCTCTGCTGTGCGGGCATCGACTGGCGGCTTCAGCTCGATCCGGCGGTGCTGCTCACGATCGGCGCTGCGCCGGCGCAACTCGACGCGCTCGAGCAGATGTTCGAGCACGCATGAGCCTCGCGCTGACGGCGTACGGGGTGGTCGCCGTCGGATCGATGCTGCTCTTCTATGCGCTCGAGGCGCGCTCGCCACTCTTCGTGCTGGCCTTCGCGGCGGCGTGCCTTGCGTCAGCGGCATACGGCTTCTTGCAGGGCGCGTGGCCATTCGGCGTGGTGGAGGTCATCTGGTCAGGTGTAGCCGTCCGACGCTGGCGTAGCCGGTCTCGGGAGGAGTAGCGTCGATGCTCAGCCCCTATCGCGTCCTGGACCTCACCGACGAGCGCGGCCTGCTCTGCGGCCAGATCCTCGCTGACCTCGGCGCCGACGTCATCGCCGTCGAGCCGCCCGGCGGATCATCCGCGCGGCGCATCGGCCCGTTCGCGGGCGATGAGCCGGATCCGGAGCGCTCGCTGCACTGGTGGGCGTACGCGCGCAACAAGCGCGGCATCACGCTCGATCTCGACACCGACGATGGCCGCGAGAAGCTGCGCCAGCTCGTCGCCGGCGCCGACTTCCTGATCGAGTCCGCCGCGCCGGGCGAGATGGCGGCGCGCGGCCTCGGCTACGACGACCTGGCGGCGGTCAATCCCGCGCTGGTGTACGTCTCGATCACGCCGTTCGGGCAGGATGGACCAAAGGCGCACTACGCAGCGACCGATCTGACGGTCCTCGCCGCCGGCGGCGTGCTCGTGATGCAGGGCGACGAAGACCGGCCGCCGGTGCGTGTGAGCGTCCCGCAGGCGTGGGTACACGCCGGCGCCGAGGCGGCGGGCGCCGCGCTCATCGCTCACCACGAGCGCGTGCGGTCGGGCCGCGGCCAGCACGTCGATGTATCGGCGCAGCGGGCCGTCCTGCTGGCGACGTTCTCGTCGCCACTCTTTGTCCCACTTGGCCAGCTACGCAAGGGCACGCGCTCCTCCGGCGGCGAGCGGAGGGGGCCGCTCGTTTTCCGCTCGGTCTTCGAGGCGCGGGATGGCTACGTGTTCATCACGCGGACAGCCCGGCTGATGGAGCACATCCACGCGGAGGGACTCTGCGACACGGCGACGCGAGACAAAGACTGGCCAGGGTTCCCTCGCCGGCTCGACAGCGGCGAAGATCCGCCCGAGGAGCTCGCCCGAGTGACGTCCATCATCGAGACATTCGCGAAGACACGGACGAAGGATGAACTGCTGCGGCTTGCGCTGGAGCATAGGTTACTGATCGCGCCGGTCGCCGGCATCGATGAGCTGGCCGCCAGCGAACAGCTCGCCGCTCGCGACTACTGGCGGCCTCCGGATCACGTGGAATCTCCCAGCGCGCTGCGACACCCCGGCCCCTTCGCGAGGTTCAGCGCCACTCCGATCGCGTATCGCCGTCGGGCGCCCGCCCTCGGCGAGCACGACGATGAGGTGCTGCGCGAGCTTGCGCCGTTACCGGCGACGCGCGCCGCCGGCGCACGCTCCGATGGGGCGGCCGGTTCTCCGCTCGCGGGCGTCAAGGTGCTGGATCTCATGTGGGTGGCGGCGGGGCCGGTTGCCACGCGCGTCCTCGCTGACTACGGCGCGACCGTCGTGCGCACCGAGTCCAGCCGCCGCATCGATGTGGCGCGCGGGATGGCGCCAATGCACGGCGGGCAGCCCGGGCCGGAGAACTCCGGCCAGTACCAAAACTTCAACGCTGGCAAGCTCGGCCTCACACTCGACCTCACCAGCGAGGCGGGGCGCGCCGTGATCCAGGACCTCGTGCGCTGGGCGGACGTCGTCACGGAGTCCTTCTCATCGAAGGTCATGCGCGCCTGGGGGCTGGACTACGTATCGCTTCGCAAAGTCAAGCCCGATGTGATCATGCTCAGTAGCTGTTTGATGGGGCAGAGCGGGCCGCTCTCGGCGTACGCCGGCTTCGGCTTCATGGCGGCGGCGCTCGCCGGCTTCTACGGTCTCACCGGCTGGCCCGACCGCGCGCCCGCGGGACCCTACCTCGCGTACACCGACACCATCGCGCCGCGATTCACGGTGGCGGCGATCCTCGCGGCGCTCGACCACCGGCGGCGGACCGGCGAGGGCCAGTACATCGACCTCTCGCAGCTGGAGTCCTCGCTGCACTTCCTGGCTCCGGCGCTGCTCGACTACAGCGTGAACGGCCGCGTGCAGACACGCGACGGCAACCGCGACCCGCAGATGGCGCCGCACGGGGTCTACCCCGCCGCCGGCGACGATCGCTGGGTCGCCATCGCCGTGACGGACGATGCGGCGTGGGCGCGGTTGTGCGACGCGATCGGCCGCGAAGAGCTGGCAGAAGACGCGCGGTATGCGACGCTGGCCGGACGGCTCGAACATCACGATGAGCTGGACGCTATCGTCAGCGCGTGGACGCGCGAGCGCGATATGTCCGCAGCTGAGGCGATGCTACAGGCACACGGCGTCGCGGCGAGCGCCGTGCAGCACAGCCGCGAACTCTACGACGACGCGCAGCTTTGGCACAGAGGTCACTTCGTGCAGCTCGAACATGAAGTCCACGGGACGACCTGGGTCGAGGGATCGCGCTTCCGGCTGTCGCGCACGCCGGCCCGCATCGAACGCGCCGCCCCGACGTTCGGCCGCGACAACTTCTACGTGCTGGAGACGATCCTCGGCTACGACGCCGACCGCATCGCCGAGCTCGCCGCCGCCGGCGTGTTGGAATAGCGTTGGTAGAACGCACACCATGAGGATCGTGGCTGGAACGCGACGCATCGGCGATGCAGACTGGACTTGGTCAGTAACCGTATGCCCCGGACGGTGACCCGTAAGGCGTTAGTGCCGGAGCGGAGCGACCGCACTAAAGGAGAATTCAAGATGGCCGTTGTGGTCATCACCGGGTGCAGTTCCGGCTTCGGTCGGCTCGCGGCGGTCGAGATGGCTCGCCGCGGCGACGTCGTCTTCGCTTCCATGCGCGACCTCTCGAAGGCCGACGGTCTGCGCGGGGACGCGGACGAGGCGGGCGTGTCCCTCGAGATCGTCGAACTGGACGTGACCAACCGGCGTTCAGTGGATGCAGCGGTATCTCAAGTGCTTGCGAAGGCTGGCCGTGTCGACGTGGTCGTGAACAATGCTGGCATCGGGCTCTGGAGCCCGGTTGAGTGCTACAGCGATGAGGAGATGGGAGCCGCCTTTGAGACGAACGTGTTTGGCGTGCATCGCGTGACGCGTGCCGTGCTGCCGGCCATGCGAAAGCAACGCAGCGGGATGATCGTGCTCATCAGCTCGGTGTCCGGCTTCTTCACATGGCCGTTTGGAGGCGTCTACTGTGCGACCAAGCACGCGGCCGAGGCCCTGTATGACGCGCTCTATTTCGAGCTGCGCCCCTTCGGCATCCAGGTCGTCATCATCGAGCCGGGGGACTTCGCAACTGAGGTCGTGAAGAACGCCCACATTACGAGCGCGTGGACCGAGAAGGTGTCGGATCCCGCATACGTGCCGCTCGCCCGCGCCGCCACACGGAATCAGTCAGCCCAGGAAGACGGCGACGCCACCGTGGTGGCCCGTCTAATCGCGGACGTTGCGCACGAAGCCCGGCCGGAGCGGCGCTATCTCGTTGGCGATGGCGCCATTCGGAGCGCACAGCGGACGCCGGCGGAGCTAGAGCGGGACATGTGGCGCCGCGTCGGGTACGAGTGACCCAAGCCGCCGTGGTCGCTCGCGTAAGACCCTATGCACCGGCTCCATCGAGCCTGGCAGATGCCGGCTCTATCCATTACAGCGACGCTGGAGTAGCGGCTGGCGTGCGTGCTTCGAGGCCGCCGCCCGCCTCGCGTTCTAGATCCCCGCGGCTTGGGCGGCTATCGTACTCCGGCGCCGCGCAGCCCCCACATCTCGCTGATCTTGGCCGGCATATCCATCGTCGCCTTTCCTTGCGCGGCTTCGAGGGGCCCGCAGCTTTTATTCGGCGGCAGCGACGGGACCACCAGCAGCCGCCGCTTGACAAACATATGTTCTAATTGTACGCTGGCTCTCAGCAAGAACGCATGTGCTACATCCGGCCGTTTCGAGGTGCCTCATGCCTGACATCATCTTCGAGGAGATCGAGTGCAAGAGCGCGGTCAACCGCGTCAGCGTCCGCAACATGCCCTTCCGCTGGACGCTGAATCCGTACCGAGGCTGTCAGCACGCCTGCACCTACTGCTTCGCCCGCGGCACCCACGAGTATCTCGGCTACAACGCGGGCCGCGACTTCGAGACGCGTGTGGTCGTGAAAGTGAACGCGCCCGAGATGCTGCGCCAGGACCTCGGCCGGGCCAGCTGGCAGCGGGAGCTGATCGCCGTGGGGACGGCATGCGACCCCTACCAGGCGGCAGAGCTGAAGTACTCGCTCACGCATCGCATCCTCAAAGTGCTGCGCGACTACGCCAACCCGGTGAGCATCGTTACAAAGTCGCCGTTCATCATCCGCGACGCCGACGTGCTGGAATCGCTGAGCCGCGAAGCGCAGCTCACCGTCAACTTCAGCATCTCGACGCTCGATGAGGATGTCTGGAAGCGCATCGAGCCTGGCACGGCGAAGCCTCAGAAGCGCCTCGAAGCCATGCGGCTGCTTACCGGCCGCGGCATCCGCTGCGGCGTGCTGCTGGCGCCCGTGCTGCCCGGCCTCACCGACGCGCCCGAAGACCTCGAGCGCGTGATGCGGGCCGCGCGCGACCACGGCGCCTCCTTCGTGCACGATAACGTCCTTTACCTGAAGCCCGGCACTAAGGAGTGGTTCATGCCCTTCTTGCGCGAAGCATACCCTCACCTTTCGGAGCGCTATGCGAAGTACTATCGCGGCGCCTATGCCCCGCGCTCGTACACCACCGAGGTGCACCACACGATCACGAACCTGCGCCGGAAGTACGACCTCATCCCGCCGCCGGCGCTGCAGCCATCAGCCGGCCAGCTTCAGCTCGCGATGTAACGCGCGGCGGTCCCGCCACGAATTCCCGCCAGCGCGCCGGCGGGCATAGAATGACCGCGTGATCCATCTCTTATTCGGCAAAGATGCGTACCAGGTGACGCACGCGCTGGCGTCGATCCGGACGTCGCTCGAAGACGCTGACGGTATGCTCGAGAGCAATACCACCGTCCTCGACGGGCGCACCGTCACGCCACAGGAACTGATCGCCCACGCCACGGCGGTGCCGTTTCTCGCCGCGCATCGGCTCGTTGTCGTCGAGGGGCTGCTGCAGGCGCTCGGCGGCGTGGGGCGCGGGCGGGCGAAAAAGAAAGTCGCCGCCGACGACCCGCTTGAGTCCTGGAGGCAGGCAGCCGGCCAGCTCGGCGCGCTCGCGACGATGCCCGAGAGCACCACACTCGTCTTCCTCGAAGGCGAGATCGGGCAGAACAACCCCGCATTCACAATCTTTTCGCCTATCGCCCGGACCGTGGAGTTCAAGCCACTCGCCAGCGGCGAACTGGTCGCCTGGGTGAAGAACGCCGCCAAGCGCAAGAAGCTGAAGCTCGCCGACGGCGCGGCCGTCACGCTTGCGAAGCTGATCGGGCCCGACCTGTGGGCCATCGACAACGAGTTGGACAAGCTAGATGCCTACGCCGCCGGCGAGGCCATCGGTGAAGCCGCCGTGTCCGAGCTGGTCAGCGCCGCGCACGACGAGAAGCTCTGGGCTGTGGCCGAAGCCGCTGCCGCCGGCGACGAGCGCAAGGCGCTGACATCGATGCGCCGGCTGCTCACCGACGGCTACGCGCTGCCCGTCATCATGTCGATGGTCGTGCGCCAATACCGGCAGCTGCTGCTGGTGAAGGACCTGCGCGACCGCCGTGTGTCGCGCGATGAGACGGCCCGCGCGTCCGGCGTGCCGGGTTTCAAGCTCGACGACGTTGGCCGCACCGCGCAGCGATATTCTTGGCCGCTGCTGCGCGATGCTTATGCAAAGCTGCTCGACGCCGACCTGAGCATCAAGCGTGGCCTGCAAGATGACGAGTCGGCGCTCCAACTACTGATCCACGAGCTTTGCGCCATGCGTCCCTCATCGCCGGCCCGCCCGGCGTACGCCCGATAACGCGGGAGGCGACAGCGAGGTTACGTCGTTGCGCTACGCCGAACGTCGCGGTCTGATGCGCGCAAACGGATTCACGAGGGATTGCCCATGACGCAGCCGAGCTTCGACCTCTATCGTCCCGACCGCGAACCTTCCCGCGAACAGCTAATCGACGAGCTCGCGGCCATACCGGCGCGGCGCCGCGAGCTGGTGGAAGCGATCGACATGGAGGCATTCAAGCGTCCCCTCGTCGCAGACGAGTGGGCGCCAATCGAGATCTGCCGGCACATACGCGACGCCGTTCAGGTCTACGGCATGCGGTTCAAATGGATGATCCTCGAAGATGATTCATTCTTGCCGAACTACGACGAAGACCGCTGGGTCGCCGGCAGCCCGGACGGTCCAGCAGAGCTGCCGGCGATCTTGCAGCAGGTTGCCGCATACCGGAGCGAGACAATCAGGCTGCTTCGGTCGTTGTCATCGGCGGGATGGTCCCGGCGCGGGCGGCATGAGATTTCGGGCTGGGTGGAGCTGGAGCCGTACGTGGGGCACGAGTTGGCTCACGAAGAGCAGCATCTATTGCAACTGCGGCGCGCCGCCGGTGACCCGGACGGGGAATGCGTCGCTTCCGTTTGACAACTTCGCAAGATCGGTCTCGAGCGATGGGCTTCTGAACCCTCCAATTGTTTCACGTGAAACACTTGTTCTCAGCTTCCAAGGGAGTCACCGCAGCCGGCGCATTTGTGGAGCCCGCTAAGCGGTCGTCACTTCCGGCTGGAACACGGGGTTGTAGCAGGCCGCGGCGTGCCCCGCGCCGAGCTCTATGAGCGGTGGCCACGGATCCGAGCGGCAGATGCTGATCGCCTTCGTGCAGCGCGACAGAAACGCGCACGTGCCGGCCAGCTCCGCCATGTCGGGCGGCGCGCCGGGGATGTTGCGCAGCCGGCGTCCCGGCTCGTCGAGGCGCGGACGCGCCGCGAGCAGCGCCGCCGTGTAGGGGTGCCGTGGCCGCGCGTAGACATCGGCCGCCTCGCCCTGCTCCACCACGCGGCCGGCGTACATAACGGCTACATCGTCCGCCATCTTGGCGACGACGCCCAGGTCGTGCGTGATGAGGATGATCGACGCGCCGAGCTCGGCCTTCAGTTCATTCAGCTCCTGCAGGATTCCCGCCTGCACCGTGACGTCGAGCGCCGACGTCGGTTCGTCCGCGATGATCACGCTCGGCTTGAGGACCGTTGAGATGGCGATCATCACCCGCTGGCACATACCGCCTGAGAGCTGGAACGGGTAGCTGCCGGCGACGCGTTCCGCGTCGGAGAGCCCCTGCCGGCGCAGCGCGTCCAGCACCATTTGCCTCGACTCCGGCTTCGAAACATGGAGGTGCGTCTGTACGATCTCCGCGACCTGCGGCCCAACCGCCATCACCGGATTCAACCCGCTGACGGGGTCCTGAAAGATCATCGATATCTCGCGCCCGCGCACGCCGCGCAGTTCGTCGCCGCGCAGCGCCAGCACGTCGCGACCCTCGAAGAGGATGCGGCCCGAGTCGATGCGTCCAGCACCCGGCAGCAGATTGAGTATCGAGAGGGCGACCGTCGTCTTGCCGCAGCCGCTCTCGCCGACGATGCAGAGCGTGCGTCCGCGCCCCAACGCCAGGTCGACGCCGCCCACAGCGCGCACCGTGCGGTCGCGGTCACGATAGGAGACGCGCAGGTCTTCGATGCGGAGGACATCTTCCATCCGGGCCTCGCCAGGAGAGCGGAGTAGCGTGCGACATGGCAGTATATCGCGAGGCAGATCGCGCGAGTGAAGAGGAGTACAGCATGGCGGCGTACGTGATTGCGGAAATTGAGACGACGGACCCGGAGGAGATGCAACGCTATCGCGACGCGGCACCGGCGACGATCGCGGCGCACGGCGGTCGATATATCGTGCGTGGTGGCGCGGTGCAGACGCTCGAGGGCGGGTGGGCCCCGCCGCGCCTCGCTGTGTTGGAGTTCGAGACCGCGGAGCAAGCGCGCCGCTGGTGGGAGTGTGAGGAGTATCGAGAACTAAAGGCGCTGCGTCAGCGAGCGGGCCGCACGCGGATGGTCCTGGTTGAAGGCGTCTGAGGCTGCTTAGTCCCGCCGGCCGATCGTCGCCAGAACCTTGCCCTGGATCTCGACGTTGTCGGCGGCGGTGAAGATCGGCTTCATCGTGCTGTTGGCCGGCTGCAGGCGGATGCGGTCGCCCTCGCGATAGAACTTCTTGAGGGTGGCCTCGTTCTCCTTCTTCAGCCACGCCGCGACCATGTCGCCGTCGTCGCAGGTCGATGTCTGCTCGAGGATGACGATATCGCCGTCGTTCACGAGCGCGTCGATCATCGACGTGCCGCGCACCTTGAGCGCGAAGACGTTCTCTCGGCCGCGCGTCATCTCCTCAGTGGCGTCGAAGACGTTGTCGTAATCGATGTTCTCGGGCGCGGGCACCGGAATGGGCTGGCCGGCGGCGATGGTGCCGATGATCGGCACGGCGATGGTGCGCTGGCGGCGGTTGCCGCCGCGGTGCAGCAGCTCGATCGCCCGCGAGACCTCGCGGTCGCGCCGGATATGGCCGAGCCGTTCGAGCGCTTTCAGGTTGTAGTCGACGACGGAGGTAGAGCTGATGTCGCAGCCGATCTGGATGTCGCGGATGCTCGGCGGATAGTCATGCTCATCGATGAACTGCCGCATGAACTCCAGGATGCTCTCCTGCTTGGCGGACAACCCCTTCATCGCGTGCTCCTTCGGGCGGCCGGTGATCATAATCCGCCACTCGTTTGTTTCAAACGCCTGTTCTATTGCGGATGGTACGGAGTCGAAGGAGGGTTGTCAAGCGACAGCGCCCGACCGAATGATGGAGGCGTTAAGGCGCTCGCATCGAAGTTCCGGGCCACGATGCCAGACGACGCTCATGCGAGCAACGCTCAACCGCACGCGCTTAGCGTGTCGAACGGGCGCGTGCGCCCACCTGATATCTAGCAGGGTGCTGAAGCAGACATTACGAGCTGAGGTTCGAGATGCGTGGGGCGGACAGGTCTGAAGACCTGTCCCCTACACGTGTGGTGTCGAACGGCGCGCGTGCGCCCGCCTGATATCTAGCGCAGGTACGGAAGCCAAACAGGTGGTATCGGAGGGAGCGGCTCGGGCGTAAGATGATGCTCACGACCCATAGCAATGGAGATCAACGCCGTGGCAGCGGGGCCGGGATCAGACGCGCTCGAAGCAACGACTGCAGGCGAAACGCCGGTCGCCCGCACGTTCGCGTCCGGGCGCTACGTCGTCGTGCGGGCGTTGCCGGAGGGTGGCCAGAAGACCGTCTTCGTGGTGCGCGATACCGCGCTCGACCGCGAGTGCGCGCTCTCGCTGATCAAGGCCGGCCAACTGCCATCGGACGATCTTGAGCGGATGCGACGCGAGGCGCAGGCGATGGCGCGGCTCGGCACACATGCCCATCTCGTAACGATCTTCGACATTGGCGACGAGGATGGACGGCCGTACATCGTCTCGGAGTTCGTGGCAGGCGGCGAGCTGCGGCACGAGATGCGCGCGGCTGCGGGGCCGTTGCCGCTGGAGCGCGCGCTGGCGGTGACGCGCGACGTGGCGCGCGCACTGGCGTTCGCGCACGGGCGCGGCATCGTCCATCGCGATATCAAGCCGGCTAACATCTGGCTGATGGAAGACGGAACAGCCAAGCTGGGCGACTTCGGGTTGGCGTTTGGCGCGGACCGCTCGCGGATGACGCAGGACGGCACCTTCGTCGGCACGGCGGCGTATATCGCGCCCGAGCAGGCGCTGGGTACCGGCGCCGACGCGCGCAGCGACCTCTATGCGCTGGGCTGCGTGCTTTACGAGATGGTGGCGGGGCGCGTGCCGTTCGCCGGCGACGACATGGTCTCGGTGATCTCGCAGCACATCGAGACGGCGCCCGTCGCGCCCTCGTGGCACAACGCCGACGTACCCCGCGCGCTGGACGCGCTCATCTTGCAGCTCCTCGCGAAGTCGCCGGAAGACCGCCCGCAGAGCGCAGAAGCGCTGGTCGCGGCGCTCGACGCACTGACCTCCGCACCGCAGCCGGTCGCTGCGCCGTCGCCCGCGAACCCGCTCGACCGGCTTGCCGCGGGCGTCTTCGTGGGACGCGAGCGGGAAGTGGAGGAGCTGAGGCGCGGACTCGACGATGCGCTGTCAGGGCGGGGGCGGCTGCTGCTGCTCGTCGGCGAGCCGGGCATCGGCAAGACGCGCACCGCGAGCGAGCTGTGCACGTACGCGCGGCTGCGCGGCGCGCAGGTGCTGATCGGCCGCTGCTACGAGGGCGAGGGCGCGCCGGCGTACTGGCCATGGGTGCAGGCGATCCGCTCCTACGTGGCGGAGTGCGACTCCGATGCATTGCAGTCGGAGATGGGCCCCGGCGCGGCCGACATCGCGCAGTTGGTATCGGAGGTGCACGCGAAGCTGCCAGGACTCACAGCCCCGCCGGCGATCGAGCCGGACCAGGCGCGCTTCCGGCTCTTCGACAGCATCACGAGCTTCCTCAAGACCGCCTCGCGCCGGCAGCCGTTGGTCCTCTTCCTCGACGACCTTCACTGGGCCGACAAAGCGTCGCTGCTGATGCTGCAGTTCCTCGCGCGCGATCTCGCCGGCGCGCGGCTGCTGGTTTTGGGCACGTACCGCGACGTCGAATTGGGGCGGCAGCATCCGCTGGCGCAGACGCTGGCGGAGCTGGCGCGCGAGCAGGTCGGCACGCGCGTGCTGCTGCGCGGCCTCGGCGAGCCGGAGGTGGCGCGCTACATCGAGATGACGGCCGGCGTCACACCGTCCGATGCCCTAGTGGCTGCCGTGTTCCGCGAGACGGAGGGCAATCCATTCTTCCTGAGCGAGGTGGTGCGGCTGCTCGTCGCCGACGGACGGCTGCAGGACGGCGGAGACACAAGCTCATGGACCGTCGCGATCCCGCAGAGCGTGCGGGAGGTCGTCGGCCGCCGGCTCGACCGTCTCTCCGAGGAGTGCAACAGCGTCCTGACGACGGCCGCCGTCATCGGACGCGAGTTCGGGCTCGATGCACTGGAGCGCGTCACCCAGATCGACGGCGACCGCCTGCTTGAGCTAGTCGAAGAAGCGGAGGCCGCGCGCGTCGTCGAGGAGGTGCAAGGCCAGCACGCCGTCATCGGCCGCTACAGCTTCTCGCACGCGCTGATCCGCGAGACGCTGTACGGCGAGCTGTCGACGACACGGCGCGTGCGCCTGCACCGGCAGATCGGCGAGGCGCTGGAACAACTCTATGCCGCCAACGTCGAGCCGCACCTGGCGGAGCTCGCGTACCACTTTGGCGAAGCCGCACCCGGCGGCGACGTCGAGAAGGCCATCGATTACGCGCGGCGAGCCGGCGACCGGTCTGTTTCGCTCGTGGCATGGGAGGAAGGGGCAGCCCACTACGAGCGTGCGCTCCAAGCCCTGGAGTTGCTCCCGGTGCCCGATGAGCGGCGGCAAACGGAGTTGCTGCTCGCGCTCGGGGACGCGCTCTTAGGGGCCGGCGAGCGCGACGGCTACAGGGAAGCGTTTGCGCGAGCAGCCGACACAGCCCGCCGCACAGGAGACTCTAAGGCGTTCGCCAGCGCAGCGCTTGGGTTCGCGCCGCCATGGGGAAACTTGTTCGAACCGGAGATGATCGGGCTGCTGGAGGAAGCGCTAGAGCTCCTGCCGCCAGGGGACAGCGCGCTTCGCGCCATGGTCACCGCGAAACTGGCGCAGATACTCGAGTTCGTCGATCAGCGCGAACGGAGGGTCGCCCTGGCACATGAGGCCCTTGCCATGGCGCGGCGCGTCGGCGACAAGGATGCGCTCACGTACACGCTAGCGCGCATCCTACCGGCGAACGAAGCGAACGTGTATTCCCGCCAGACTCAAGTAATCGAGCTGATCGACGAGGCCATCCGCCTCGCCCAGGAGACCGGGAACAAGAGGGCCGCGAGCGAGGCATACATTATCGCGGATCGCCGTCAGCCTTACGCTCGGGGAGCGCGACGCCGCCGACGCCGCGATCGACGCGCACGAACGGCTGATTGGGGAGATGCGCACGCCCGGAGCAGTGCCACTGTTGCGCGCCACGCAAGCTCTCCTTGATGGTCGCCTTGACGCGGTGGAGGCGCTCGTGCAACAGGGGGTTGTCGATCTCCAGCGCTCAGATCCGGTGCTCGCGCAAGGGTTTCTGGGTGTGCAGATGGCTGATCTGCGCCGCGCGCAGGGCCGTCTCGGTGAGCTCGAAGGCGCGGTCAAGTCTTTCCTCGCCCTGATTCCGTTGCCGGCGTACCGCGCCGTGCTGGCGCTTGTGTACCAGGAACAAGACCGCCGCGAGGAGGCTCGTGCATTATTCGATGAGCTGGCCAAGGACGATTTCGCCGTCTTTGATGACGGTCAGCGTCCGATCTCCCTCGCCCTCCTCACGGATGTGTGTTGCTACCTCGACGATCACCCGCGGGCGGCGGTGCTGTATGAGTTGCTTCTTCCAATGGCAGATCACTGCGTCGCAGTCGCGGGGATGAGTTTCCAAGGCTCCGCGTCTGCTCCCCTCGGGGTGCTGGCTACGACGCTGGGCAGGTTTGACGACGCCGAGCGTCACTTCGAGGACGCCATCGCCATGAACCGAAAGATGCGGGCGCCGAGGTGGGTCGCCGTGACGCAGCTCAGTTATGCGCAGATGCTCCTTCGTTGCGCCGGCGCCGGCGACCGTGAGCGCGCGCTCGGCATGCTCGACGAGGCGATCGCGGCGGCTGAGGCGTTCGGCATGAAGGCGCTGCTCGATCAGGCGACGGCGCTGCGCGCCGCGGCGCCAGACGCGGACGGAGCGGGCGCCAGGTGACATCGCTTCGCTGACGCGCTGGCGCGGCCGGGCCGTAGTGCGAATCCGCTAACATGAGAGTCCAATGAGCAGAAGCGCGGATCGGACACGGCTGCTGCACGAGGCGCTCGCGGAGCGCATTCTCGTATTCGATGGGCCGCAGGGCACGTACCTGCAGTCGCGCGATCTGACGGCCGCCGACTATGGCGGGCCGGAGTACGAGGGCTGCCCCGAGCAACTGGCGATCACACGTCCGGATGTGATCGCCGATATGTCGCGCAGCTACCTCGAAGCCGGCGCCGACCTGATCGAGACCAACACCTTCGGGGCTATGAGCATCGTGCTCGCCGAGTATGGGCTGCAGGACCGCATGCGCGAGATCAACGCGGCGGCGGTACGCATCGCCCGCGACGCGGCGGCCGAGTACGAGACGCCATCCCGCCCGCGCTTTGTC
>JALYKW010000026.1 GCA_030774575.1 Chloroflexota bacterium | reverse complement strand
GCGAGAGCCGGTCTCCGTCGCGCCGACGGGCTCAGACAGGAGGGGGGACGCATCGATGCCGGCGGGGCGGACGACCTCGAACCCGACGTCGATGGCGTGGCCGAGGACGCGGGCGAGGGTCTTGGCGATGATGGGCCGCAGGCGGGCGGTCAGCCACTCGGTGGCGAAGTCGTTATGGGCGCCGACGACGAAGCGGTCGTCCTCGTGGCGGAGGCCGATGGTGTCGCGGAGCCAGGTATCGAAGTTGGCGCGCGTGACGATGAGCTCGAGCTGGCCGAGTGTGGCGGTCCAGGTGGCGGCGGGGGTAGCGGCTGCTATGGTCATGAGCCGCACCGTAGAGCCGCGAAGGGCGCGGGGCCGATGTTGGCGGGTGGATGTTGGATGTTCGATGGCCTGATCTCGGGAGGGACGTGCGCCGATCCTTCGGCGCGATAGCGGCATCCTGCTGGCAACACGAATCCCTCCCGGCGGGCAGCGTCAGGTGACGGCAGCGATGGACAACGGTCAGACGATAAGAGTTGTCTTGAGGTGAAGACCCGGTGTGCGGAGCCACCCTCACTGCGGCTCGTGCTCCCTTTCCCTTTCGGGACGAACGACCCGCAACCGAGTGACGGTGACGGGCCGAGTGAGGTTGTTGTAAACGCCTCAGGACAATGGGGAGAATACAGTCGGGCACACGAGGTGATCAAGTCTTTTATGACGACTTTGCGGGCGAAATTTCTCCCCCTTGTCTAAGTGTGGTTTTTCGTTGCGATTGCGTGGTGGCTCAGCGGGTCAGCGGGTCAGCGGGTCAGCGGGTCAGCCGGTCAGCGAGTCAGCGGGTTGGCGGGGTCAGCGGATCAGCGTTCGCGGCTGATGTTGGATCTGGCGGCTGACGGTGAGTTGATTGGGCAAGCGGCGTTGCGGCGAGAGGCGCGATGGGTGCCGGCTGGCGATTGGCGCTGCGTTGGGTAAGGATGCGTGCATGGTGGAGAGAGCAGCGATCGACGGGCGACATGACGGCGGGTTTGTGGCGCGGATGGCGGAAGCGGCGCGCGCGCACCGTGCGTATCGCGACGTGTTCGAGATCGCGTTGGTGGCGCTGGCCTTCCTGCTGTACTTCCTGGTGCGCGGTGCGGTAGTCAACCACACCGACGATGCCTACAACAACGCGCGGCACATCATCGACTTCGAGCGGGCGATGGGGATCTTTTGGGAGCCACGGCTGCAAGAAGTAGTGCTGCATCGGAAGCCGCTGATCGACCTCTTCAACGTCATCTATTTCTGGCTCGACTTCCCACTGATCGTGGCGATTGGTCTGTGGCTGTACTTCTTCCGCCGCCACCAGTACACGGTGGCGCGCGATGCGCTGCTGCTCTCGGGGGCGATCAGCCTGGTGATCTACGCGACGTTCCCGGTGATGCCGCCCCGGCTGCTACCGACGGGCGAGTTCGTGGGGACGATCGAGAAGTACAACCAGCTGAGCTATCAGGCGCAGTCGCTGTCAGCGTTTGTGAACCCGTATGCGGCGGTGCCCAGCCTGCACTTCGGGTGGGCGATGATCATCGGCGGGGCGCTCGTCTGGTCGGTGCGGAATCCGTTCGTGCGCGGGTTTGGCATCCTGCTGCCGTGGGCGCAGTTGGCGGCGATCGTGTTCACGGCGAACCACTACATTATCGATGCGGTGGCGGGATGCGCGGTGTGCGTGGTGGGGCTGGGGTTGGCGTGGGGCATGCAGGCGTGGGTGTATCCGTGGGTGGGGCGGCGGCTGGCGGTTGGAGGCGAGATGCGGGAGGCGGGAAGCGGGAGTGCGGGGGAAGCTAGAAGCTAGAAGTTGGACGCTATGACGGGAGCTTGTGGCCTGGCTGTATTCGAGACGAAAAGGCCCGCGGCTGCGGGCCCGTTGTTATGTGCGGATCGGTGCGGGCGGGTCATCCGCAGATTTTTTCGGGGTCGAAGCGGCATGAGTTGGTGCCGATGAAGTCTTCGACGGCCTTCTTGTCGAAATCCGGGTACTTGAAGTCGAGCACGCGCGTCCACGACGACAGGCCGGCGGTGCCCTCAGGGAGATCAGTGTCGAGGGCCATAACGACCCAGTTGTCGTGGTTATCGATGCGGTCGTTGACGATGTCTTTGAGCTGCTGGACGACGTCTTGGCAAGCGGTGTCGCCTTCGGCGCAGTGGTATCCGACAAAGACGCCGGCGTGCTCGAGGATGTGCGGGATCGCGTCCCGTGGGATCTCGACGGGGGGCTCAAAGACGGTGGGCAGTGGAGGTATGCGCTGGAGGGTGTAGCCGTTGCCGAGATCCACCTTGTTCTGCACGTTGAGGTGGCTGCCGGATGACGGAGGGTTACTGGCGTAGCAATCCGTCCGCGGAGTCGATGTCGCGTTGGGCGTCCCCGCACCCGCGGTGGCGCTCCCGGCAACTGGCGTCGACGTCGACGTCGAGGCCGTCGTCCCTTGTGCGGTGGGACTGCCGCTCGGTGTGGCGCTTTCGCTTCCAGAATGGGGTACGCCGTCGCAGAAAGGGGTCGGTGCGCGGCCGGGGGTGTAGGTACCGGACTCGTGGCTGCGGCCCTGGGTCGGATAGAACACGCCCGGGATGCTTGTGCTCGAGTCGGCCTCCGCTTTCTCCCACCCGCTGAGGCCGCCTGTCTTGCCGGACTGGATGATGAGGTAGACGATCAGCAGGACAACGGCGAGGACGCCGGCGGCGATGCCGATGGGGACGATGGGAAAGCGGCTGCCACCAGCCACTTTGACCGGCGTCCGGCGCGATGGTGGGGCCGTTCCGCTGGCGCCAGCGCGCTGCGTTCTGCGCTCGGTGCGGCGTTGCTCTCGGCTCATCTGTCTGTGAATCTCCTCGCCCCGGCGGGGGAATTGGAATCTGTTGCGGCTGGTGCTCTTCGGGAATCGCGGCACAGCGGGCCGGCTGAACCGTGAGGCAACGCCGCGGCATTATACGCGTCGCCGGAGGCGAGACGCGAGATGCGAGAAGTCGGAACTCAGAAGTCGGATGTTGGGTGGTGACGTTCATGATGGAGTTGGAACTTGCGCTGCTCGGCCGAGACGCTTGATTCGCACCACCAGGCGAAGCCGGCGAGGCCCGGGCCGGTGTGGACGCCCATGACCTGCGTGAACTCCGTGAGGTAGCTCTCGGCAAGGAGGACGCGGCGCTCGGCTTCGACGAGCAGGTACTCCGCGTCGGCAGGGGCGTGGGCGTGGTGCACGGCCAGGTGCGTCAGGCGGCCGGCGGTCGCTTCGGCCAGCAGGTCGACCATGCGGTCGAGGGCGCGGGGGCGGGTACGGGTGCGGGCCACGAGCTTGATATCGGAGGCGCTGAAGCGGACGATCGGCTTCACCTGGAGCATGCCGGCGGCCCAGGCGGCGGCTCTCGGGACACGGCCGCTCCGGGCGAGATACGAGAGGGTGTCGAGCATGGCGAGCAGGCTGACTTCGGCGGTCATCGCTTCGGCGCGGGCGACGACGTCCTCGATTGAGGCGCCGCGCGCCGCGGCACGGGCTGCTTCGAGCACGACGAAGCCCTGAGCCATGGCAGCGTTCCTGGAGTCGAGCAGGCGGATGTCGGTGTGCGGCGATTCGGCGCGGGCGAGCTCGATGGCGTGTTGGGCCGAATCGTACATGGCGCTGAACTGCTTCGAGACGGTGATGCAGAGCACGGCGTCGGCGCGCGAGGCGGCGCGGCCGATGGCGCTGAGGAACATGCCGGGCGATGGCGCGGCGGTGCTGGGGCGCTCCTTCGATGAGCGCAGGAGTTCGTAGAACTCGGACGTGTCCGTGGCGAGTGAGTCAACGAAGGTGCGCCCTGCGAAGAGGAGATGCAGCGGGACAACCTCGATCTGGTATTGCTCCGCAAGGTCGGGCGGGAGGCAGGCGGTGCTGTCGGTGACGATGGCGACTCCGCTGGAGGCTGGAGGCTGGAGGCTGGATGCTGGATCGTCTGTGGGGGACATTGGCGTATGATAGCGGGACTGTAGAGTGGCTGGGCCGCGCCGTTGCGAAGAGTGGCATTCCGGCGTTCGAAGTCCGACTAACTATCGTGAGCGCGTGGGGATTCCGTAGGCGGCCCGTCAGGCGGGCACGCGCTTGAGAGGCCGACACTCACACAGAGAGGTGCCTCGCACGCCGCTAGGCTGACAAACATGGCCCGATCATTTCTGCTTGCTATCGCGGTTGTCGTGTCCGCCGCTGCCTGTGGGCATCCGGCCGAACCGCGCTCGACGCCAAGTGCCGACGTGGCATCAAGCACAAGCGACACGCCGCCAGCGGCAACCGCGGTTCCCACGTCGACGGCCACGCCTCAGCCTGATGTCTGGACGGGGATCGCGGATCTCGATGGGATCATCCGCCTGGAGCTTGGAGGCAACGGGAGCGCTCTCGCCGACCGCCTGCTGATGAAACAGGTCGCGTGCACGTTCCACCCCGAACCGCTCGGCTACCCCCCGGTCTGCGGTGAGGGTGAGGTCGAGGGACAGATCGTCGACGTGTTCCCCGAGGGAAACTGCGAGGGGTTTCTCGAGCGGCCGAATAAAGCCCGCCAGGAGATTACCGCCGTCCATCCGAAGACGGAGTTATACGCCGTCCTGGCCCCTCCCGCTTCCCAGGAGGGAAACGAAATCGGGTATTGGTTGGTGTTCGACTACGCTCCGCCGGCTGTGGCCGCGGGCTTCACCTACGTCGTTCGTGGGGACCGCATCGTGTCTCGGTTCGGCTCGTGCGGCGCCCTAGGTTCCCTAGAAACCGAGCGCACCCGCCTAGTGCCGCTGCTGGACGGCGGCGTCACGCGAATCGAGCCCGTCGACCAAATCATCGCCGCCGTCGAAGGCGCCAACGCCGACACTCTCGTTCCACGACTCTCATACAAGCGCAGCCATTTCTCGCAGCAATATTCCCCGGGCGATGGGCTCTACTGTGTCGCGGGGGAAGCTGAAGGTGCGGCGATCCAGGTCTTTTCTGCCGATGGATGTTCCGGCACGCTGCATCGCGAACGCGACGCCGAAAGCTTGTTAGACGTTGAGGTCAAGAATGGGCCGCCCAGGCGCTACGCGATCGGCCTTCCAACACTCGTCGATGCGCAGGCCTACAACTATCGTCTCTTCTTCGCGCGTGGCACCGGCGAGGGCGCGCGGGGGTTCGAGCTGGATGTGTTGGATGGCAGAATCGTTCGGTTCGACAGCGGCTGCGGACCGATCGCGCGGCGCGCTGCCACAGTAGCCAAGTTTCTCACAGCGCCGGGCGTCCCTCCGTCGCCGTCGGCTCCCGACGACATCACCACAGTCGGTCTAACAGACATCGACGAGATCGTACGGCTCGTGACGAACGGCGACTGGGTTGCCCTGACACCCAAGATCAAAACAACCTCCGTCTCGTGCGGCCGCCCGGGAGATGGCTTCGGAATAGTGTATTGCGGGAGCCAGCCGCAGGGGACGCACATCGAAAGCGTGGTCACCGGATACCGCCTGTACGAGAGCACAGCCGACGCAATTCACTATCATCTGTCCGCAGGTCGCCTGAGTCTGTACTCGATGTCTCGGATATCGCCAGTTGGCAAGGGCGAGTGCGGGCAGAGATTCGGACCCGCCTACAGTCTCACCTTCTCGATGGTTGCGAGTCCGCCGTTTGAAGGCCTGGCTCTGGTGACCATTAATGTCGGTGGGGGCCAGATCGTTAGCATCGCCGGGGGCTGTGATACCGGGTTTCCTCCCGACAGTGCTGCCGGACTCATCCTTCGGCCTCCGGAGCAGCGCTAGCTCGTGGACGTGCGGCTCCGCGCTGCATGCATCGAGCCCACGTTTGTCATGCGGGAACCCAATTGGTATGCTTCGCAGCGATATGCCACTTACTCTGAAACGAAAAGCCGAGGTTATCGGCGAGCACAAGGGGCACGAGACTGATACGGGCTCGGCCGAAGTGCAGGTCGCGCTGTTGACGGAGCGGATCAACTCGCTTACCGGCCATCTGAAGCTGCACACGCATGACTATCACACACAACGCGGGCTCTTGAAGCTCGTCGGACAGCGCCGGCGCCAGCTGGCGTACCTCAACAAGAAGGATGTGACGCGCTACCGCGCGATCCTCGCAAAGCTCGGCCTCCGCAAGTAAGGGAACAATCCCGCGGGGGCCGTTTCAATTTCTGCCCGAGTCAGGGACCGGGCGCGACAATGACGGAAGAGTAGACAGAACGTCACTCCTCGAGCACGGGCGACGGCACAGCCGCAGGGCGGCTGCCCACCTCAGAGTTCACCTCGAGCCGTAGACGCTGCCGGAGAAGCAGCCGCTGTATCTGCAGATCAACCTAAGCAAGACCCAGGTTCCGAACGAAACCTGCGATCCCATGAACCATGAAGGACCCCACACGCATGCCTGAAGTACGCACATTTACGAGAGAGATCGGCGGTAAAACGCTCAGCGTCGAGACCGGCAGGCTCGCCAACCTGGCGGGCGGCGCCGTCCTGCTGACGTACGGCGACACCGTCGTGCTCTGCACCGCCACGATGGCGCGGCAGCCGCGCCCGAATATGGACTTCTTCCCGCTGACGATCGATTTCGAGGAGAAGATGTACGCGGCGGGGAAGATCCCCGGCTCGTTCTTCCGCCGCGAAGGCCGGCCCTCGACCGAAGCGATCCTGAGCGCGCGGCTGACGGACCGGCCCCTGCGCCCGCTATTCCCGAAAGGGATGCGGAACGAGGTCCAGATCGTCATCACCGTGCTGGCGGTTGACAAGGAGAACCACCCGGACGTGCTTGGCACGGTAGGGGCGTCGGCCGCGCTGAGCATCTCTGACATCCCGTTCGGCGGGCCCGTCAGCTCGGTGCGCGTCGGCTACATCGACGGCCAGTACGTCGTCAACCCGACGTTCGAGCAGCTCGAGGAGAGCAGCATCGACATCGTCGTCGCGGGAACGCGCGACGCGATCATGATGGTGGAGGCGGGGGCGAACGAGGCGTCGGAGGAGATCATCCTCGGCGCTATGGAGTTCGCCCAGACGCAAAACAAGATCCTCATCGACCTGCAGGATGAGATGATCAAGGCGATCTCGCCTACTAAGTGGGCGTTCACGCCGCCCTCGATCCCGGACGAGCTGAAGAAGAAGGTGTTCCTAGACCTCGGCGGCAACGTCGATGAGTTTCTCGCGCTGGCGAAGGATGAGCGCCAGGGCGGACTGGAAGACCGCCTGAAGACGCTGGTGGAGAAATACGGCGAGGAGTACGGCGAGCCGGCCGTTGCGGGCGCGCTCGACGCGTTCGTGAAGAAGACCGTGCGCGAGTCCATCCTCAAGAACGACAAGCGCCCCGACGGCCGCGATTCGAAGACTGTGCGGCCGATCTCGTGCGAGGTCGGCATCCTGCCGCGCGTACACGGCTCCGGGCTGTTCACGCGCGGACAGACGCAGGCGCTCAGCATCACGACGCTCGGCGGCGTGGGCGATGCGCAGCGGCTGGACACGCTCTCGCCGATCGAGAGCAAGCGCTACATGCACCACTACAACTTCCCACCGTACTCGGTGGGCGAGACGGGACGGATGGGCGGCGCGGGCCGGCGCGAGCTCGGCCACGGGGCGCTCGGCGAGCGGGCGCTGCTGCCGGTGCTGCCGGATGTCGAGGACTTCCCATACACCATCCGCGTCGTGTCAGAAGTGCTGTCGAGCAACGGCAGCACTTCGATGGCGAGCGCCTGCGGGAGCACCCTGTCATTGATGGACGCTGGTGTGCCGATCAAGGCGCCGGTGGCCGGTGTGGCGATGGGCCTGATCATGGGCGAGGACGGCAACTACAAGGTGCTAACCGACATCGCGGGCCTCGAGGACGCGATGGGGGACATGGACTTCAAGGTGGCCGGCACCGAAGCCGGCATCACCGCGCTGCAGATGGACATCAAGATCCAGGGGATCCCGATGGAAGTGATGCGGGCGGCCGTGGCGCAGGCGCGTGAGGGCCGGATGTTCATCATGGGCAAGATGCTGGAGGTGATCCGCGAACCGCGGACGGAGATGTCACCGTTTGCGCCCCGCATGTACCGGTTGCACATCGACCCGCAGAAGATCGGCACGGTGATCGGACCGGGCGGGCGCGTGATCCGCTCGATCATCGAAGAGACCGGCTGCACCGTGGACATCGAGGACGACGGCTCGGTGTTCATCGGCGCCACGAACGAGGAGTCCGCTCGCAAGGCGATCGACATCATCGAGGGCATGACCAAGGACGTGGAGGTCGGCCAGATCTACACCGGCCGCGTCGCCCGCATCATGAACTTCGGGGCGTTCGTGGAGATCGCGCCCGGGAAGGACGGCCTGGTGCACATCTCCGAGTTGGCGGACACGCGGGTGCCATCGGTCGAGGATGTGGTCTCGATTGGCGATGAGGTGCAGGTGATGGTCACCGAGATCGACTCGATGGGCCGCATCAACCTGTCGCGGCGGGCGGTGCTCGCGGGCGAGACGGACCCGGCGGCGGTGGTGGCGCGGCAACAGGCGGAACGCAACAGCCGGCCCGAGCGCAGCGGTGGTGACCGTGGCGGACCGCGCGGCGGCGGCGGTGGCGGCTACGGTGGACGTGGCGGCGGTGACCGCGGCGGACGCAGCGGTGGCGGTGGCGGAGGCTTCAATCGCGGGGGTGGTAACGGCGGCGGGGGCGGCCCGCGGCGCAGCGCTGATGGCGGAAGGCCACCGTACCGGCCGCAGCCGGGCGACGGGGGGCCTCCTGGCCCGCCGAGGCCGCCGTTCGGGACATAACTCAGAACTGACTCGAAAAAACACGGACCTGCGACGGGCCGTCGCGACAGTGACAGAGGAGAATGATCATGGCGATTGGGGTGTATTTCGGAAGTCAGTCAATGACCGCCCAGCGGTACAGCGACGTAGTCAAGCAGCTCGCCGCGGCGGGCGTCGGCAGTCCGAAGGGCCGACTCTATCATGCGTCGTTCGGCGATACCAACGACTTGCACGTGTTCGACGTATGGAACTCGCAGGCCGAGTTCGACGCGTTTGGTGCGGTCCTGATGCCCATCCTGGCGAAAAATGGTGTGACTCCGGGCCAGCCGGAGATCATGCCGATCCACAACGTCATAAAGCCCTAGGCGCCGGCTGCGTAGCGCCGAGTGAAGCTGCGAGCTTTGGAAGCCGCCGTTCGGGAGCTAGCGTCCTCCAAAGAACTGAAACGTATCGGGCCCCTTATCTGCGCGGGGCGGATGAGGGGTCTTCTGTTATGCCATACCGCCCGGCCCTCACCCCGGCCTTCGGCCACCCCTCTCCCACAAGGGGAGAGGGGACTATGTGCGCGCTAGTACGAACTTCGCGGCGGGGATAATCTTCGGGGATGTTGAGCTTGCAGTTCATTCGCGAGCATCCGGATCTGATTCGGAAGAGCCTCGCGGACCGGCAGACGCCGGGGCCACTGGATGAGATCCTGGAGCTGGATCGGCGGCGGCGCGATCTGCTGTCGGAGACCGAGCGGCTGAGGGCAGAGCAAAACGCCGCCGGGAAGACGATCGGCGCCACGAAGGATCCCGCCGAGCGGCAGCGGATGATCGATGAGATGAAGTCGGTCTCGGAACGCGTCGACGAGCTGACGCCGGCGCTGCGGGACGTGGACGAGCGGCTGGAACGGCTGCTGCTGGAGCTGCCGAACATCCCGGATCCGGCGACCCCGCACGGCGCGAGCGAAGACGACAACGTGGTGGCGCAGCAGTCGGGTGAGGAATATCGGGACCAGTGGCGGAAGCCGCACTGGGAGCTGGGGGAGGCGCTCGGCATCATCGACTTCGAGCGGGGGGTGCGGCTGTCGGGCAGCAGGTTCTACGTGCTGCGCGGGGCAGGGGCGCGGCTGCAGCGCGCGCTGATCTCGTTCATGCTGCAGATGCATATCGACCAGCACGGCTACACCGAGCTGTACCTGCCGGCGATGGTGAAGGAAGAGACGATGTGGCACTCCGGCCAGCTGCCGAAGTTCCGCGACAACCTCTATCGCGACGCCGAGGAAGATTACTGGTGGGTGCCGACGGCCGAGGTGCCGCTGACGAACATGCACGGAGGCGAGATCTTGGAGCCGGGCGCGCTGCCGATCAATTACGTCGCTTACACTCCATGTTTTCGCCGCGAGAAGATGAGCGCCGGCCGCGACGTGCGCGGCATCAAGCGGGGGCATCAGTTCGACAAGGTGGAGATGTATAAGTTCTGCGCGCCGGAGAAGTCTGGCGACGAGCTGCAGGCGATGCTCGGCGACGCGCTCGATGTGGTACGGGCGCTGGGCCTGAGCTATCGGGTCGTCGAGATCTGCACCGGCGACCTGGGCTTCAACGCCGCGCGGACGTATGACATCGAAGTGTGGTCGCCGGCGGTGGGGGAGTGGCTGGAGATCAGCTCCGTCAGCAACTGCACCGACTTCCAGGCGCGGCGGGCGAACGTCCGCTTTCGGCGCGAGGCAGGGGCGAAGCCGGAGTTTGCGCACACGCTCAACGGCTCGGGGGTGGCGCTGCCGCGGACGATGATCGCGATCATGGAGAACTACCAGCAGCCGGACGGCTCGATCGAAGTGCCGGAGGTGCTGATGCCGTGGATGGGAGGCGTGGGGCGGATCGGGCCGTAGGTTGGGCTGGATGTTGGATGTTGGATGTTGGATGTTGGAGACGGGAAGCTCCGGCGGTGACGGAAGCTAACGCCGCGCTATGTGTTGTGTCAGAGCGTATAGGTGTACAGATCGTGGCCCAGGATGAGCTCGCCCTCGTAGCCGCCCGCCCGCACATCCTTTGCGAATCCCGCCCGATGACGATCGGTCCGCGGAGTTGGCAAAAAGTGCGTGAGGATGAGCGTCGGTACTCGGGTTCGATGAGCCATTGCCCCCAGCTCGAGCGTGTCGGCGTGCGGCTTGCCCATGTCCGGCGGGGCTTCCGGGTGATCTTTGAACAATCTCAGGCGGTTCGACTCATGCACGAGCACTCGCGCGCCGTGGGCGAGGCGTTCAACGGTCTGACAAACAGGCGTGTCGCCGCTGAAGACGATCGCGCCGTCCGGTGTGTCGATGCGGTACGCAACAGCTGGCGGGCCATGCGGTACCGCCACTGCCTGTACCCGGACGTCGCCGGCAGTCCAGACCTCGCGCGGGTCATCCCCGAAGTCGAACTCATGGAGGTCAGCAAGCACCTCCGAAGGTTGCCCGAGTGCAACTTCGCCGATTTCTTCTAACCACACGTCAAGCAGCCGGGTCACCACTGCTGCGGCATCGCCCGTTGGTAGGTAGATTGGCAGTCGAGAGATGCGGCCGGCGCGGCGCGCCAGGAACCAGCGTCCCATCGCCAGCTCCGCGACGCCGCTGACATGATCTGAGTGCCGGTGCGTGATGAACAGCGATTCGACCGCATCAAGCGGAGTGCCCGATGCAGCGATGCGGAGGACAACAGCCCGGCCCGCATCGAACTGCAGAGCGAAACCATCGTACTTGACCATGAGGCCGGCGCTTGAGCGGTCGGGATCTGCCTCCGGCGTACCGGTACCGAGTAGGATGAGTTGTGTGGCCATTAAGGCCTCAGTCTAGGCGCTACGCGTCACGGCGCAACATGCGGCGGACGCGCGGGTCGGTCGGGACTGTCCGGGAGCGGCGGCATGGGGACGCACGGAAGTAAGCGGCCCTGATCGTGTTTCGCGGCGGACAACGGCCCTAATGCGGGCGGCGTTGGCGGACGCGGATCAGTCGACGCGGAAGAGTACATGCATGCCGAGCTGGTAGTGGTCGATGACGGGCTGACCGGGGACGAGCGTGGCTTCCGGATCTGGCTCGGCCTCAGGAGAATCGGCGCCGGCGGTCGGCACCGGCTTGGCCGGCGGAATGTCGACGGGTGTGACCCTGAGGCATGCCAGCCGATACGTACCTGGTGTGAGGTCCAGTGTGAGGGACTTGGTCTCGCCGGGATGAATGTCCCCTACTTTGCCAATGAGGTCCGCGGAGCCATCGTCTCTCACCCGTTGCACGACAAGCTCGTGCTCCACCGTCTTGCTCACGTTCATCGCGTTAAACCGGATGGTGCCCGCGGGCACCGAAGGTCTGTCGGGGGTCACGCTGTACTCGACGAGCTTGACGCCGACCGTTGCGTCAGGCGCCTTTGCCGTACCCGTCACGGAGGGCGCGCTTGTAGGGTTACCGGTGGCGGAAGGAGACTCTGCGGACGCGCCCTTACCCGCCACAATCTGGACGGTGGTGGACACGCCGCCGAGGACGAAGCAACTGAGTTTGTACGTGCCGTCGCCCGCGGGCAGCGTGTACCCCGCGGAACGCGTGCTTCCTTGCGCCACGGCAAGATTCTGCAGAGGCGGCCCGGAGATGCGCTCGAGCCTGTAGGGGCCCGCTCCACTGGCGTTCTTGACCACAAGGTTCAGCTTCTCGCCAGCTGTAGCCGTAATGTTTGACGGAGTACAGCCGCCGTCCGTCTGCGTGATTTCGACCTTTCGGCCGCTCCCGCTCCCACACGAGATTGCGAGCACCACGATTGACGCGGCGACGAGAGATCCGCTGAGGTTCATCATGTTTGTGCCTTCGGGCGTACGCACGGCGATCATTCAGCAATCCGTGCTGGTTGAAAGTATGAGCTCTTGCGTTTCGAGACGGGTAGGCGCGATGCCTGGGCTTAGCCTACGCTAAAACACGACGTTAGCCTATGGTAATCGCCGCAGGACGCCGCGGCAAACGCCATAACGAAGGCGCTTGCGAGCAATATCCATCAGGCTGGCCGTTGCGGACGGCGACGAAAACGAGGGCGTGCCGGTGACGTCGCTTGTTCTGCTTTCGATGCTCCGAAATACTGAGTTGTGACTTCTCGCACGATCGCTGCACGGCGGCTGCGCACGCTGCCGGAGGTTCCGGCTCGTGGGCGCATGCGTGCGCTTGTGTTCGGGGCGCCGGTTGCGGCTGTGCTGATCGGGTTGAGCGCGGAGTGGCTGGACTTTCGCGAGCTGCGGATGCCGCTGCTCCTTCTCGCCGGATTCGGCATTCTCGCGACCGCGCATGCCCTCGATGGCACCGGTACCGGCGTGCGGTCATACGCGAGGACGGTGCTCATCGGAGTGGCGACGTGGGGGGCGGCGCAAACACTCTATGTGCTGCTGCACGTAGCGCGTGGCGAGTCCTTCGATGCGAGCCGGTTTGGGCCGCAGTGGGCGCAAGCTCTCGGGTTGATCGCCGCGCACGGGCTGTTCCTGGGAGCGCCGACGGGAGTCGTCGCGGCCGCGGTGTTGGCTGCGCCGAGGCTGCGCCGGCGCTTCGCGCGGGGTTCGTGATGCGCTTCGAGGACCGGCGACAATTGCCACTGACAGCACGGCGCAAGGTGCTGACGGCAACCGGCATGCTGATGATGATGGTGCAGGTGATCGTCGCGGCAGCGCTGGCACCATCGCTCACAGAAGCGGGGAACACGAGCACGGGTGCGGTTGTCACGTTGTGGGCGATCTCGATCCCATGGTCCGTGGTGACCGTGCTGCTGCTCGTCCGGCAGGCAGACCTGCCGGATATCTTCACGGCTTCTTTCCTGGCGACGGTCTCCGCCAGCGCGGTGTTCGCGTTGGTCGCCGCGCTCAGCCGTCGCGGCGGCGCTGGCGAGGTGAATCTCGTCGACACGCTGTTCTTCGGTGTGACGGTCGGCGGCATGTCGGGGCTCGTTGTGTGGGGTGCGGCGATGGCGATCGCGCGGGTGCTGCGGCTGCCGACGACGGAGGCGCTACATGAACAAGAGTGAGGCGATCGCGATCGACGATACGGACCGCCTGCTGCTCAACAATCTGCAGGGCGGCTTTCCGGTCACGCATCGGCCATTCGCGGACGTCGCGAGTTCGCTCGGGCTGGAGGAAGACGATGTCATCGAGCGGCTCCGGCGAATGGTGGAGAACGGCGCGCTGAGTCGCTTCGGTACGGTACTGAATGCGCCGGAACTGGGCGGCGAGCGGACTCTGGCTGCGATGGAGGTGCCGGCGGAGCGCTTCGACGAGGTGGCGGCGTTCGTCAGCGGTCTCGATGCCGTGTCGCACAACTACGAACGGACGCACCGGTTGAACATGTGGTTCGTGATCTCATCGGAGGACGAGGAAGATATTGAGCGCACGATCGGTGAGATCGAGCGAGAGACGGGGCTTGCCGTGCTGAACATGCCGACGCTCGAAGAGTATTTCGTCGACATCAAGTTCAAGTTTTGAGGAGACGATGGCGGTATTGACGGCCGAAGAGCGCGATGTGCTGGCGGCGATCCAGGACAACCTGCCGCTGGTGCGCGAGCCGTACGCGGCTATTGCCAGCGGCCTCGGGCTGAGCGAAGGGCGCGTGATGGAGATCATCGCGTCGCTGGTCGAGCAGCGGAAGATCAAACGCATCGGCGCCGTGCCAAACCACTATGCGCTTGGCATCACGGCGAACGGCATGTCCGTATGGGACATCCCTGACGAAATCGCCACTGAGGCCGGGCGCCGGCTGGGGGAGCGGGATGAGGTGACGCATTGCTACAGGCGGCCGCGGCACCCGGGCTGGCCGTATAACATCTTCGGGATGGTGCATGGCACGTCGCGCGAAGACGTCATGGCGACGGTTGAGGCGATGGGCCGGGAGTTGGGCATAGCGCAGTACCCGCACGATGTGCTGTTTTCGACGCGACTGCTCAAGAAGCGCGGGACGCGCGTACGGGCGGCGGACGAGCAAGCGGGCGCTTCCTGACGGGAGCGCCGAAGGCCGTACCTGGGTCTCAGCGCAGCCGGCACGCAGCTTCTCAAATTGACAGAATGGCTCCGGCCCATTTACGATGTGCATCTCAGAAGCATGCCGAATCTCCACCGGTCGCGGCGGAGAGCGGGGGACCCAAATTAGCGTCTCGCACGCCCGCACATGCCAGCCCAGAACTACGGTTTTGCAAGGTTGGCGGGCTCGAGGACAGGGGTGAATCTCGCCGGAAGGCGGGTAGGGCAAACTCTCGAGCCCGAATCCGACAGCTAACCTCGCAGGCGCGGAGAGAGGCTTCCCCCCAGGACGCGGTTCCGGGCAGACGCCTCCGGGCCTTTTTTAACCGTCTCGCAAGCTCAGGAGGACCGCATGTACGGAACACTGGCGCTTTCCCACCGGGCGTTAGATGAACTCGCCGACGTCGCCGGAGACCAGGCGATTGCTGAATTGCGGAAGCTCGCTCGTCCGCTCGAGGGGTTGCGGGTACTCAACCTGAGCGTCAACGGCTTCGGCACGGGGACGGCGGAGCTGCTCAACTCGTCGGTGCCTCTGCTCGTCGATCTCGGTCTTGATGTGCAGTGGCAGGTGGTGCGCTCGTCGGAAGAGGACATCGCGATCAATCGCGCGATGTACTACGCGCTTGGCGGCGTGTACACGCATTGGACGCAGGAGATGACCGACGCGTGGCTACGCTACGCGGCGGCGAACGCGGACCTGCTGACGGACCCGTTCGACGTGATCATCGTGCATGACCCGCAGCCGCTCGCCATCAGGTCTTTTGTGCGCGATAACGATGCCAAATGGCTGATGCATTCGCATCTGGACCTGTCGTCAGCGCAAGACGATGTGTGGATGTTGCTGCGGAGTCATGTCGAGAAGTATGACCGCGCGATCTTCTCGGCGCCGCATTTCCGTCGGAGTGATATAAAGGTTCCGAGCGACGTAATCGAGCCGGCGATCGACCCGAAGAGCGCGCGTAACATGCCGCTCCCCGACGATGTGGTCCGGCGGGTGCTCGAGCGCTACGGGATCAACCCTGACCGACCGATGATCTGCCAGATCTCGCCGTGCGACGCGGCGAGCGATCTCGCCGGTGCGGTCGAGGCGTGGGAGATCGTGCGCAATTGGCGTCCAGAGATTCAGCTCGTCCTGGTGCTCACAACGGAGCCGCACGATCCGCAGGGCCGCGCGTGCTACGAAGAATTGGCGCGCCGCACGCAAGACGAGCCGGCTGTTTTCGTGGTGTCGGTCGGGAGCGACCTCGGTAATGTAGAGCTGAATGTGTTTCAGACGGCGGCGTCGGTTGTCATGCAAAAGGGTCTGCGAAAGGGTTTCGGTCTCTGGGTTTCGGACGCGCTCTGGAAGCGGCGGCCGTGCGTCGTAGCGCCGGCGGGCGGGCTGACGGAGCAGGTGGTAGATGGCGAGACGGGGCTCATCGCCAGGAGCACCGAAGAGTTCGCCGGCGCTATCGAGCGCCTGCTGGGGGACCCTGATCTGGCTCGACGGTTGGGACGACGTGGTCGCGAGCACGTTGCGGAACGGTTTCTGATCACCCGATATCTGAAGGACTACCTTCACGTTCTGGACGAATTGCACAGGGGTTCTTAGTGCTCGGTTCGGTCCCGACCACGCCCAAGACGCTCGAGGCGTACCGTCCGATCATCGGCGACGAGCGGACGGATGAGATCCTGGCGCTTGCGGACCAGCTCAAGGGCGCGCGAGTGCTGCACGTGAACGCGACTGGATTCGGCGGCGGCGTCGCGGAAATCCTGGCGACGATGATCCCGCTGATGAGTGACATCGGCCTGCAGGCTGACTGGCAGGTGATCCGCGGCGCCGATGAGTTTTTCGCCGTCACGAAGTCGATGCACAACAGCCTTCAGGGCATGTACTACGACTGGACGCCCGCCATGCGGGAAATCTGGCTGAACTACAATCGACTGAACGCGGACCTCTTCGATGAAGAGTATGACTATGTGGTGATCCACGACCCGCAGCCCGCGGCGATTCCCACATATTTGGAAGAGCGGACAGGCAAGCGTGCGGGCAAGTGGATATGGCGCTGCCACATCGATCTGACCGAGGCGCAGGTGCAGGTGTGGGACTTCTTGCGCCCGCATGTGGAGAAGTACGACGGGGCGATCTTCACGCTGCCTTCGTACGTGAAGGAAGACCTCAACGGGCCGCAGATCTTCTCGGTGCCGCCGGCGATCGACCCATTGAGCCCCAAGAACGTAGAGCTTCCGGAAGATACCGCGAAGGAGATCCTCGCCCGCTATGGCATCGACGCAAACCGGCCGATGGTGACGCAGATCTCGCGTTTCGACCCGTGGAAAGATCCGCTGGGCGTGATTGATGTCTACCGCGCGGCGAAACGGGAGTTCCCCGATCTGCAACTGGTGCTGATCGCATCGATGGCGAGCGATGACCCCGAGGGCTGGGATTGGTACGAACGGACGGTGAGGCGTGCCGGCGAGGATTTTGACATCCATATCCTGTCGAACCTCAACGGCGTCGGCAACATCGAGGTGAATGCGGTGCAGCGCGCCGCTCGCGTTGTCATCCAGAAGTCCACGCGCGAAGGCTTCGGCCTGGTAGTCTCGGAGGCCTTATGGAAGGGACGTCCGGTGGTGGCGGGGAACGTCGGCGGCATCCCGCTGCAGATCATCGATGGCAAGTCGGGATACCTGGTGAACAGCGCCGACGAGTGCCTGGAGAAGTTGCTGCTGCTGCTGCGGGACCGCGAGGCGGCAGACCGGATGGGGGCGACCGGGATCGAATACGTGCGGGAGCACTTTCTTACGACGCGCTACCTTCGGGATTACCTGAATATCTTCTGTCTGCTGTCGGGACTCAAGCTGCGCGGCGCGCGGCAGCCGGAGATCCAGCGCGTGTACCATTAGAGCAAAGGTTATCGATGAAGCGAGTCGTGGCACTCATCCTGGCGGGCGGTCAGGGTGACCGTCTGAGCGTCCTGAGCGAAGAGCGGGCGAAGCCCGCCGTGATCTTCGGCGGACGCTACCGGATCATCGACTTCGCGCTCAGCAACGTTGTCAACTCCGGGCTTACGAAAGTGGGCGTGTTGACGCAGTACCGCCCGCGCTCGCTGAACGACCATATCGGCATCGGCCGCCCGTGGGACCTCGACCGGCAGGGCGGCGGCGTGACGCTGCTGCAGCCGTATCTCGGCCGCGAGAGCTCGGACTGGTACCGCGGGACGGCTGACGCCGTCTTCCAGAACATCTATTTCCTGGAGGAAACGCGCGCGGACATCGTGCTGATCCTCGCTGGCGACCATGTCTACAAGATGAACTACGACGAACTGATTGCGCACCATCTCGAGAAGGGCGCGGATGTGACGGTGCCGCTGTACGAGGTGCCGGTGGAAGAGGCGCACCGCTACGGCGTGCTGACTATCGACGACGAAAATCGCATCATCGAGTTCGACGAGAAGCCGGATCATCCTCGTGCGAACCTCATCTCGATGGGGATCTACGTCTTCAACCGCCAAACGCTGATCGACCAGTTGTTCGCGGACTCGCAGCGCGACTCGACGCACGACTTTGGCCGCGACGTTCTGCCGGCGATGGTGGAGGATCCGGCGATGCGCGCGTACGGATTTCCCTTTCACGACTACTGGCGCGATGTTGGCACGATCGAGTCGTACTACGACGGCAACATGGACCTGCTGGAGGACCTGCCGGCGCTGAATATGTACGACCCCGATCAGCGCATCCGGTCGCGCGTGACGGGATATCCGCCTGCGAAGATTGGCAATCGCGCGTATCTTTCCCGATCGCTGCTGGACCTGGGGTGCATCATCAACGGGCACGTCGAACATTCGGTGCTGTCGCCCGGAGTGTTCGTGGAAGAAGGCGCTGTCGTGAGGGATTCGGTCATCTTCGACGACTGCCGCATCGAATCGGGGGCGATTGTCGAGCGCTCGATCATCGACAAAAGCGTGCTCGTCGGAAAGAATGCGTACGTCGGCTACGGCGACGACTGGTCGCCGAACTTCGAACGCCCGGACATCGTCAACTGCGGGATCACGATCGTAGGCAAGCGCGCGAAGCTGCCGGCATACGTGCGGATCGGGCGGAATTGCGTGATCGGCGCGAATGTCACCGCGGACGCGACCGGCGACGACGGGTACATTCCGAGCGGCACAACGATCCGGGCGTCGGAGAAACACTTTCCGTACACCGTGTAGGTTGTAGGGGGTAGGTTGTAGGTTGTAGCGGCCGCCGCTGATGTGGCAGGGTGGCGGTGGTGGCGACCTACTTACGCATTGCATGACTCATTCTTCCGCTGACTCCGACACACGCGCACGGGGTGCGTTCACGTTTGTGTTGCATTCGCATCTGCCGTATGCGCGGATGGCGGGGCGGTGGCCGCATGGAGAGGAATGGATCCACGAGGCGGCGACTGACACTTATCTGCCGTTGCTAGCGGCGCTGTATGACCTCGCGACCGAAGGAGTGCGCTACAAGCTGACGATCGGCATCACGCCGGTGCTGGCAGAGCAGTTGGCCGATTCGGACGTGCTGGCGAACCTTAACGAGTACATCGATGATCTACGGACGCGGGCGATCAGCGATGTGGCGCGATTCGAGCGCGACGGCGATACACGGCGCGCGGCGGTGGCGCAGTTTCATCGTGACCGCTTCACGTGGTTGCTTGACCAATTCCGGGTGCGCTTCGGGCGCGACATTATCGGTGGCTTTCGCTGGCTCCAGGACAACGGCTACGTCGAATTGGCGACGAGCGCCGCAACGCACAGCTATCTGCCGCTGATCGCCCGCGACTCATCGATCTACGCACAGATCCACACGGGAGTGCGCGCGCACGAGCGCCACTTCGGTCGCACGCCGCGGTCGTTCTGGCTGCCCGAGTGTGCGTATCGTGCGGGATACGTTGCCGGCGACGGCACGCGTAAGCCAGGGATCGAGGCGTTCCTGGCGGAGCAAGGGATCACGACGTTCTTCGTGGAAACGCACGCGATCCTCGGCGGCCAGCCCGTGGGGAAGGCGGCGGGGGATGCGATCGGGCCGTACGGCGAGGTGCCAAAGCGGTACACCATCCCGGCAGCTCATGGCGTCGAGCCGACGCAGCACACGACATTCCAGCCGTACTGGGTGGCGGAACCGAAGGTGGCGGCGATCGGGCGCAATGTGACGACGGGGATGCAGGTGTGGTCGGCCGACCACGGCTACCCGGGCGACTTCGCATACCGGGAGTTCCACAGGAAAGATGGCGAATCGGGGCTGCACTACTGGCGGGTGACGGGCGCGGGGGTCGAGCTGGGACAAAAGGACTTCTACGACCCGAAGCGGGCGTTTGAGCGCGTGCACGAGCACGCCCGCCACTTCGCCGCGCTCGTTGAGCAGCAGGTCGAGGAGTACGCGTCGACGAGCGGACGCTACGGCATTGTCAGCGCGGCGTATGATACGGAGCTGTTCGGTCACTGGTGGTTTGAGGGTGTGAGCTGGCTACAGGAGGTGCTGCGGCACCTCGCGCAGAGTGAGACGGTGGCGATGACAGGGGCGGCGCAGTTCGTCGAAGAATATCCGCCGGAGGACGTGGTATCGCTGCCGGAGGGATCGTGGGGTCAGCAGGGGACGCACTTCACCTGGCAAAACGCCGACACGGCCTGGATGTGGCCGATGATTACGGAAGCTCAGCTGCGGATGGAGCGGTCGGCTGCGGCGGGCGCGGATGCATCGGGCACGACCGCCGCGGCGCTAGCGCAGATGGCGCGCGAGCTGCTTCTGCTGGAATCGAGCGACTGGCCCTTCCTGGTGACGACGGGCCAGGCGCGGCAGTACGCCGAGCTTCGCTTCAGCGAGCATGTCGAGCGCTTCAACAGACTGGGCGACGAGATTGAAGCGGGCGCGGTCGATTCGGCGTATGTAGCCGACCTGATCGAGCGCGACAAGCTCTTCCCTGACATAGAAGTGTCAGACTTTAGTGCGCGCGAGGGCATAGTGTCGCCGCGAGCGAGCGCGCTATCGTGATGCAACTAGTTCCGGCGACAACGCGAGAGTGAGGACGCAGAGCTGACGGCCGGGGCCGGCGGCGCAGATCATGGCAACCATCTACTGGGGCTCGCTCCTCCACTTTTACCAGCCACCGATTCAGATCCCCGGGGTCCTGCGGAAGGTTATCGATGAGTCGTACCGGCCGTTGATCGACGTGTTCGCGACGCACCCACACGCGAAGGCGAGCGTGAACATCAACGGTGTGCTGACCGAGATGCTCTACGAGAGCGGATACACCGACGTCATCGACGGGCTGAGAGAATTGGCCGAGCGGGGTCAAATCGAATTCGTCGGATCGGCAAAATACCACGCGATATTGCCGCTGATCCCGGAGGAGGAGCAGCGGCGACAGATACGGCGCAACCATCTCACGAACCGGCATTTCTTTGGCGAGGCGTATCAGCCGAAGGGTTTTTTTCCGCCGGAGATGTGTTACGACAAGTCGTTCCTTGATCCGATGGCTGACCTGGAGCACGAGTGGGTAATCATGAGCGGCGTCGCATGTCCGGCGGCGTGGCCCACGACCGAGGTCTATAAGACCCGGACGGAAGACGGCCGTGAGGTCGGCGTGATCTTCCGGGACGACGTGCTGAGCAACAAGATCTCGTTCCAGGATATGGACGGCAAGGCATTTGTGCGGCACCTGCGCTCGAGTTACGGCAACAGCGGGGACATGTACATCGTCACGGCGATGGATGCCGAGACGTTCGGCCACCACATCGAGAACTGGGATCAGCTCTTCCTGGCCGAAGCCTATGACGCGGTTGCACCGTATGAGGCCGTCGTGCAACCGAGGTCACTCGCGGCGAGCACGCGGACGCTGCTGGCGATGACGCGTGAGGGGACCGACGATCCCGTCGTGTCGTCGACGATCAGCGAGATCATCGAGCGCTTCCCGCAGGGTGAGATGGTGGAGCCGCGCCCGGCTTCATGGAGCACGACGCACGAGGACCTGGACGCGGGCGTGCCGTATCCGCTGTGGCAGGCGCCCGGCAATTACATCCACAAGCTGCAGTGGGAGCACGTGGACCTGATGGACGCGCTCGTGCATGTGGCGCAGGACGTGGCTGACACCGCGACGAGCAAGCGACACGCGGAGATCGCGCGCGGCCTGATGGACCCGGCGTTGCACTCATGCCAGTTCTGGTGGGCGAGCCGGCGGCCGCACTGGGATGTGAATATGATCGCGCGCGGCCTCGACCAGCAGGCGGGCGTGGTGCTCAACGCCTTCCGGGCGATCAATCTCAGTTCGGCGAGTGAGGAAGTGAAGCGCGATGCGTACTACAAGGTCGTGGCAACACGTGATATCCGGTCGAAGATCCACGACCAGCTATGTTGGGACTGACGATAGGGCCGGTGCTACGACGGCAACGTTCTCTATGACTGTGGCTTTCCAATCACGGAGTGAAGCGGGGCGGGCAACGTTCAGACGGCTGGCCGTTGGGAGGATGACTGGTGAGTGACGAAGCTAAAATCACACGGGTTGCAGGCCTTCGATGCAATGCTCCTCTATTTGAAGATGCATGCGGCAACTCTGTCTGACAACGGCCTGAACGAACTGATTACCATGGCTTCTTATCGTGAACTGACACCCGACGGAATACCCACTCTCGCTCGACCCGCGCGAATATGACGAGTGGCAAGAGTGTGTGGATGAGGCGCTTAAAAGACAGAGTGCGGCAATTCTGGATTCACACGAAGGTTGTAGGTTCTAGGGAGCCGCCGGAACCACGCCCAAACTGATGACTAAAACTATCTCCGTCATACTCGCTTTTCATGCACAGGAGCCGTTGTGGGATCTGCCGCGGCGCGTGCTCGAGACGCTACGCGATGAGGACGTGCGGCGAGAGGCGATTGGCAACGACAACTGGGTGAAGAATCGCGCCGAGGCGGGGCGCGACATCTACGCCAAGCTGATCGACTTCGGGGTCTGGTTGGGGGCGCCGGTGTGCCTGGAGGCGACGAACGAGATCCTCATGCAAGTCCGGCGCTACATGCCGGACACGTTCGCGCGTCTCGGCGATGCCTATCGCTCGGGCGCGGTGTATCCGGTCTACGGCAACGCCTTCCACACGCATATCGCGATGCTCACGGACGACGAGCTGGCGGACGAATTGCGCCTGAATCGGGAGTTCCTGCGCGATGTGATGGGTGCGCCCGAGCCGCGGCACCTCGGCGCGTTCCCGATGGAGGGATCGATCGATGCTCGCAAGCTCGCCGGCTTCAAGCGTGCCGGTATGGAGTACGTGATCTTCCCGAACCTGAGCCCGCAGAAGGCGCGGTATGAGTTCGACGGACTTTCGCCGGGGGTGGGCCCCACGTTCGGCGCCTTCACCATCGATGACGGGCAGCTGGCGCTGCCGAGGCACTTTCCGATCTCCCAGGAGATCTGGCGCCCGATCACGAAGTCGGAGCCAGAACGGCTGGCGCCGCAGGGTTACATCCTGGGGAAGTATTACGTGCTCGACGACGAATACCGCGATCAGCGGCACGTCGACTTTCCGATCACGCGCGAGCAGGGCGTCGAGGAGTACAAGGAGACGTTGCGCGCTGCGCTGCGCGAGGCGCCCGACGGAGGGCTGCTGCTGTACATCCAGGACCTGGAGCTGATGGACTTTGGCGAAGAGGCGCTGGACATTCTTGGTGAAGCCTGGTCGCCCGTGCGGGAGGAGGGTATCGCCGACGTACGCTTCGTGACGCCGGACGAGTACATCGACGACATTCGAGCGCGCGGGGTCACGCTGCCGCACATGCGGTTCCACCAGGTGTCGTGGGCGCCGGAGATCCGTCTTGCACTGCGCAGTGACGGCCACTATCCGCCGCTGCACGCGGGCGCGTACCAGGGCATTGACAACGACACCGAGGTGTTTCGGCGGTGGCCGTTCATATTCTGGGAGCCCGGGCGGTTTATCGCGGACACGTTCAAGTCGCTGCTCACGAGCTTCGGTCACGATCTTCAGATCCCGTTGTCGGCGGTGAAGCTGGACGAGGGCGTGTTCGACTTCACCGGACTGGAGCCGTCCGCTCGACTGGCGATCCACATGCGGGTCATGCAGCGCGCGTGCAATTTCGGATGGCAGCCGGACGAGGACCGGCACAAATGGCCGTACATGCACGGCGTCGCCATCTGCGAGATCCTTCGGGACGAGCTGCAACGGCCGGACGTGGACGCACGCGTCGCGCGCAACTTTCGGCCGCTGCCGGAGCGCGCGCTTCGCGGACTCGACCGCGTGCTCGAGATCTTTGTCGATACCCGCGTGGCGTACCTGCGGCAAGGCATCGCCCATCTAGGAGATAGGGCCGGGCCGGAGGAGCATCGTGCCGAGGGGGAGGCGCACCTGCAGAACGCGGAGCGCCGGCGTAAGCGGGCCGGGGCGCTCGCACGGCAACTGCGCGCGGAGAACACGAAGTTCATCACGAACTGCGACGTAGACCCGCGGGCGGTGCAACGCACGCTGGCGCTACTGCAGGAGCACTGCAAGGAAGCGTATCTTGCGATCAACGAGATCCAGCGGGCATGGATGTGCATCGACGACACGGCGGGGATGATCGAAGAGATGTACGCCTATCTGTACGAGCTATATCCGCCAAAGTTCCCGGCGATCCTACGTGAGCTGTTGAGCGACGAAGAGATGGCGGAGGTTGAGGACCCGGCGTTGGTGTAGAGCCGTGGGGCCGGGCGCGGGGCGTAGCAGAAGCTACGCGGCTACGTGGGCACGCGGCTACGTGGGTATCGGGCTACGGCGACTTGGCCTCGAAGATGAACTCGGCTTCGACGCTGGCACCGAGGGGGAGTTCGGCGACGCCGACGGCGGAGCGCGCGCCGACGCCGGCTTCGTCGCCGAAGATGTCGCGCAGGAGATCCGAAGCGCCGTCCGCAACGGCCGGTTGGTCGCCGAAGCCCTCGGCCGAGGCTACGAAGACCGTGAGTTTGATTACGCGCGCGACGAGATCAAGCGAGCCCAACTGCTGCCGCACGACGGCGAGCGCTGAGATCGCACACCCGCGAGCCGCTTTGGCGCCGCGCTCCACATCAACTTCGCGCCCGAGCTTGCCGGGATGCAGCACATGGCCGTTCTCCGTTGCTATCTGGCCGGAGACGAAGAGCAGATCTCCGCTTTGGACGCAGGGTGAGTAGGTCCACCGGGGTTTGGCGACCGGTGGCAACACGATGCCAAGCCCTGCGATTCGTTGTTCTGCCGTTGGCATGAGTCCCTCCCGTGTTTTCGCCGCGAGGCTCGCTGCGTGGCCGATGCGCGTGGCGACGCCCGGCCGCGGATATAACATGAAATTTACATTTTGCGCAGGCACCGTTAACCGGGCCGGCGTACTATAACCCCGTGGATAAACGGCGCCACGACCATGCTCCCCCGGTCGTGGCGCCGTTGTCTCTTCGTCTGAGCGTCAGAGCCCGCCAAACTCGCGCATGCCGTCAGCAAGCTGCGTCATCGCATCTGTGACGTCCGTCCCGTTCAACGACAGCCGCATAGGCACGCTGCTACGGATGCGCAAAGGCGCCATTTCTCCGACTGCCTCGATCTGGATTTCGCCGGCGGCTTCATCGAGCACGACGCGTCCAAACGGGAAGGCATCGCAATCGATGACGGTCGCGGGCGTCTCAATCCAGAGCGGCGTCTCTACTGAGGCTGCCTTGACGAAAACATAGCGGCGAGCGTCATCGCCGGCGAAGAGCCACTTCGGCCCGGAGCCGGCGACCACCCGGGCGCGGCCCAGCTCGATCAGGCTGTCGCGGGTCTGCAGCCACTGCGGGCCGCGGGCGTTCAGACTGCCGGCGCGCCCCATCGGCGCTGCGTAGGTTTCGCGGTCGTGTTTGCGCTCGATGACGCGCATGTCCAGCAGGCTGTATCGAAGTGAGAGCGAGCTTCCGGGCGAGGCATAGGCAATCTCGCGCACGAGGTCTCCGTCGATGCCGTCGGCGACCTGGGCGGACGCAACGTGATTACGGAATGCTGCGAGATCCGCGAATTCGGATGCGTCGCCTACTTCGAGGATGAACGCGTTTCGGACGTTCCCCTTGTAGAACGGGCCGCTCTGGGAGCGGTGTTCCCAAAATGATTTGGCGGGACCGAGGTAGTTGTAGATATCGAGCACCAACGTGCCTTCACTCCGGTGTAGTTCGATCGGCGCGCCGGCGCCCATGTCCGAAGGCTCGAGGGCGATGATTGCGAGATAGGCTACACCCGCGGCTATGACGATGGGGTCGCCGGCGTCGCAGCGTGCGGGAAGCGAATCGATGCGGCGGTCGCCGGCCCAGATCTCCGCATCGCCGTCGACGCCGAGCATGCGGAGTGAAAGGCGGAAGCTGGGCGCGGGCCGGGTGCGCGGGCGGAGTCCGTAGGCAACGATCGCCCGATTGTGGTGCTGCGCCGCGACGAACTGACCTTCGTCCCACAGATCTTCCGAGGTGGCGCCAGCACCTTGTCCGCTGAGGCCGCGGTCACCGCTCAGATAGCGGGCGAAGAGCGTGCCGTAGCCGGGTGGGGCGTCGCGGCGGAAGTGCAGCAAGACCGAGTTGAACCCCGGCCACGGCTCCGGCGGATCACCGACGGCGTAGGCGCGCGAAGCCGTCCCGAGCGCGTAGCTCCCGGTCATGTAGGTGGTGATGTCGAGCCCCGCGGCAGCGTCGGTGGTCTCTTGCGATGCGTAGGGGTAGGTTGTCGTCCGGAGCATGTCAAGGACGTATCCGGGGCAGTGATACGTGCCGAGGGCGATGCCGATCTCGCCCTCTTCACGCGTGCGGAGGGCATACGGTGTCGGACGCCGCAGGGCGTCGTCACCGAGCAGACGCCAGAGTATGAGCTTGAGGTAGCCGTCCGCGCCGCTCCATCCGTCGAAGTATGAGCGAGAGTGCGGTCCGGCGAGCTGGGCCAGCTGTGGGTGGTAGTGCGCAGCGACGTGCAGCCAGAGCCGCTCTTCGGCGACGCGGGCCTTGAGCGCCAACGCCGGGTCGGCAGTGTACTCCGCGAGGAAGGCGAGACGCTGGATGTCGACGGCGAGATACGTGGGGCTGTTGAACTCGTGCGGCGCGCCGGAGCGGCCGGTGAACTCCAGCCACTCATCGAGCCGCCGCGTGCCGCGCTCGATGTAGTAGCCGGCGGCCAGCGTTTCGCCGCCGATGATGCTGTTGCAGATATCGCTGAGCGCGATGTTCGTGTACGACGGGTGGACGTCGAGGCGGTCGATCTCATCGAGCCCAAGCGCGACCGCGTCGCGGACATCGTGCTCGAGTTCCGGCGAGAGGTCGGCGGCGTGGTACCGCAGTATGTAGTTGAGGCTGTCGAGCACGAACTCGACGCCGTTGAGGTCGCTGATCACCGCTTCTTCGAGCGTCCATCGGAAGTTCCCGTAGTGCGCGTCTTGCTCTCGCTTCTCTTGCAGCGCCAGCACGGCGCGGATGGCGCGTTCGGCCAGCGCCTTATCGCCCTTTCTCAGCAGGACGATGGCGTACGCTAGCGTGCCGCGCGCGTCGTGGTGCGACGGATGCTCGGCGTAGCGGACCATCGCAACGGCGTCGTCCCAGTGTGACTCGAGGAGGCGCGCGCCTTCGTCGAAGAGCTGCGCCGCGCCTTCATCGGAGAACGGAAGTGTGGGCATGAGCTTTAGCGTAACGCGCCTGTTCGCGTAAGCGAGCGGCCGAGTACCTAATCCCCGGCCCCTTCCCTAGGAGGGAAGGGGTGACTCTGATCGGCGAGCGGCTCGCTGTCGCCTCCCTCGCTTGGCACGAGACATGAGGTGAAGGTGAAAGCGTAGAGGGCGACGCCGTCTGACGTGGTAGTGAGGGTCAGTTCGTGGCGGTCGATCTCGCGGTTGTTGACGATACGGTACAGGCGGGGAGCATCGATCGAGAGCAGAGAGACGGTGTCGCCGGCGACGACATCAGCGCCGGCGTCTTCGGGCGCGAGCGCCGCCCCGTCCTGCTGGACGCTGAAGGTGGCGGTGCCACCGTACGTCGGAGGATGGATCACGAGATTCACTTCCTTCGCCATGTACGGGACGATGAGCTGGCTCGTCCCCGATGCTCCGGCGGGCCGCGCGAGGTACTCGCCGGCGAGTAGCCAATCGCCATCGAGATAGGCGTTGCCGTCGAGATGCTTGCCGGGATCGCGGTAGGTGGACGGATGGTCGGGGATGACGCCGGCGACGTTGCCGATGAGCCCGCGCTGATAGCCGAGGTAGAGCTCCGGCGTCACGCGATAGCAGAGGGCGCCCGTCGCATCTTCGGCGCGCACGGGATCCATGAGGGCGGGCAACAGGATCTGCGGAAACGATTCCTTGAGGAGCCTCTGGATCGCGCCCTCGGTCTCCGCGTAGGCGCCTTCCCCGTGGTGGTAGTAGCGCAGGTAGCCGTGGCCATCGACGAGGTACTTCGCGGGCCAGTAGCGGTTGGTGTAGGCCTGCCAGATCGCGTAGTCGTTATCGAGCACTACCGGATAATCGATGCCCTGCTCGCGCACCGATCTCTGCACGTTGCCGGCATCTCGCGCGAACGAGAACTCCGGTGCGTGCACGCCGACGACCGTGAGCCCGAGCGGGCCGTATCGGCGATGCCACTCGTTCACGTAGGGCAGGGTGCGCAGGCAGTTAACGCAAGTGTAGTCCCAGAAGTCGATGAGGACTGGCCGGCCGCGGAGGTCGGCGAGCTTGAACGGGCCGCCCTGCAGCCAGGTGACGTTTGCCGGGAACTCCGGAGCACGGACGGGTCCCTGTTCTTCTTGCATCGTGGTGCGCCTTCGGGTGCGACAGCGGGTCAGCACTTCAGGATGTCAGCGTGTCAGGATGTCAGTATGCCGGCGTGTCAGCAAGCGGGTGAAAGCGGTAGAACAGCGCTGCGGCTGGCTCATTCATTGCATCCGTCACCCCGAATGGGACGACACTAGTGAGACACGGTTCGCGACCGAACAAGATCCTTCGCTGCGCTCAGGACGACAGGCAGCAGGTCTACAACCGTTACCGCGGTGGCCCGAGGCAGGCGTGGCTGCGTGGGCTGGCGACGGTGCATCGTAGGCAGAGCCGGAACGACAAACGGCGCCGCGGTTGGGGGAGCATGCCACGGCGCCGTCCTATGCTGTTGTGCTATGAGTATCGCCATGCCCTGATTAAGAGCGAGTGTGGAAAGTGTTAACGCCCTGCAAACTGGACGGACGATTACTGCGTGACGCCGTAGGAACATGCTCAAAGCAGCAACTTGAAGCCTTCCTGCTCGAAATCGCGATCTGCTGTCAGCACGTCGGTGATCTGGTGCTGAGTGCAAACTACCATCGACATGCAGTCACACATGCTGTAAGTCTTGTCCGGCCGGCGCCTGTAGAGGTCGAGACCGGCGTCGAACAGCGCCGGTGTTTGCGGGACGATGGTTAGAAGCGGATCAGTCTTCAACACGCTGATATAATCCGAGGCGGCGCCACGAATCAACACACCATGCGCCGAGAAGTACGTCAGAAATTCGACGAGCACGGCGTCGGTAGTAACGAATCCGGCATTGCCCGACCGAAGCGCCTCTGCGACTCGAAGAGCGACGAGATGACGGTCATCACGTCGATCGATCACGGCAACGTGGAACGCAGTATCGACAAAGACAGAGGACAACTAATCTTGCCGTGGGGAGCCGTGTAGATAATGGTCAAAGTTGCGTGCAAGATCATTCGGTAATTTGGCCCATTCCTCGTCCGGTACCGACTCGCCAATCGCGGCGAGCCGCTCCCAGATTGAGGCACTCTCGGCAGCTCGCCGGTGATCAGGCTTCGCCGTTCGCGGCGCTGGTTTGCGTGTTGACGGCTTTTCGGTAGCCACAATTGTGCCTCTCGGTTCAGACTTCCGGTGAAATCGGCGTCGGCGGATCGGCAGATCCGTCGAGATAGTGATCGAAGTTGCGGGCGCCGTCACGCGGCATTCGAGCGCGTTCGGTCTTCGGAATCAACTTCCCGAGATCCGCAATCTCCTCCCAAATGTTGGTCGCCGTCTGTTTTGGACGCTTTGTGCGACCGTGAATCTGTTTTGCCGCGCGCTTCTGAATGGTCATGAGTCCTTATTACCTCGTTAGCCGCGTCAGTGTACCAGCCCTTCCCTATCGTCCACCTTAGCCTACGGTTGGCATCATCATCATCATCATCATCATCATCCCTGGCGCTTGAGGCGGCCGGTTTGCTTCGCCCAACGCTCGGCTATCGCGAAGCAGAGCATGCCGCCGGGGATCAGTGCTACGCCGAAGCCTGCCAGCGCCGAAATTTGCGGCCAGACATCTACAACGCTCTTGCCGTCGATGATCGCTCCGCGGATGCCGTCGAGGATGTAGGTCGCGGGCGAGATCACGGAAAACACCCTCAGCCATGCCGGCAGCACGTCGACCTGGTAATACACGCCGGACACCAGCAGGACGAAGGCCTGGATCATCATCGACATCTGCTGGCCGCGCTCCGGGTAGAGCATCGGCAGGATGCCGGCGAGGATCGCCAGACCGGCGACGCTGAAGCTTCCGACGAGCAGCACGACAGCCGCGGCGAACCAGTCGGCGTGGCCGAGATCCACCGTGAAGAACGGCACGGCAATGGCGAAGATCAGCAGCGTCCGCAGCACGGCGTGGATGATGCCGAACAGCACCATGCCGGTGAGGTGCAGCCAGCGCTCGACGGGCGCCATCAGCGTGTGCTCTATGGTGCCTTCCCAACGCTCCCACGAGATAACGAGGCTGATGTCGTCGAGTACGGCGGACAGGTACGCCCAGACGAGCGTACCGATCAGCAGGAATAGCACGAGACGCGAGACATCGGCCTTGTTGGCGATGCCGCTGTCGCCGATCTGGTTCGCGATAAAGGTCACGGCGAGTGTGTTGACGACGCCGTAGACGAGCCACACGAGCTCCCACGCCCAGTAGCGCTTCCACAGGTTCTTCTGCCGCTCGATGAAGGCCCATGCGAGGGCGGGCCGCCCCGGCCTGGCGGGCAAGTGCAGTTGTTCGGCAATGCTAACCATGGACCAGCACCTCCTCCGGCGTTTCGTCTTCTTCGACGCTGCGGCCGGTCAATTCCATGAACACGGTTTCCATCGTGATGCTCTCGATCGGGCGGCCGCCCGCCACCTGGCGCCGGAGGTCGAGCGGCGTGCCTTCGGCGACGATCTTGCCGCCGGATATGAAGGAGATGCGATCGCAGAGCAACTCTGCCTCCTCCATATCGTGCGTCGTCAGCAGGATCGACGCATCGTGGTCCCGCTGCACCTGCCGGATGAACGCCTGCACATCCCGCTTACTGCGCGGGTCGAGACCGGTCGTCGGCTCGTCGAGCAGCATGAGCACGGGCGACGTGAGGAACGCGCGGGCGACCGCGACCTTCTGCTGCTGTCCGCGCGACAGGTGGCTCATTGGCTCCTGCGCGCGCTCCCATTCGAACCCGAGGCGCTGCAGGATGCCCGGCAAGCGTTCCCGGATCTGCCGGGGGCTGACGCCGTAGACGCGGCCGAAGAACAGCAGGTTCTCGGAAGCGGTCATGTTGCGGAAGAACGACGGGTCAGCGGACACGCGGTTGATCAGCGATCGCACTTCGATCGAGTCGCGCACGACATCGAGGCCGAAGATATGCACGTCGCCGGCGTCGGGCAGCAGCAGCGTGCTGACCATGCGGATCAGCGTCGACTTGCCGGAGCCGTTGGCACCGATGACGCCGAAGATCTCGCCCCGCCGGATCTCGAACGAGATGCCGTCGACGACGCGCCGAGGACCGTCGCTCGCGGATTTGTTGCGCCGCCAGGGCAGCATCCGGCCGAGATCGAGGCCGCCGCCGAATGACTTGACGACGTTTCGCACGCGCAGCGGCATCGCCTGGGCCGATGGCGGCTCGACTACGCGCGCCGGCGTCGATGGCTCGCTCGTCTCTTTGCTTCCGTTCTGGTGACTCATCTCGGTCCGCTCCGTTCCTTTGCCGATGCCTTCATGCGGGCGTCGGGCAACAAAAAACCCACTCAGCCAATGCGCCGTAGTGGGTGGAAGAGTTCTGTTGTGCCGGGCGGTCAACTCAATGCATTAGTTCTCCGCTGGACGCACTCATCCGACCCACGCGTGCTCCGCCGCTCGCAGTGAGCCGCGGGACGAAGACGCTGGCGTCGATCCGATTACTCTGCATAGTGGGCGCGCTTCCTCGATTTCGGCTCTGTGCCTGTGGCGCATCATAATCTGGGAACCGAGAGGCTGTCAATGCCAATCAAGCATGATTGGAGGCTACCCCGGCGCTAACGCACTGCTCTTGTATCTGCGGTCGCCAGGTATCAACGGCCACCAGCACCGGGGTGATAACCTGTTTCGTCGCCCGGCCCGTCCCCAGCGATGGTCTCTACACTTGCTCGATGAAAGCCGCATCATAGACCTCTACGGCTCGACACTATTGGACTGCTCTCGCTGCTGAGATGAGCCCGATCGTGGTCGCGGCGCTCAGCCTTACTGGTCTGTTGTTAGTGGCGGACTACGTACCAGATGGCACCGCAGCAGACAGCATAGACTACGCGCTCTGGGCGGTCGGACTCGTTGGATTTTGTGGCTGTGGCCTCGGATGGCTTTTGTCCGGCCGCCGGTTCGTCGGGATAGCACTCGTCCTCGTGCGCACCAGCCTCGTGCTTGTCGGTGGTGGCATCGTCGGTCTGTCGTTTACGATCCTGTGCGGTAATCCGTGCGATGAAACATTCCAGTCTGACATCCCGGGCCCGCTGGTTGCGCTGGCAGTTCTGCTCTTTGTCGTTAGTACGTTTATGCCGTTCATTTCAAGCTTAATATTGGCAGTCGCGCCACCAACGACTCACCAGAGCGTCCCTGAAGCCGAACCCAAGGCTCCAATGTCAACTCGATAGCCGCTGTGGCAGCTCACGGCCGGTACCGGGGGTAATCTACTCGCATGGAGTACGACGGGTCCCTCCGCTGGCTGCTGACGCTGCCGGATTTCGAGCGCACGGGCGAGTTTGGCGGCCGGCCGGATCTGGAGCCGATGCGAAGGCTGCTTGCTGAGCTGGGCGACCCGCATCTGGGGCGGCCGACGGTGCACATCGCCGGTTCCAAAGGGAAGGGCAGCACCGCCGTGATGATCGAATCCGTGCTGGAAGCGGCGGGGCGCCACACGGGCACGTACATCAGCCCGCACCTGCATCGATACACCGAGCGGATCCGCATCGACGGCCTGCTATGCGAGCGGGAGGCATTCGCGGCGGCCATGGGCGCGGTGAAGGATGCGATGGATGCCGTCGCGGGGCAGTTTCCAGAGCGGCGCTTCCTTGCCTTCGATGCGCTGACGGCTGCTGGCTTCGCGGCGTTTCGTGACGCCGGGGTCGACTTGCAGATCGTCGAGGTGGGCCTCGGGGGAGCGCTGGATTCGACCAACGTGTTCCGGGAAGAGCAGAGAGCAGAGAGCAGGGAGCAGAAGCACGCAGAGCAGAGAGCAGAGAGCAGCGTGCAGAGGGGCTCGCCGCACGTTGTCGTGCTAACGCCGATTAGCCTCGAGCACACCGCGATTCTCGGGGACAGCATTGCGGAGATTGCCGCGCAGAAGGCGGGGATCATTACGGAGGGTTGCGCGGTCATCGTCGCGCCTCAGCGGGAGTCGGCGCTTGATGCCTTTCGCGCTGCGGCCGCCCAGCAAGGAGCGCAGATCACCGAAGTAGCGGCTGCGTGCCAGATGACCCGCACGGCGGCATCGGCTGACGGGCAGGAGTTCAAGCTGAAGACTGCGCACGCGATGTACGCAGCGAGGCTACCGCTCACGGGACGGCATCAGCTCGATAATGCGGCGACGGCGATCGTGGCGTGTGAGGCGCTTGTGGAGCGGTGTGGCTTCGAGTTGACGCCGCAGCACGTGCGAGACGGTCTGGCGAAGGTCGTCTGGCCAGGCCGCCTGGAAGTGCTGAAGCGCAATCCATTGGTGATCATCGACGGAGCGCACAACGGCGACTCAGCGAAACGCATGGTGACCGCGCTGCGGGATTATTTCGGTCTTTCGCACGCGATCTTCTTGTTCGGCACGCTGGCAGGGAAAGATGTTGCTTCCATGTCCGACGCGATCGCGCCGATGGCGGATCACATCTACGCGACCGGATGGCCGCACGCCCGCGCCGCTGACCCTCGCGATGTCGCTGCCGCCTTTCACGGCAACGACGCGCCAATCTCCATATTCGGAGATCTACCGGCTGGATATGAGGCTGCTGTGGGTGAAGCGGGCATACGCGGTGCGGTCGTCGCGTTTGGTTCGATCGCGTTCGTCGCGGCGTTGCGCGAATACCTGCTCGGTATCGAATCCGATATGATCAGGCTGTCCACCGCCACGGCTCCGGACGCGAATTCGCGCCCCTGACCGACGGGAACGAGTCTATGAACAACGGCACGAACGGAAACGGCCGCGCGCGCGTCGTGATCACCGGCATGGGCACGATCAACCCGCTCGGGCACACCGTCGCAGAATTCTGGGATGCGGCGCTCGCGGGAACATCGGGCGTCGACTGGCTGACACAGGTCGATTCGGCCAACTACGCAACGCATATTGCCGGCGAAGTGAAGAACTTCGTGCCGGAGGACTACATCGACCGTAAAGAGGCGCGGCGCATGGCGCGCTTCTCGCAGCTGGCGCTCGGTGCGTCGAAAGAAGCCTTCGCCACGTCAGGGCTGCACATTGCGGACGAGGATCCGTATCGCGTCGGCGTGCTCTTCGGCAACGGCATGGGGGGATACCCGGACACCGACAAGGCGGTGAAGGACATCGTGCAGAAGGGTGGCAACCGCATGGACCCCTTCTACATGGTGAAGATGCTGCCGAACATGGCGGCCGCGCAGGTGGCCATGCGCTACGGCGCGAAGGGCTATAACGCGACGATCTCCACGGCCTGCGCATCGGCGGCCAATGCGATGGGCGAAGCGTTGGAGATGATCCGCGCCGGCCGCGCCGACGTGATGATCACCGGTGGATCCGAAGCGGGTCTTTCGGAGCTGGGACTCGCGGCATTCCAGGTGATGAAGGCGCTCTCCACGAACAACGACCCGCCGTCGGGTGCGAGCCGTCCGTTCGATGCGAAGCGCGACGGCTTCGTCTCGTCCGAGGGCGCCGCGGTGTTCATCATCGAGTCGCTGGAGCACGCCAAACGACGCGACGCACCGATCCTGGCTGAGCTGGCGGGCTATGGCTGCACCTCTGATGCGCACCACGTCGTCGTGCCGGTCGAGGATGGCGAGACAACGGCGGCGTGTATGACCCTGGCGCTCGCGGATGCGGGTGTGCGACCCGAGGAAGTGGACCATGTGAATGCGCACGCCACATCCACGCAGATGAACGACAAGTACGAGACCATCGCCCTCAAGCGCGCTTTGGGCGAGGTTGCGTACCAGATACCAGTCAGCGCTACCAAGTCGCTGATCGGACACACACTGGGCGCTTCGGCGGCGATCGAGTCGGTGGCGTGCGTGCAGTCGATCCTGACCGGCCGCGTGCATCCAACGATCAACCAGCAGAACCCCGACCCGGATTGCGATCTGGACTACGTGCCAAATGCCGCGCGCGACGCCGACGTGAAGGTCGTGTTGAAGAACAGCTTCGGCTTCGGCGGCCAGAACGCCTGCCTGGTGTTCCGGAAGTACGAAGAGTAATCAGTAGACAGTTTTCAGTTCACAGTTATCCGCCGCAGGGACGGGTCGTTCAGACCTGTCCGCTCCGTCTCACATGGTGAGCATCGATGCCCAAGAAGCGAGCCATCGAACGCGTCCGTGAGATCGCCCTGGCGCTCCCCGAGACATCGGAGCGGCTGTCGCACGGCGAGCCGACCTGGTTCGTGCGCACGAAGGTGTTCGCTTCGTGGGAGGACCACCATCACGGCGACCCGATCGTCGGGCTCTGGCTGAACGCGGAGCCGGGGCTGCAGGAGATCCTTGTCGGCGCCCAGCCGGACTGCTTCTACCGCCCGAAATACGTCGGGTACAAGGGCTGGATTGGCGTCAACATGGACGGCCCGCTCGACTGGGGGCAGGTGGCGGATCTGATCCGCGATAGCTACCGACTGACGGCGCCGAAGAAGCTCGCGGCGCTGATCGCGTAGCGGCCGCGCACCTCTACGACCTTCCCTGCCGGCGAGTTCGTCGTTGACCGAATCGAAGCGTCAGGAGTGTCCTGTCGCTACCCTGTCGCCATGAAAGTACTGGTCACAGGCGGGGCGGGCTTCATCGGATCCTGGGTCACGAAGGTGCTGCTGGAAGAGCAGCACGAAGTGACGGTGCTCGACAATCTGTCGAAGGGTTTCAGCACGCTGGTGCCGGATGGCGCCCGCTTCATCGAAGGCGACCTGCGCGACGAAGACCATCTGTCGGGCTGGCTCATGGGCCATGACGCGGTCATCCACATGGCGGCGTTCATCGAGGTGGGTCGGTCGGTGCAGGAGCCGCTCGTGTTCGCCGAGAACAACATCATCAATTCGGTGCGGCTGCTGGACGCCATGCACAAGGCGGACGTGGGCAAGATCGTGTTCTCGTCGAGCGCGACGGTGTACGGCACGCCGCAGTCGCTGCCGATCCGCGAGACCGACCCGCTCGGCGCGCAATCGAACCCGTACGGCGCCAGTAAGGTGTCCACGGAGGCGTTCGTTGCGACGTACAACCAGCTATACGGGATGGACGCGATCGTGCTGCGCTACTTCAACCCGTACGGGCCGAATGAGCTGCACGAGCCGGAGACGCACGCGATACCGAACTTCATCCGCGCAGCGCTGGGCCGAAAGCCGATCCCGCTGTACTGGAAGGGCGAGCAGGTACGCGACTTCATTTATGTGGAGGATCTGGCGCGCGCGCACACCGCCGTGCTCGGCGAGAAGGGCCTGCAGTACTTTAACGTCGGCAGCGAGACCGGGACGAAGATGATCGATGTGGTCGGCGAGATCACTGACATTCTCGAGTACCACGTCGAACTCGAGGATCTGGGCGAGCGCGCCGGCGATGTGGCTGCGTCGTATGCGTGGAGCGAGAAGCTGGCTGCGGCCACGGGCTGGCGCGCGCAGGTGCCGCTGCACGACGGGCTGGTGCGCACGGTGGAGTGGTTTCGCGGCCGGGCGGAATGAACCCGGAAGAATCTCGTCCAGCCCCTGGGCCAGAGCGATACGAAACGCGCGTCGAACGCGGGTAGGGGCGTCCCTCGGGGCGCCCGTCGCTGGCCGAGCACGTGCCCCGAAACGAGATCGTGAGATGATTGTCTTGGCGGGCAGGGCAAGCCCACCCCTACGCGTCGGGATGATGCCCATGCGCAGCGAACGCACACTTGCGCTTGACAGGCTCGACGGGGTGCCGCTAGGATAACGGCACTTCGATAGAGATCGGCGACGATCAGGGCTAGTACGTCGGGCAGGCGGGCCAACAAGAGAGCCGGGGTTGGTGAGAACCGGCGGCTGCGCGACAGACCGAATGGACCTGGGAGCCTCGGACCGAACATCCGCATTTGCGGACCAGTAGTATCCGACGGGATGGGCACCGTTATCGCGCCCGCCGCATCGGATCGCGATCCCGTGCGGAGCTGAGTGTTACGACGCGAGCCGACCGGTGACCGCGACGTAACGATGCAGGGTGGTACCGCGAGCAACTCTCGCCCCTCGGTGGGGCGGGAGTTTTTTGTTGTCGATCGAATAGGGAGAGACTTATGGTCGAGCGCAAACGCATCTTGACCGGCATCCGCCCGACCGGGCCGTTGCACCTGGGGCACTATGCGGGCGCCCTCGAGAACTGGGTGCGGCTGCAGAAAGAGTACGAGTGTTTCTTCCTCATCGCCGACTACCAGGTCTCCGATTACGCGGATGACATCGACCGCGTGCGAGAGTCCGTGTGGGAGGTCGCGCTCGACTGGCTGGCGGTCGGGCTCGATCCGGAAGGGAGCCACTACGTCATCGAGAGCATGGTGCCGCAACATGCGGAGCTTTCGGTGCTGCTGTCGTGGTTCATCCCCCTGGGGCGGCTGCAACGCAACCCGACGCTCAAGGCCGAGATGGAGGACCTCGAAGGCAAGCGCGGCGTGCCGGTCGGGTTCTTCATTTATCCCGTGATGCAGGTGGCGAACATCCTGATGCCGCGAGCGCACCTGGTGCCGGTCGGCGAGGACCAGCTGCCGCACATCGAGATGACGCGGGAGGTCGCACGGAAGTTCAACCGCGACTTCGGTGAAGTCTTCCCGGAACCGGAGCCGCTCGTGGGACGCGTGCCCCGGCTGGTGGGCGTGGAGGGCCACGCGAAGATGGGCAAGTCGCTGGACAACGCGATCTACCTCAAAGATGACGCCGAGACGGTGCGGCAGAAGGTGATGGGCATGTACACGGACCCGACGCGGCTGCGCGCGACGGATCCCGGACACGTCGAGGGCAACCCGGTGTTCCTGTACCACGACGCCTTCAATCCCGACACGGCGGAGGTGGACGACTTGAAGGAGCGTTATGTGCGCGGCGCCGTCGGCGACGTCGAGGTGAAGAAGAAGCTCGTCGTGGCGATCAACAACCTGCTCGATCCGATCCGCGAGCGGCGCGCGCACTTCGAAGCGAACCCGGCGCTGGTGAGCGAGGCGCTCGCTCGGGGCAGCGCGGCGGGATACGCGGCGGCGGAGGAGACGATGATCGCGGTCCGAAAGGCGCTCCGGTTGGACTACATCGAGCGGGGGAGGCCCGGATGACCGCGACGTACTATCCCGCGCTCGATGACGTAAGAGCAATGGCCGGCAAGGGCAACATCGTGCCGATCTACCGGGAGGTTGTCGCCGATCTGGAGACGCCGGTGTCCGCGTACCTGAAGGTAGCGCGCGGCAAACACTCGTTCTTGCTCGAATCGGTCGAGGGTGGCGAGAGGATTGCCCGCTACAGCTTCATCGGCACTGAGCCCTACCGCGTGCTGCGGACCGGCGGCAATGCCGTCGCGAACGAAACGCCGGGCGATCCGTTGTTGCCGATCGAAGAGGAACTGCGGCGGTTCAATCCGGTGCGGATTGATGGACTGCCGCGGTTTCACGGCGGCGCGGTGGGCTACATGGCGTACGAGTGCGCCCGCTACTACGAGAAGCTGCCGATGCCCGAGGCGGATCCGCAGGGCTTTCCGGAGTCGATCTTCCTCTATATCGATACGCTGCTGGTGTTCGACCACCTGCAGCGCAAGATCAAAGTCGTCGGCCACGCGCGGCTCGACGGCGACGTCGACGCGTCGTACCGGCAGGCGACATGGAAGATCGAGGAACTGGTCGCGCGTCTCGCCCAGCCACTCTCGCGCCTCCCCTATGACATCGCGCGCGGTAACGGGGCGATCGACCGTGCATTCCGCTCGAACAATACGCAAGAGCAGTTCATGGCTAAAGTCGAGCGTGCCAAGGAGTACATCCGCCGCGGCGACACGTACCAGATCCAGGTATCGCAGCGCTTCACGCGCGAGACCGACGCCCATCCGTTCGAGGTCTATCGCGCGCTGCGGCAGATCAATCCTTCGCCGTACATGTACTACCTGGAGCTGGGCGACGTGCACGTCGTGGGTGCGTCGCCGGAGATGCTGGTGCGGATCGAAGACGGCGTCATCGAAACGCACCCCATCGCCGGCACGCGCCGGCGCGGGCGTGACGCGGCGGACGAAGATCGCATGGCTGCGGAGCTGCAATCGTCGGAGAAGGAGCGCGCCGAGCACATCATGCTCGTCGACCTGGCCCGGAATGACCTGGGGCGCGTCTGCAAGCCGGGCACGGTGCAGGTGACATCGTTGATGGAGATCGAGCGCTACTCGCACGTCATGCACATGGTCTCGCACGTCACCGGCATGCTTCGGTCCGATGTGACGACCTACGACGCGCTGCGGGCGTACTTCCCGCACGGCACGGTCACGGGCGCCCCGAAGATCCGCACGATGGAGATCATCGCGGAGCTGGAGGGAGAGCGGCGCGGAGGCTACGGCGGCTGCGTCGGATATTTCGACATGTCTGGGAACTGCGACACGGCGCTGGCGATCCGGACGATCTGGATGAAACCGGGCGTGGCGTACGCGCAGGCGGCGGGCGGCGTGGTGTTCGACAGCACGCCGGAGGAGGAATTTCGCGAGTCGCACAACAAGGCGGCGGCGACGATGCGCGCGATCGAGCTGGCGGAGGAACGCCAAGACGATGCGCCGCGCGGATCGCTGGGGTACTGATGCTGGATGTTGGAAGTTAGAGGTTGGATGTTGGATGTTGGATGTTGGATGTTGGATGTTGGATGTTGGATGTTGGATGTTGGATGTTGGATGTTGGAATTGCAGCTCGTAGCGTCTCATGACTGACCTGATGTCGGCGGCGCTCTTCGAGCGCGGTGACGTCGCCTTGGTAGCGCACCGGCGCGGCGACCGGCCTCCGTTTGCGGGCCAGTGGTTGCTGCCGATGACGGTGGTGCGAGACGACGAGGCGGCGGAGGACGCGCTGCGGCGGCACGCGCGCGAGCAATTCGCGTTGACGCTGGGCGTTGAGCAGTTCGTCGATACCGTGTACATGGAAGATCCGGACGACCAGCACCGCTACGTCACGAACATCTTCCGCGCGCCGATCGAGGGCGGGCCGATGCGCTTCGACGCGGGAGGCGACTACGACGACGCTCGCTGGCTTGCGGCGAAGGACCTGCAGGCGCTCTGGATGCCGCCATCGCTGCGCGATCCGCTGATCCGGATCATGACCGATCCGGATGCCCCGGCCACGCACGACTGGGCCTCCGGCGAGGCAGTGCCGCTCGGTGAGCCGCAGCCGGTCGTGGCGGAAGAGGCGGCGCCGGACAACGCCGCGGGCTGGGATACGGTTGCGTCCGCGTGGCAGGCGGAGCGGTTTGGCGACCGCTTTGGAGATCGACTGATGTGGTCCTGGCGTGCGTCGGAGGACGATCTGCATGTGCTCGATGAGATTCACGGCAAGCGCGCCATCGTCCTTGGCTGCGGCGGTGGGCAGGATGTGGTCGCGCTCGAAAAGATGGGTGCGATCGCTGTGGGCGTCGACCAGTCGCCGAAGCAACTCGAGTATGCGAGGAAGTACGCGGCGCGGCACGGCGCCACGAATGCTTCGTTCGTAGAGGGCGCGATTGAGGATCTTACACGCTTCGACGATGAGAGTTTCGACCTAGCCGTGAGCATCCACGTCCTCGAATACGTTGCGGACGTCGATGCGGTGCTCTCGGGCGCGGCGCGCGTGTTGAAGCCGGGGGGCGTGCTGGCGATCGCGGTCAAGCATCCGTTCGACGTGCATGTCGATGGCGGGCCGCCATATGCCGTGGTGACACCGTACTGGGAGCCGCATCGAGACACGACCTTCGAGCTCGGTGGAGCCGCGCCGGTGCGCTTTCGTTCCTACTTCCCCACGATGGGACAGTGGCTTGACTCGCTCAATCGCGCGGGTTTCGTGCTTGAGCGCCTTTTCGAACCCAAGGAAGACGAATTCGCGCCGATAGCAGATGAGCTGGATGAGCGCTGGTTGTCATTGCTTCCCTACACGTTGGTCATGAAAGCGAGGAAGCGCTGATGTTGTTGCTCATCGATAACTACGACAGCTTCACCTACAACCTCTATCAGTACCTGGGCGAGCTTGGCGCGACGACGGAAGTTGTGCGCAACGACCAGGTGTCGATCGAAGACATCGAGCGGATGGCGCCGGAGCGGATCATCATCTCGCCCGGGCCCGGCAATCCGGACGAGGCGGGTGTCAGCAAGGCGGTCATCGCGCACTTCGCCGGCAAGATGCCGATCTTCGGCGTGTGCCTGGGACACCAGTGCATCGGCGAGGTGTTTGGTGGCGTGGTGGAAGGCGCGGGCGAGATCCTGCACGGGAAGGTATCGCGCATCACGCACGACGGCTGCGGAGTTTTCGCCGGCATTGCTTCGCCGATCGAGGCGACGCGCTACCACTCGCTGGCGATCCGCGACGATAGCGTGCCGGATGTGCTGGAGGTGAGCGCCCGGAGCGAGAGCGGGCTGATCATGGGAGTGCGGCACAAGACACTCCCGATCGAAGGGGTGCAGTTTCATCCGGAGTCGATCCTGACGCCGGCGGGACGCGACATTCTGCGCAATTTTCTGCAGATGAGGGCGTGATATACTGATATCACGATATCAGGAGGTCACTGAAGATGAAACGGCTGTTGGTAAGCATGGAAGACGAGCGCTACGAAGACCTGCGCCGCTTCGCCTTCGAGAAGAAAGTCCCGATGGCGGAGCTGGTGCGCCATGCGATCGAAGAGACGTTTGAGGATCAACTGGATGGTGTAGCGGCGCAGCGCGGACTCGAAGAGCACGCGAGGGACCCCTCGGGCACCATCTCTATTGAGGAGCTGATGGAGCAGATGGGCATTGAGCTACCACGTAGAGGTCGTTCGAAGCGCGCAGCGCGCAGCGAAAAGGCTGCCAGCTGAGCATGGGTCCCGCATCGCGCGCGCGATCCTGGCGCTTAGCGATGACCCGAGACCGGCTGGCTGCCGGAAACTATCGGCGTCCGACATCTGGCGCCTTCGGGTCGGCGAATATCGTGTGCTGTACACGATATCCGACACCTTGAGAGAGGTGATGGTGCAACGAATCGAGAGGCGGACAACACACACCTATGACTGACATCTTCACCATCCGCGACGCCATCGCCAGGCTCAGCGAGTCGCACGACCTCAGCGAAGACGAGGCGGCGGCGTGCACGGAAGAGCTGATGAATGGGGCCGCGACGCCGGCACAGTTCGGCGCGTATGTCACTGCGTTCCGCATGAAGGGAGAGAGCGTCGATGAGATCGCCGGGATGGCGCGGGTCATGCGCGACAAGAGCAGCCACATCGACATCGACGGGCCGCTGCTGGATACGTGTGGTACGGGTGGTGACGCGAGCGGGTCGTTCAACGTCAGCACCTGCGCGGCGTTCGTCGCGGCCGGCGCCGGCGCCCGTGTCGCGAAGCACGGGAACCGCGCGATGACGTCGCAGTGCGGCAGCGCCGATGTGCTGGAGGCGCTGGGCGCGAAGATCGGTCTTCTCCCGGGGCAGGTGCGTGCGTGTATCGAACGTGCGGGCATCGGCTTCATGTTCGCCCAGGGGTTCCACCCGGCGATGAAGTTCGTGGCGCCCCTTCGCCGCGAGATCGGCATCCGCACAGTGTTCAATCTTCTCGGACCGCTCTCGAACCCGGCGGGCGCGCGGCGCCAGGTGATCGGTGTGGCGCGGCCCGAGCTCGTCGAGACGATCGCCGCTGTGCTCCTCCGCCTGGGGAGCGAGCACGCGCTCGTGGTGCACGGCGACGACGGGTTCGACGAATTCAGCATCAGCGGTCCGTCTACGGTCGCGGAGCTGCGAGATGGCGTCGTCCGCAGCTACCGCGTGGCACCGGAGGACGCTGGCCTCGCCCGCCACGACATCAGTTTCCTGCGAGGGGGGACGCCGGACCAGAATGCGGCCGAGCTGCGGCTTGTACTCGAAGGCGTCCCGGGGCCGCTGCGGGACTTTACGCTCATCAACGCGGGTGCGGCGTTGGTTGCCTGGGGCGATGCTGACGCGATCGGTCCGGGAGTGGAGCTTGCGGCGAACAGCATAGACTCCGGCGCCGCGGCGGCGAAGCTGGCGGCGTTCGTGGAAGCGACGAACTCCGTATGACGGCCGCGACTATCATCGACCGGATTGTGTCCGATAAGCGCGACGAAGTTGAGGCCCGGAAGCTGCAGGAGCCGCTCGAGGCGCTCAAGCGCCGGCAGGATCGCATCCCTACCGAACAGTGGAGCCTGGTGCGGTCGATCCTCGAGGGTCCGCGCGGGCCGAGCACAGGAGGCCAGCGGCTGCAACTGATCGCGGAGATCAAGAAGGCGTCGCCGTCTAAGGGGAGGCTGGTCGCTACGCTGGAGCATCGCGCGATAGCCCGGACGTACACCATCGGCGGCGCGGCGGGAATCTCGGTGCTCACGGAGTCGAAGTATTTTCAGGGATCGATCGACTTCCTCTCGGATTGCCGGGTGAGCATCGACGGTTACTATCCCGGCGGCCGGCCGGCGATGCTGCGAAAAGACTTCATCTTCGACCCCTATCAGGTGTACGAATCCCGCGCCTACGGGGCCGATGCGATTCTGCTCATCGTGTCGATCCTCAGCGACGAAGAGTTGCGCGCGCTCGTGGAGCTCGCGCACAGCCTGCAGATGGAGTGCCTGGTCGAGGTCGCGAGCGAGGCCGAGGTCGAGCGCGCGCTGGCGGTCGAGAGCGATCTCATCGGCACCAACAACCGCGACTTGAAGACGTTCGAGGTCGACCTCGGCGTGACCGAGCGTTTGCGGCCGCTCATCCCGGCTGATCGCGTGGTGGTGGCGCTGAGCGGCGTCCAAAGCCGCGACGACGCCGAACGGATGGCGCGAGCAGGCGCGCACGCGATCCTGGTCGCCGAGTCGCTGATGACGGCGGCCGACGTGCCGACGAAGATGCGGGAGCTGTTGATCTAAGGCGCGGCGAAGTGCGAGGTGAGAGGTTGGGAACCGGAGTGCATCCCCGGCTGATCGTACAAATGCACGGGGAACCGGGCAGCGGGAAGAGCACCGTCGCGAAGGCGCTCGGTCGAGCGCTGTCCGCGGTCGTAATCGATAAAGATGTGGTCAAGGCGGCGCTCTTGCGCAGCGGCATCGTCGAGAGGGACGCCGGGCCGGCAGCCCATGAGGTGTTCTTTGCTCAGGCGCGAGCGTTCGCGGAGCTCGGGCACTCGATCGTCCTCGACAATCCGGTGTTCTGGGAGTCGGTCGAACGGCGGTGGCTCGAGATCACGGAGCTCGCGGGTTCACCCGCGGTCCTGCTCGAGTGCGTGTGCCCGAATGGCGCCGAACTGGTGCGCCGCCTCGCGACCCGCGATGCCATGGAGTCGCAGCCGCGCGAACCGCTCGACTTATCGCGGCACCAGGGCGCTGCTCCCTCCACCTTCCAGCCGCGGCTCGTCCTCGACACCACCCGCCCGCTCGGCGATCTCGTCGCCGAGTCTCTCGCGTATATCAACTCGCTGGCACCTTGCGTCTCCGACTTCGGGCGCCGGACATCCGGAGCCATCACCCAATGACGCGAGTGAAGATCTGCGGCTGCATGCGGGCGGCGGACGCCGTTGCCGCGGCTGAAGCCGGGGCCGACTTCATCGGCATCGTCTTCGCCGCGAGCCGCCGGCGCGTATCGCCGGAAGAGGCGGCGATCATCGTACGCGTCGCCGGTACGCCTTTGCGTGAGATGGAGCAGGAGCCGCCGCCGCCGATGTACCCCGGCACGTTCGATACGATCGATGCGTGGTTTCGGCATGGCGCTTCCGCGCTCGACCGGTTGCTGGCGCGCAAGAGACCGCTCGTGGTTGGTGTCTTCGAGGATCAGGCGATCGAGGAAGTGAACCGCATTGCGGATGAATCGGGCATCGATCTGGTGCAGCTGAGCGGCTGCGAGCCCTGGAGCGACAGCCTGCTCGCGAACCGGCAAGTGATCAAGGTGCTACGCCAGAGACGAGGCATGACATCGGCCGACATCCTTTCGAACATCGAGCCGAACACGGCGCTCGCCTTCATGCTCGACTCGAGCCTGGGTACCGGCGTCCAGGGCGACTGGGCGGTGGCGGGGGAGGTGGCGTCGAGGATCCCGCTCTGGCTGGCCGGCGGTCTCACGCCGGATACTGTCGCCGGGGCAATCCAGGCGGTGCGGCCGTGGTGCGTGGATGTGTCGAGCGGAGTCGAGACGGACGGCGCGAAAGACGCGGCGAAGATCGTGGAGTTCGTCTTTGCTGCCAAGAAGGCGCGAATAGATGGTCAGTGACCGTCGTCGTGCTACCCGTAGTAAAGGAGCTTCGGCTCCGTCGCCGAAAGGCGACCGGCAGCCCCGTCGTGGAGGAGCTTCAGCTCCGCCGTCGTCAAGCCGGCAGCCCCGTATTGCGGGAGCCTCAGCTCCGCCGCCGCGAGGATCGAATGAATTCAAGCCCCGGCGGCTCGCCGGTTTCGACTATGTCGGACGCTACGCTTACCACCTGGTCGCGGTGCTGTCGGAGCGTAAGCGGTTACTCGTGGGTCGCTTCGCGGATGACGTTATTGCTGATCTCGATCGAGCGGCGGAGGCAACTCATATCGAGTTGTTGACATTCGTGGTAATGCCCGATCACGTGCATCTGCTCGTCGTGGGCGCCGCTGATGATGCAAACGCGATAAGGTTCATGCAGCGTTTCAAGCAATTCACCGGCTATCGGTTCAAGAGATCGCAACGCGCCGAACTGTGGCAGCACAGCTTCTTTGACCGGATCCTTCGCCGCGACGAGGGTCTGCTCACGGTAGCGCGATATACGTTGGACAACCCGGTCCGGTCTGGTCTGGTGGAACACCAGGAAGATTGGCCCTAGAGCGGAGGAATATTGTTGGCCGGAACTGAAGCTCCAGACCCGCAGGCGCCGGTAGGGGATGATACGGCCAGAGCTGAAGCTCCTCCACTACGGGGGCGGGCGGCGCACTCCGGCGAGGGCGGAGCTGAAGCTCCTCCACTACGGGGGCGGGCGGCGCAGCATGACTGACCGTCTGACGCCGGTGCTGCCGGACGAGCTAGGGCATTTCGGCCCCTACGGCGGCCGGTTCGTGCCCGAAACGCTGATGGTGGCGCTCAACGAGCTCACCGTTGCGTTCGAAGAGGCCCGGAATAACGAGACGTTTCAACTCGAGCTGGGCAATCTGCTCCGGCACTACGTGGGCCGGCCGACCGCGCTCTACTTCGCCGAAAATCTCACCCGCAAGCTCGGCGGTGCGAAGATCTACCTCAAACGAGAGGATCTCGCCCACACCGGCGCGCACAAGATCAACAACGCGGTCGCGCAGGGTCTGCTCGCGAAGCGGATGGGCAAGCGCAAGATCTTCGCGGAGACGGGCGCCGGCCAGCACGGTGTTGCCACGGCGACGGTGTGCGCGATGCTGGGTATGGAGTGCACCGTCTTCATGGGGGCGGAAGACGTGCGGCGGCAGTCGCTGAACGTCTTCCGCATGAAGCTGCTCGGCGCGACCGTCGAGGTCGTGGAGACCGGCTCCCGCACACTCAAGGACGCGATGAACGAGGCGATTCGCGGCTGGGTGACCAATGTCCGCGATACGTACTACCTGATTGGCAGCGCCGCTGGACCGCACCCGTATCCGATGCTAGTACGCGAGTTTCAGTCGGTCATCGGACTTGAGGCACGGTCCCAGATCCTCGAGGCGGAAGGCAGGCTGCCGGACTACCTCGTGGCGTGCGTGGGGGGCGGCAGCAACGCGATTGGATTGTTCCATCCGTTCGTAGAAGATGCGGGGGTGCGCTTCATCGGTGTCGAGGCGGCGGGTGACGGCATCGATACCGGGCGACACGCGGCGACGCTCTCGAAGGGGCGGCCCGGCATCTTGCACGGATCCAAGTCCTACTTGCTACAGGACGAGTGGGGGCAGGTGCAGGAAGCGCACAGCATCTCGGCGGGGCTCGACTACCCCGGTGTCGGGCCTGAGCACAGCTTCTATAAGGACACCGGGCGCGCACAGTACGTCGCGATCACCGACACCGAAGCGCTGGCGGGGTTCCGGCTGCTGAGCGAGACCGAAGGCATCATTCCGGCGCTGGAGCCCTCGCACGCCATCGCCTACGTCGCGAAGTTCGCGCCCACGCTCTCAAAGGAGACGCTGCTGATCCTGGGGCTCTCCGGGCGCGGCGATAAGGACATCAACACGGTGATCGCGGCGCTGGGCATGGAAACCTAACGACGCGAGGGCTATAGCCCGCCCTTAGACCGTAGCCGCGACCGGGGCGCCGCAGCCGGTGCAGAAGCGCTGGCCCTCTTGCAGCCGCGTGCCGCACGCGGTGCAGGTCCCCGCGGTGCCGGCCGGCATCGCAGTGGCGCCGGTGCCTGCCGCGTCGTGGGTTGTGGCTGCACCGAGCGAAGGGTGTGAGGGAGCGTCGGAGTCAACTTCTTCTCGCGAGGCCTTGCGGAACTCGCGGATGCTCTTACCGAGGGAACCGCCGAAGTCGGCCGCCTTCGATGGGCCGAACAGCAGGATGACGATGAAGGCGACGATCAGTAACTCTGGTACGCCGATGTCGGGCATGTGGCGATCTCCTGGTGTCCCGCGTGCTCTCAGTCTACCGCGCCCTACCGCGCCGCGCGACGCGACTCACCAGCGACCAGCGAGCGGCGGCGACCAGTACACTGGAACCATGGCTTCGGCACCCATTGGTATGTTCGATTCTGGCGCGGGCGGGCTCGCCGTCCTCGCTGAAGTCCGCAGGATGCTCCCCGGCGAAGACCTCATCTACTACTCCGACACTGCCTCCTTCCCCTACGGCCCGCGCCCAGCCGAGCAGATCCGCGAGCGCTGCGAGGCCATCACCCGGGAGCTTCTGGCGCTTGACGCGAAGCTCGTCGTCGTCGCCTGTAATACCGCCACCAGCGCGGCGATCGTGCATCTGCGCGAGGTGTTCGATGTGCCGTTCGTCGGCATGGAGCCAGCCCTGAAGCCCGCGGCGGAGCGCACGCTCTCCGGGAAAGTGGCGCTACTCGTCACGCCGGGCACGGCGCGAGGCGAGAAGCTGGCGGCGCTCATCGACCGGTACGGCGCCGAAGTGACGGTCGAGATCATCGAAGCGCCCGGATTGGCGGAGCGTCTTGAGGCGGGCGATATCGATGGGCCGGACACGCGGGCGCTGCTTCGGCGCTATCTCGAACAAGTGCGATCCGCCGGCACCGACGTGCTCGCGCTGGGGTGTACTCACTACGCTTTCCTGCGCGAGGTCATCCAGGAAGAAATGGGCGAAGGCGTCGAGGTCATCGAACCGTCAGAAGCGGTCGCGCGGCAGGTGCGGCGGGTGCTAGACGCTCGCCGGCTCCGCGACTCGCGCACGGCGGGCGGCAGCGTGAGGTACCTTACGAGCGGAGACGCCGCGGCGTTCGCTGCCGTGCGGGCACGCCTGCGGGAGGCCGGCGCAGCGATTCCGGAAGGCAAGGTAGGATCTGGAGCGCTGGCCGCGAGTGGCGATGGCATCAGTACGACATAACAAATACATGGAGGTGGCTGCATCGCGACGATGACGTTCCGAGCGAAGCTCGAGGCGGCGTGGGAGCGCAGCGGCAGCCTGCTGTGCATCGGGCTCGACCCTGACCCGTCGCGCATGGCGATGGACGACGTCGCGGCGTTTAACATCGCGATCATCGAAGCGACGAGTGACCTCGTTTGTGCCTATAAGCCGAACGTGGCGTTCTACGAAGCACTCGGGCCGGAGCGGGGCTACGCGGCTCTGCGCAAGACGCTGGCCGCCATTCCCTCTCACGTCATCACACTCGCCGACGCGAAACGCGGGGATGTAGAGCACACGGCGCGCGCCTACGTGCGGGCGTTCTTCGACGACCTGGGCTTCGATGCGTGCACCGTCAATCCGTACCTCGGCTACGACTCGGTGGCGCCGTGGATCGAGCGCGCCGACAGGGCGGCATTCATCGTCTGCCGGACCTCGAACCCGGGCGCGCCTGATCTACAGGACCTGCCGGTGCGGACGGATGGCGGTGACCGGCCGCTGTACGAGGTCGTCGCCGAGCGGGCGAAAGCGTGGGATCGGGACGGCAACGTCGGGCTGGTGGTGGGTGCCACCTACCCGGCCGAGATGCGGCGGCTTCGGGCGCTCTGTCCTGATGCGCCGTTCCTCATCCCCGGGATTGGCGCGCAGCAGGGGTCGCTCTCGGACGCCGTGCGAGCGGGCGTCGATACACGCGGACGCGGGATTCTCGTCAGTGCGTCCCGCGGAGTGACGTACGCCTCGAGCGGGCCCGGTTTTGCCGCGACGGCGAGGCGAGAAGCGGAGCGTCTGCGCGACGAGATCAACCGTGAGCGCGAGGCGACCGCCGAGGCGCGCTGATGATCATGATGACAGAGGAGGATGCCGAAGCCACCCGGCGCGATGCCTGAGATCGTCGACTTCCGGATGGACGACGTATTGCGACTACGCAAGCCGCATCCCTGCGGCGGATACGAGTGGCAGGTGGTCCGGCTCGGCGCTGATATCGGCATCAAGTGCATGTCGTGCGGGCATCGCGTGCTGCTTGGCCGGCGCACGCTGGAGAAGCGGCTGAAGACGTTCGTGGCCCGCGGTCCGGAACTCGATCCCGAACAGGTCCGCATCGCGCTGGAGCGCGACTAATGGCGGAGACGCGCTCAGCGATGTTGCGGCTGTCGTCGCTTGTGGGCGAGCGGACGCTCTTTGAGAACGAATCGTTCCGGCGGCTCTGGCTCGCGAAACTCCTCTCGCACACGCCAACCAACGCGATCGTGTACACGATGCTGATCCTGGTGGTTCAGGCCACCGGGAAGAGCTTTTTCAGCAGCCTCTTCGTCGTAGCCTACATTGCGCCGACGGCGCTGCTCGGCACCGTCTCGGGTGTGCTGGTCGACCGGATGCCGAAGGGCCTCGTGCTGGCGGCGACGAACGCGGTCCGCGCCGGGCTCTGCCTGTTGCTGGCGCTCTCGACCGGCAACCTGCTGATGATCTACGTGATCGCCGTGGCGTTCGCCGTCGGGTCGCAGCTCTCCGGGCCGGCGGAGGGTGCATCAATCCCGGCGATCGTCTCGCGAGAAGACTTTACGGCGGCGAATTCGCTCAACAATCTGCAGAGCCTGATCTCCCAGATTGTGGGGCTGATGATCCTGCCCGCGGTGTTGCTGAAAACTGTCGGGCCGGAGGCGCTGGCCGTCGTGTGTGCCTGCATGTACGGCATCGCGGCGTTCAACTTCCTCCTCATCGATGGGCTTGGCGGCGCGGTGAGCCAGACCCCGATTTCGATCCGGGAAACGCGCGAGCGCTTCGCGGAGGCCTGGCACCACCTGACGATGGATTCGGTCGCGTACATCAGCGTGGTGATTCTGGTGCTTGCTAACACGACGGGACTGGTCGTCACGACCTTGCTGCCGCGATTCAGCACGCACGTACTGGGAGTGAGCGCGGAGAACATCATCTTTGTGGCAGCGCCGGCGATGCTGGGCATCTGGCTGGCGCTGCGCCTCGTGCGGCGGGTATCGGCGCACGTGGCGCCTCGATACGCCATCGGCGGTTCATTTGCGATTCTGCTGGCGGGCGTGGCGATGTTGGCCTTCGTGGCACCTCTCGGTGACGCGCTTCAAAGCACAAACGTACTCGGGCTTTTCGATCCCGGCCCCTTTGGCGAGAGCGCGGCGCGTATCATGATCACGTCGGTGATTGGCGCCGGGCTCGCGTTTGCCTTTACGTTTGTGAACATTCTGGGCAGGTCGATTATCAACGAACGGATGCCGAACGAGATCCAGGGGCGGGTGATCGCCGGTCAGACCGTGCTGACGAACCTGGCATCGATCCCGCCGATTCTGCTTTCGGGCATCCTTGCTGATGTCGTCGGCGTTGCTCCCGTGTTCTTCCTCATTACCATCGTTTGCGGAGTGCTGGCGCTGTACTACGCCGCCCGCAACCTCGCGATGCCGGCAAGGACGGCATACTAGATGGCAGTGCTGACGCGCGACCCGTCCCGCCGCCACCAGCCGCCTGTCAAGCCCCGCCCCGTCCTCACGAACCGCAGCTTCCTGCTGCTCTGGCTGGCGCAGCTCATCTCGCAGTCCGCGCAGAATGCCATTTTGTTCACGCTGCTGGTCATTGTTACCAAGCTGACAAAGGGTTCGACGTACACGTCGGTACTGGTGCTGTCGTTCGTTGTCCCGTCCGTGGTGTTCGGCGTGTTCTCAGGCGTGCTTGTGGACCTCTGGAGCAAGCGGTTGCTTTTGATCTACACGAATGTCGCGCGTGGGCTGCTGGCAATCTGCTTCCTATTCTCGCGCGACCACGTATCGTTGCTGATCCTGATCAGCATCTTCTTCGCGACGTCGAGCCAGGTGTTCGGGACGACGGACGCGGTGACGGTGCCGTCGGTGGTGCCGAAGGACCAGCTGATCGCGGCGAACAGCATGTTCAGCATGGCGGTGACGGGATCGCAGCTCATCGGCATGATCTTTCTGGCGCCGATCCTTCTGCCGACCATCGGCGAAGCGTGGCTGTTCCTGATCTGTGCCATCCTCTTCGGCGTGTCGGTGCTCTGTGCGTACCTGATGCCGCCGATCCCCCAGAGCGACGCAGCACCCGATCGGTCGCTCCCGACGCTTCGCGAGCTGCGCGATGCGGGCGGCGACTACGCGCACACGCTGCGGACGCTGGCGAAAGACCCGGTTTCGACGCTGGCGCTGATCCACTACGCGACGGGCAGCTCGATGGTGCTGCTGTTCGCGGTGCTGGTGCCGCGGTACATGCAGGCGATCCTCGGCGTATCGCCGGACAAGGCGGTGACGATCTTCGCGCCGGTCGGCGTGGGCGCGATCCTGGGGCTGCGGGCGCTGCCGCTGATAGTCGCGCGGGTCGGCAAGAACCGGACGGTGATCATCGGCATGTGCGGGTTGTCGCTGTGCGTGCTGGCGCTGGGGTTTGTCGAGCCGATCGCGCACCTGCTCCGGCACACCGACAACCTGAATCCGTTCGCCCAGCAGCGGGCGGGTGGCCTATCGGTGCTGGTGCTGCTGACGATGGCGTTCGCCGGGCCCCTGGGCTTCACCTATGCGCTGGTCAACGCCCCGGCGCAGACGGTGCTGCACGAGCGCGCCCCGGCTGAGATGCGCGGGCGGGTCTTCGCCGCACAGGTGGTGCTGGCGAACGCGGTAGGGATTTTGCCGCTCATCGTGGCCGGCTCGGTTGCCGATATCTTTGGTGTGAGTCCGGTGCTCTTCGCGATCGCCTTCGTTATGGCGACCATTGCCGGATTCAGCATCTATTTCGAAGCGCAATGGTCGAAGGGGACGCGTCCGCCGCCGCCGCTGAGCGAGACGAGCCCGTAACAGCAGGCGAACGGAAGTTCGTTGACAGCGCGAGCGGGGCGTGGCTAGACTCTTAACGCTTGGAACGGAAGGTTGGGTTGGCTTGGTTGAGATGACGATCGAAAGCATCAGGGTGAGCCTGATGAACTATCAGCGGGTAGTCATCCTCAAGGAGAAGTCGTCCGACCGCTATCTGCCCATCTGGATTGGCCCCGCTGAAGCCGACGCGATCGCGGTTCAGCTTCAGGACGTGTCGGTCCCCCGCCCGCTCACTCACGACCTTCTGCGCTCGGTCATCGATACGCTCGGGGCGGTGGTGCAGCACGTCTTTGTGAATGATCTCTCGAATGACACGTTCTACGCCCGGATCATCCTGGACGTGAACGGGAACTCCGTGGAGATTGACTCGCGGCCCAGCGATGCGATTGCGCTGGCAGTGCGGGCGAAGGTGCCGATCTTCGCCGACGAGTCGGTGCTGGAGAAGGCGGGGGTCCTGCTGGACAAGGACGGCGAGACGCCGGATCGGCTAGAGCGCGTGAAGGTGGATCCGGAAGAGCTGGAGAAGATGTCGGCGTTCAAGGACTTCATCGAGTCGCTGGACCTGGACGACTTCGACAAGCGGAAGAGTTGAGACGCGCACCCACCCCCTCGGCGCCGAACTACAAATTGCATTGATTTCACCGATGTCGGGGGGCCTTGCGGCATCGCCGAGCGATTCGATTGCTCGGCTGTTTTGGCTTTTCGCCGGCCGGCCCGGGTGTTTGATGACGCAAGCTCCGCGGATCTCAGTAACCACGGTTAGATTCGACGTGGGGTGCGAGGTAGGGCTGGCGCCGCTCGGCAGACCAGCAACCTTTGAGCACCGAGAGGACGGACCTGAAGCCGGGTCCCTACGGTAACAGCGGATCTCACCGGCGCATCTGACCGGTCCCTCCGACGCTTCCCCTGGAGGGACGGGAGCTCTCCGCGCACTCGGATTCGCGGGTCGCAGCGGCGCCCGCGTTGTGCACTGCATCGTCCGGACATACGATCGTGCCACGAGAGGAAGGATTGCGGCATGACAGAGGAAGGCGCGGCGCGTAATGGTATTGACGTCCACTGGTTCTTGCCGACGTCGGGAGACGGGCGATCGGTGGTAGATTTCTTCCCCGATCCGTCGGGGCGGTTGCCAGCGAGCGCGCGGGCGGCAGATATCGGCTATCTGCGCCAGATTGCGCGGGCGGCGGACCGGCTGGGGTTCGCGGGCGTGCTGACGCCGACGGGCGTGCTGTGCGAGGACGCCTGGCTGGTGGCGGCGGCACTGGCTGCGGACACGGAGCGGCTGAAGTTCTTGGTGGCATTCCGCCCGGGCTTTGCGCTGCCGACGCTGGCGGCTCAGATGACGGCCACGCTGCAGCGGATCACGGGCGGACGGGTGCTGCTGAACGTGGTGGCGGGCGGCGACGGCGCGGAACAGCGGGGCTACGGCGACTTCCTGGACCACGACGAGCGGTACGACCGGACGGACGAGTTCCTGACGGTGGCGTCGAAGTGCTGGGGCCCGGAGCGGTTTAGCTACGAGGGCAAGTACTATCGCGTCGAGAAAGGCGGGCTGCATCACTCGTTCGGGGACGCGGCGGTGACGCAGCCGGCGCTGTACTTCGGCGGCGCATCGCCCGCGGCGGAGGCGGTAGCGGCGCGGCACGCTGACGTGTACCTGCTGTGGGGCGAGCCTCCGGCGTGGGTGGCGGAGCGGGTGCTGCGGATGACATCGCTGGCGGCGGAGCAGGGGCGGACGCTGCGGTTCGGCATCCGGCTGCACGTCATCGCACGCGAGGGCGAGGCGGCGGCGTGGGCAGATGCGGAGCGGCTACTGCGCGACATGAAGCCGGAGCAGATCGAGATGGCGCAGAGGCGATTCGCGCGCACCGAGTCCGTCGGCCAGCAGCGCATGACGAGCCTGAACAGCGGGCGCATCGATATGGATGCGCTGATGGTGGCGCCGAACCTCTGGTCGGGCATTGGGCTGGTGCGGGGCGGCGCGGGGACGGCGCTGGTGGGGAGCTACGACCAGGTGGCAGAGCGCATCGGCGAGTACGCGACGCTGGGGCTGGATACGTTCATTCTGTCGGGGTATCCGCACCTGGAGGAGGCGTATGTGGTGGGGGAGGAAGTGCTGCCTCGCGTACGCGCGCTGGCCTAACCTCCCCGCCGTGTTTGGGCCCGGCCCGTAGGGTTGGAGCACTGGGAGGACGGAGCTGAAGCTTCGTCCCTACAACCTGAAGACGGAGAGGACGGAGCTAAAGCTTCGTCCCTACAACCTGTCGCTACAACCTACAACCCATCACCTACGACCTAGACGGGCGTGACTTCGCGGCGCTCTGTGCGGTTGAGCGGGACGCTGGCGGCGACGTCGTGCGGGTACTCTAGCCCGCGCTCAAGCTTGTTGACGCGCGTGGCTTCGAGCTCGAAGACGTCGACGATGCGGTCGATCGCCGGGATCTCGTTGAATGCCTTGCAGGAGAAGATGTCGACCCAGACCTGACCGTGCTCCGGGAACGTGTGGATCGCGATGTGGCTTTCGGCGATGAGGACGAAGCCTGAGACGCCCCAGTCTTCCGGCTTCTCGCCGCGGTACTCGAAGACGTGTGGCTCCGAGATCTTGGTCATTCCGATTTCGTCCGGATAGCGGTCGAGCAGGTTGCGGACGATCTCCACACTGGAGAGCTGCGCGGGGTTTCCGCCGAACCCATCGATCGTTACGTGCATTCTCAGTTCCTTTCCACCCGCGCTGCCCGGCGGGCCGGAATGCCCGGGACGAAACCCGGGAAGCTACGTGAAGCCGCTGCGTTTATTGGCGTCCATATCTCCGTTGACAACGCAAAAGGCCCCCGGCAGACCCCGCTCGTTTGCGGATGCTGCCAGCCAGGCCCCGGGTCGTCTCTCCTGTAGAGCGCTGTAGCCTATCTCTGATGATCGCGGTCCCATTGGACACGCAGGAAGCATGGTAACAGCGTCGCTGCGGCATAGCAATGCGCCGGTGGATGGAAGATGGAAGGTGGAGGATGGAGGCTGGATCGGACGCGCGTCGGAATACATAGACGGACCTTAACAGCTTGTTGATGTCGAGTGCGGCAATCCGCGGTCGAGCGGCTGCTACCATACAAGGGGTCTATGGCTTCGATTGGCGCGTTGAATATTCCAATGCACTTCCGGTCCCTCATTCGGGCTTCCATGCTGCAGGAGTAAGAGATCATGAGCAACATCGGCACCGGATTGAAGGGCGTGGTCCTGGACCACACACGCATCTCGCTGATCGACGGCGAAGAAGGCAAGCTCGTCTATCGCGGCTACAACATCCACGATCTGGCGATGCACGCGACGTTCGAGGAGACGTCGTACCTTCTGCTCTACGGTGCGCTGCCGACGCGGGCGCAACTCGATCGCTTCGACAAGCAGCTCAAGGCGGCGCGGGGGATGCCGGAGCCGGTGACCGAGATCATCCAGCGCGTAAAGGCCGCGCATCCGATGGACATCCTTCGAACGGCGGTCTCGGCGCTCGTGGCCCTGGACGAGAGCAGCGATGCAGCGACGGTGGGAGCCGGGCTGCCGGTCGGCGTGCGCATGATCTCGCAGGTGGCGACGGTGGTTGCGACGACGCACCGCCTGCGCAATGGCCTCGAGCCGGTGGCGCCGCGCGATGACCTCTCGCACGCGGCGAACTTTCTCTACATGATGTTCGGGCGAGAGCCTTCGCCGGAGGACGCGAAGATCATCGACCTCGACCTAGTGCTCCACGCGGAGCACAGCTCGAATGCATCGACGTTTGCGGCGCGCGTCGCTGCCGGTACCGCCGCCGATCTTGGTTCGGCGATCGTCGCGGCGATTGCGACGCTCAAGGGTCCGCTGCACGGCGGCGCCGCCGAGGCGGTGCAGAAGACGGTGGAGGAGATAGGCGACCCCGGGCGGGCCATCGATCTCATCAAGGAGCAGATCGAAGCGGGCGAGAAGGTGATGGGCTTCGGGCACCGCGTCTACAAGACGGAGGACCCGCGCGCGGCAGAGCTGCGCGGCGTGGCGCGCGACCTCGGGCACAAGATGGGGAACGACCGCTGGTTCCAGATCCTGCAGGAGATCGAGCGGGCGATGGAACCGTACCGGCCGAAGGGCATCTACCCGAACGTCGACTTCTACGCCGGCGCCGTGTACTCGCTGTTGGGCATACCGGAGGAGCAATTCATCCCGATGTTCGCCGTGGGGCGCATGCCCGGCTGGGTGGCGCACGTGCTGGAGCAGTACGAGGACAACGTGCTCATCCGCCCGCTGCTGGAGTACACGGGGCCGCGCCATCTGCGCTACGTGCAGATCGAGAAGCGCGTTTGATCTGGATGTTGGATGTTGGAACGTACGCCCAGTCTCCGCTAGCTGGTCTCACGCTTCAACCTTTCTCCGCGCGCTGTCCGCCTCGCCGGTGAGTTCCTAACGTAGAATTGCCTGATGCGGCAGGCTGGACCCATCTACACCCTCGACCTCTTTCCCGAGATCCAGACGCGGCTGCTGCATGTGCTGTCGAGCCTCACGCCGGATGAGTGGGCGGCACCCACCGGGTGCGACGGCTGGTCGGTGAAGGACATCGCGGCGCACGTCGTGGCCGACGACCTGAGCGTCGTGTCGCGAGGCCGCGACGGACACCGCTGGTGGTCCACCGACGTAGACTCGCTCGACGAACTGATCGCCGCGATCAATACGCAGAACGAGGCGTGGGTGAGCGCGACGCGGCGGCTCAGCCCGCAGATCATCTGCGACTTGCTGTGGATGTCGGGAGAGCAGCTATACGAGTACTTTTGCACGCTCGATCCTCATGCGATCGGAGGTCCGGTGAGCTGGGCGGGATCGGAGGCGGCGCCGGTCTGGTTCGACATCGCCCGAGAGTACACGGAACGCTGGCTGCACACGGCGCAAATCTGCGAGGCGACGGGCAGGCCGGTGTTCGACGAGCCGCGGCTGTTCGCTCCGCTGCTCGATACGTTCGTGCGCGCGTTGCCGTACACCTACCGCGACATCGACGTGCCGGATGGCACCCACGTGCGGCTCGCGATCACCGGAGCGGCGGGCGGCACGTGGTCGCTGCTGCGCGACGGCGGCCGCTGGGTGCTGTGCACCGGCGTCGAGCGCGCGCCTGATGCATCGGTCACGCTGCCGCAGGATGCAGCGTGGCGGCTGTTCACGAAGGGCATGACGCCGGCGTCGGCGCGCGAGCACGCGACGATCGAGGGCGACGCTGCGCTCGCGGAGCGCGCGCTGGAGATGGTGTCGATCTTGGCGTAGCGGTTGCACACTGCGCCAGGAGATTCCGGCGTTCCGCAACTCATTACTGAGTAACCGGTATCCCCTTCGGTAACCACGCGCCGGCGCGGCGCAGCGACCCTTGTAGCGTGGCGAGGTCGATCTCCTGCACGGCGGTGCCGGCGCGCAGGGCATGCACGGCGGCGATGCCGGCGGCTTCGCCGGTGGCGAACGCGGGCGGGATCTCCTTTGTCGCGTGGTGGGCGCGGTGGTCGACGCTGATGCAGCGGCCGGCGACGAGCAGGTTCGACGAGCGCTTCGGCAGCAGGCTGCGATAGGGAATGTGGTACACGGCGCCGTACTTGGTCCAGTGGCCGGTCGTGGCGATCGTATCGTCGAAGATGGTGCCGGCGTCCTCGCGTCGCAGTGTGTACTCGCCGTCGAGGCGGCGCGACTCCGTGACGCCAAGCGTCAACGCGACGTCGGTGAGGTAGGCGTCCTCGAATCCGGGCACGTCCGCGCGGAGGCGGGCGGCTTCCTCCATCACCATGCGGCGGCACTCGACCTCGGCGAATGTCAGATCGTCGGGGTTGGTGGCATCGATGCGCCGGGCGATGCGCTCCGCGGCGCCCCACGGCATCAGCACCTGCCCGGGCATGACGGTCTTGAAGAAGAAGCCGCCGCCCGCTGACTGCGCGGCATCGACATCGCGCACGCCCGACATGCGGAACCAGAGCCACGGGTGGATCTGCTCCTTCTCCGATGACTCGCCGGCGAGCGTGAAGACATCGCCGTCGCCGGTGGCATCGATGACGTAGGCGGCGCGCACGGCCTCGTTTCCGGCCTTCGAGGTGAAGACGACGTGCGTGATCGGTCGCTGGTCGTCGGTCGTCGGTCGTCGGGATAGGTCTCCCTCCGCTCCCTCAGGGCGAAGAGAGCCGGCGGGGTGAGGATCCTCACCGTCGAGCACCACGTCAGTGGCCCAGCGGTGGTACATCAGCCGCACCTTCGCTTCGATGGCCCAGGTGTTGGCGACGAACTTGAACTCCTCCGGGTCGTACGCGACGGAGTAGCGCACGCGATGCGGCCCCGAACCCCAGACCAGCCCCCATCGACGGTACTGCTCGACCAGCGCCTCGTCCCGGCTGCCCCACTGGTCCTTCGGCGGGTAATAGCAGGCGCCGCGCGCTTCGAGCCGCTCCACCAGCTCCTGGCACTGACCGGCGATCACCTGGCGGCCGTCGCCGTCGTCGAGCGTGAGCAGCAGCACGATCAGTCCGCCCGAAGCGAGCCCGCCGAGATATCCGTAGCGCTCGACGAGGATGACATCGGCGCCCTGGCGCGCCGCCGCGATCGCTGCCGACATGCCGGCCGCGCCGCCGCCGACGACGAGCACATCGCACTCGTCGATGACGGGGATTCGCTGCTGCGGGAGGGTGACGTAGTCGGGCATTCAGTTATCAGTCGTCAGTTATCAGTCTTCAGTCGTCGGTGAGTGTAGTCTTGATCGCGTATAAGGACACGGTGCTCTGAGCGGAAGGATTTTCATGCAATACGGATTTGTGCTGCCTCACGGCGACGCTGCTGATGCCGCCGAGCTCGCTGCTGAGGCGGAGGCAGCGGGATGGGACGGGTTCTTCGTGTGGGAGCCGGTGTGGGGAGTCGATGCGTGGGTCTCGCTGACGGCGGCGGCGATGCGGACGAGCCGCATCCGGCTGGGGACGATGCTGTCGCCGCTGTCGCGGATGCGGCCGTGGAAGTTCGCGAGCGAGACGGCGACGCTCGACCGGCTGTCGGGCGGCCGCGTCATCGTGTCAGTCGGGTTGGGCGCTATCGATACGGGATTCGCGGAGTTCGGCGAAGAGACGGACCGCAGGACGCGCGCGGAGCTGCTCGACGAGGGGCTGGAGATCGTCGAGGGGCTGTGGCACGGGCAGCCGTTCAACTTCGCGGGCAAGCACTACACCGTGCGCGAGACGGCGTTCGCGGTGCCGCCGCCGCCGGTGCAGCAGCCACGCATACCAATCTGGGTGGTGGGCGCATGGCCGTGGCCGACGTCGATGCGACGCGCGCTGCGCTACGACGGCATCATCCCGACGGCCGTCGTCGAAGGCGGGTCCGGGCGCCCATCATCCGTGGAGGAAGTGCGCGAGATCGCCGCGCACGTGCGGGCGGAACGTGACGACGGACCGTACGAAATCATCGTGGAGGGTGTGACGCCGGGCGGCGATGCCGAGGCAGCAGCATCGATCGTGCGGCGGTGGGCGGACGCGGGCGCGACGTGGTGGCTGGAGGCGATGTGGGCGGTGCCGCAGAGCGCGGGTTCGGTCGAGACGCTGCGTGCACGGCTCCGCGCCGGGCCGCCGCGGGTATAGGGGCGATCGCCTGGTGTCCGCTGAAATGCATACATTGGCGCGCATCGGTGAGGGTTTCGCCGCTGGGCGAGAGTTCGTCCGGGACGGTACTGTGATGCTCTGAGGAAACGCAGCCGGCCCAGGAGGACACGATGAAGAAGAAGCTGATGGTGCTGTTCGGGATCGCCGCCGTGGCGTTCGGCGCGAAGAAGCTGCTCGGCAGCAAGGACAGCGCTGCCTAAGTCGTCGACGCGAGCGCATCCCGCTCGCGTGCTACGCCTCGTTTCGCAGCAGAGGAGTGCGTAAGCCGGGCGGCACGATGACCGTGAGCGCCCGCGGCACAATCTCGAACCGCATGGGTGACGTGCCCGCGTACTCGCCGTCGAGCTGCACGGGCAGTCCAGGCGTGTCGATCTCTATGCTGCGGGCGCGCGCGAAGTCGATGTTCGGCGAGCGGTCGTGTTGTTTGAGAAGTAGCCGCGCGCCATCCGCCAGCAAGTGCCAGGCACCGCCTCGGTGCATCACCGCCGTATCGAACAGACCGTCGTCCGCTTCCGCGCGGTGCATGATGTCGATCAAGCCGCCGTACGAGCGTGTGTTGCCGATGAGCATCCAATACATCGAACCGTTGTGCTCCGCGCCATCCACGCGCCAGGTCGCGATCGGGGCCTTGATCTTCAGCGCGACGCGCACGCCCTTGAGTAAGTAGGCGGTAGCGCCGAAACGCCGTTTCATGCCCGCGCTCACGCCAGGGATGATGCGCGCGTCCAGTCCGATGCCGGCCATCAGTAGGAAATAGCGGTAGCCGGCGCGGCCCAGATCGACCCGGCGGCGTTCGCCGTGCACGATCGCGCGCATCGCCGCGAGGGGATCTCTCGGGACGTGGGTTTCTTTCGCCCAGACATTCGCGGTGCCGCCGGGCAACACCGCGAGGGCGATGTCGTTCTTGCTGCCGGCGAACCCATTGATCGCTTCGTTAATCGTGCCATCGCCCCCCGCGACGAGGATGACGTCGGCGCCCGAGGCTGCCGCCTCACGTGCGATCGCCGTCGCATGACCCTCGTGCTCGGTGGCGCGGCACTCGACGCGCCAGCCAGCGTCGCGCGCGATCTGCAGCGTCTGCTCCAGGCGCGCATCGCCGAGGGTGTGTCGCGACGCCGGATTTCGGATCACCACGCAGTAGGTTGTAGGTTGTAGGTTGTGGGTTGTAGGCGCCGGCGTCATAGGTGTGAGAGTAGACGCCTGACGGCTTAGGTTGAAGCAGGTTGTGGACGCCCGGCGTCCCTCGGTCCCTACCCCCTACAACCTATCCCCTACGCGGATGGCCATGTTGCCCTCGGGGTTGCGGGCTTCGTGCATGAGCTGGTGCGCCTCGCCGACCTGGTCGAAGGGGAACACCTGAGCGAGGCAGGGGTCGATCTTGCCTTCCAGCACGAGGTTGTTGAAGCCGTTCGCCTGGTCATCGTTGGCGAAGTGAGAGCCTTGCAGACGCTTCTGGCGCATCCACAGATAGCGCAGGTCGACGACAGCGTTGTAGCCCGTCGTGCCGGCGCAGATCACCACCATGCCGCCCGTGTCGCAGACAAAGACCGACGTCGGGATCGTCTCCTCGCCCGGATGCTCAAACACAATGCGCGGACTGCGGCGCTCGCCGAGCGCATCCCAGATCGCCTTGCCGAAGCCGCGCGCGCCCTTCAGCCACTCGTTGTACTTCGCGTCGTCCTTCCAGTGCGGCATCATGCCCCAATGGTTGTAGTCTTTGCGGTTCACCCAGCCATGCGCGCCGAGCTTCTTCGCGTACTCACCCTTCTCGGCGCTCGACACAACGGCAATCGGAATGCCGCCGAGCGCGCGTGCGATCTGGATCGCCATCGAGCCGAGACCGCCGGTGCCCCAGACGAGCACAACGTCGTCCGGGCGGACGCTGTGCGGCGCCCAGTTGGTGAGCATCCGGTAGACGGTGGAGCCGACGAGCGTCGGCGCGGCGGCCGCTTCCCACGAGAGGTGCGGCGCCTTCGGCATGCACTGGTGGGCCCACACTTTCGTGAACTGCGCGAAGCTGCCCCAGTTCGTCTCGTAACCCCAGATCTGGAACGACGGAGCGAACATCGGATCGCCCGCTGCCTTCACATCAGGTGCCTCCGGATCCCAGGCGCCGCAGTGGATGACGACTTCATCGCCGACCTTCACGTTGGTCACTTCGCTGCCGACGGCGTAGACGATGCCGGAGCCATCGCTGCCGCCGATGTGGAAGCCGGTGTCGTCGCCGCTCTGCGCGTGCACCTTGATCACGTCGACGGGGATGCCGAGCGCGGCCCAGACGTTGTTGTAGTTGATGCCGGCCGCCATCACGTAGACGAGCGCCTCGCGCGGGCCGATCTCCGGCACGGGCACGACTTCCTCACGGAAGGCCTGGCGCGGCTCGCCGAAGTGCTCGCGGCGGATCGCCATCGCGTGCATCTTTGCGGGCACGTGGCCCAGCGGCGGCGCGTCGCCGATGTCGTAGAGGTCTTTCGTTACGGTGCTCATGGTGGTGCTCCCGTGATGGCGGCGGCTCAGGTTCGGACAGGATAGCGACTGTCCGGCGGACGCTAAAGCCGCGTCGATTGGTGCTCCCATGCGTTGTTCGTTGCGTTCGACAGTCGTACAGTGCGGCGGACGGAGGCATGGGTGGCGCAACGGCGGCGGTATACGTCCCCAGGAGGTGTCACATGACCCGACTCGAACAACCCGTTGAGTCCTGTCCGCGCTGCCAGACGCCAAATCAGCTCTTCGGCATCTTCTGCACGAACTGCAATCTGTACCTGCGCGACGAGTCTCGCAGCGTCGAGCGCGTGACCTACACGCGCCGCATCTTCGGTTCGTGGCTGCTAGAAAGCATCTTGTTCGTGTTCACGCTTATCATCGGCTGGTTCATCTGGCTGATCTTCACCTCGCGCGAATCGCAGTCGCCGGCGAAGAGCCTCACCAAGATCTACATCATCAATGTCGAGACGGGGCGCGCCGTGGATGCGGGCACGGTATGGCTGCGCGATGTCGTGCTCAAGATCATCGTCGCCAGCGTCGTGCCGTTCGGGAGCCTCGTCGACGGCATCTGGGTGCTCGTCGACCGCGACCGCCAGGCGCTCCACGACAAGATCATCAAGACGGTGCCCGTCTACGCGCCGGCGGGTCTGCCGGAGGCGATGCTGTACATGCCGGGCGCGCCGGCGCTCTACCAGGCGCCCGCTGCTTTTCCCGCTACACAGGCTGCGGCAGCGCCAACAGTGACCGATGTTTCGGAGCAGCTTCGCGAGCTGAAGCGGCTGCATGACGACCAGCTCATCTCCGATGAGGAGTACGAGCGAAAGCGCACCGATCTCGCTTCCCGCCTATAGTCGCAACCGAGAGCACACGCAGGCACCGTCCGATCCAACATCGAACATCGAACATCGAAGTGCGCCGCGTCTTGCTCGTAACATAAGGCTCACTTACATTGCCGATCGCTGTCCGCGAACTCCGGCCGCCGACTGCATCAGCATCCGCATCACGCGCCGGGTCGCTCCCGGCCTCTTCGCGCAGCACATCTCGCATTCAAGGAGGCATATCGTGGGCAGACTCGATGGTAAGGTGGCGATCGTCACCGGCGGCGGCCGTGGCATCGGCCGGGGCGAGGCGCTGGCGCTGGCGGCGGAGGGCGCGCGCGTCGTCGTCAACGACTTCGGCGGCAGCACGGCGGGCACCGGCGGCGAGAAGGGCCCGGCGGATCACGTCGTCGACGAGATCAAGGCGCTGGGCAGCGACGCGGTCGCGAACTACGACAACGTCGCGGAGTTCGAAGCCGGAAACCGCATGGTGCAGCAGGCGCTCGACTCCTTCGGCCGTCTGGACATCTTGATCAACAACGCGGGCATCCTGCGCGACAAGATGCTCTTCAACATGACCGAGGAAGAGTGGGACATCGTCATCGCCGTGCACTTGAAGGGGCACTTCAACCTCAGCAAGCACGCCGCCGTGATCTTCCGGCAGCAGCGGAGCGGCGTGTTCGTGCACACGGGCTCGGAGTCCGGCCTGGGCAACCGCGGGCAGGGCAACTACGCGGCGGCGAAAGAGGGCATCGTCGGCCTCTCGCGCTCGCTGGCGCGCGAGATGGGTGGATACGGCGTGCGCTCGAACACGATCCGCCCTCGCGCGGGCACCCGCCTGGTGATCAGCGACGAAATGAAGGCCGCGGCCTCGCGTGGCGGCGCCGCCGGCATGGGTATGGCGGGTCTCGAGGCGTTCGAGAAGGCGAACCCTCCGGAAGGTGTGGCGCCGTTCGTGGTGTGGCTCTGCACCGACGCGGCGGAGAACGTCAACGGCCGCGACTTCCTGGTGAGCGGCGCGATGATCGGTCTGTACAGCCTGCCCGAGATCGTCGCGAAGACCGACAACACGAGCGGCGAGTTGTGGACGCTGGACCGCCTGGACAAGGAGATCCCGGAGAAGGTCACGGCTGGTCTGCGTAACAATTGGCCGCGCAAAGAAGAGAAGCCGGCGGCGAGCTGAGATGGTAGTCCGGTCGGTAGGAAGAGCCGGAATCTCATGACGCCACCACGTGCATTGTGCCGACCATGCCGTACTGCTCGTGGCCCGGCAGGTGGCAGATATACGTGTAGTCGCCGGGCTCCCGGAACATCACCGTCGTTACGCGCGTCGAGAACGCGGGGATCGTCACTTCCGTGGGTATCGTCCCGTGAAACGGCTCCGTACCGGTACGGTGGCGCTCGTGCACAGCCTCGGTGCCGACGATCCACTCATGCTCGATCGGATCGTCGTTGCGAAGCGTGATCGTGATCGGGGCGCCGACGCGCGCGTTGACAACCGCGGTTGTGTAGTGCGAGTAGTGAATCCCTAGGGTCGCCTCTCGCGCATCGGCGCCCCCACAGCTCGTGGTCAAGACCAACGTAGCGATGCCTGCGACGCACGCCAGCGCTGTCAAAAGGCGCCTCACGGCAAGTCGGCCCGAGGCCGCCGCCGCAGCATGATGACGAAGAAGACGAGGCCTGCGCCGGCGAGCGTCAGCCACCCGAGGCTGGCGGGCAACCCATCGCCGGCGGGCATGCGCGGCACCGCGTTGGCGCCGGGCTCGAGTCCGGCGGCGACCGGCGACGGAGCCGCTCTGCCGGTGGCGTCGACGGCGAGGTCGAAGCGAAGATCGGACACGGCGCTGTCCACCTGGAGTCTTGTCAGCCAGCCCGATTGCGGCACCCAAGACATCCCCGCGTCGGCGCGCAGATCATCGAGGAGCAGCTTCGAAGCCTGCTGGTTGTACGTCAGCGCCAACGGCGGTATCGGCCGTCCGCCCGATCCTGTCCCGAAGGTCCCTTCGCCCGGGGCGGGCAGAAGAGCCGGTTCGTTATCGGTGAGCAAGTAGACGTCGGCGTCCACGCGGTCCAGGGGCTGCTTGCCGAGCCCGAGGATGCGCAGCGGCACCCACGGGTTCGATGTCGGGATGGTGATGTGCACCGGCGTGCCGTCGCCGACCTGCTGTCCGCGTGCGCTCGCCGCGTCGCCGTCGAACACCGCGGCGAGGAAGATCGGGCTGCGATTCGCGTAGAAGTCCAGTACTTCAGGCGCATCGGGCGAGAGGTGAAAGCCGTGCTCCTGTGCCCATGCCGCCACATCCGGGCCGCCGCCCTTGAGCACGGTGATGTCGAGCGCATCGATGCGCACCTGTTGGAGCACTTGGGCGCGCGAGCCCGCGGAGTTAGCCGCCAGGGCGAAGGCGAGTTCCTTCTGCGGCGGACGCGTCTCGATGGCGAGCCGCTGCAGCGTCCAGCCGCCGCCGCGCTCGACCTTCGACGGTTCGCCCGGCAGCGGGATGAGCGTCCCGAACTGGCCACCGCCGCCCTGGAACTGGAATGCGGTGACGTAGTGCTCGACGCCGTCGTGATACGCCGCCAGCGTCGACGTACGGGCAAGGTTGACGGCGCCGTTGGAGCCGATCAGTCCCGCGCACGCGTCCGCGACATGCGGGCCGGCGACGATCGCAGCAAAGAGCAGCGCGGCCAGTACGGCAAGCGGAGTAGTAATGAACCGTCTCATCGATGTACCTCCCTGGGCGCATAGCCCTGCAGGATGAGACGACAGTGTCACGTGGTTTGTTCCCTGCTTCGACCGTCGATCTTGTCGGCGCCAACATGACCGGGTCACGCTGAGGTGGACGCCGGTCCGGGCTTGATGCCGTCGTCGCGGAATAGGCCGCCGCCACGAGACCGCCCACTATCGACCTCAGCCGCACCTTACTGATAATTCAGGTCAGGTTAGCCGGAAGCCCGGAGCGCGCTCCGGGCTTCTTCGCTGTAGGGAACCAGAGGGTTTCCTGGGGGATTCGGCGGAGGGAGCGTTAGCGCACCGGAGGCTTGGCCTGATCCGGCAGATCCGCGGGGAACGGCACGGGCGGTCCCGCCGGCGTCTCCGGGTGGTCGCCGCTCTGTCCGTGGTCCGTAGCCCCCGGGTGATCGCTGCTGGTCGTGGCGTCAGTCGCGCGGTCGCTCGCCTGGTCTGGTAGCGTCGGACCGTCGGCGTTGCCCGAGCCATTCGATGCGTTGGGCGACGCGTGGCCGAGACCGGTGTCCGATGCGTTCGAGTTGTTGATGCCGTCGTCCGCGTTGCCGGCGCCCTCGGAGGCGTTGTCGTTGGCGTGCTCGTTCGGCGAGTTCGCGTCCGGCGAGTCCGCGTCCTCATTCTCCGCCTGCCCGCCATCGATCGCGTCGATGTGACCGTCGGCAACGTCCGGCGTGCGGTCGGTGATGTGCAGCGCCTCGAGGACGGCGGCCGGGCTGCCGGCCACGTCGCTGACGCCGTGCGCGGCGCTCGCCGCTGTGGCCGCGCCGCCGAAGACGACGACGGCGGCCGCCAGCGCCAGGCGCTTCCTGCCGAGTAACAAATTCAACATGCCCGGGCTCTCCTTCGTGCTGTTCATTGCGCGGTGGCGGGCGACCTCGTGGAGCAGCCGTACACGCGGCGCGTCGGAATCCGGCTGCAACGACCGGCTCAAGTGCTCGATGCGAGCGACGACTGCAGCCGTGTCGACGACGCTCTCCGGGTGCCTTTGCGTTCTCAAGTGCCACATGGTCTCTACCCACCTTCTACACGCTCTATACCCGCAGCCCCGCCGATTTCGCCGGGCAGGTCCGCGGAACTCCCAAAACTGTCCGACAGATGCCTTCGCAGCGAAGCGAGAGCGCGCGACTCGGCCGAGTAGATGGCCGGCTCCTTCTTCCCCAGCAGCACGGCAATCTCGGCCGTCGAATAGCCCGCGTAATGCCGGAGAGAGACGATTTCCCGCTGCTCGTCCGTCAACCGGCCCAGCGCTTCAGCGAGGACGAGGGCGTCCACCACGCCCGCCATCGGTTCGTGGCCCGGGTCGATGGCGGGTGCGACCGAATCGCGCCGGTGGCGCCGTGCCCATTTGCCCACGTGGTTCCGGGCGATGGCGTACAGCCACGCCAGGACGGGCTTGCCGCGAGGCCGGAACCGCCCGATGGACTCCAGCGCTTCCACGAACACCTGGGCGACGAGATCGTCGGCCAGCTCCGGCCTGCCGGTGCGGGCGAGGGCATACCGCCAGAGCTGTTTGTGGTGCGCGTCGTACAGCTCACTCCAGGCGCCGGAGTCGAGCGCCTGCAACCGGCGCACGAACTCGGCGTCGGGCGGTCCGGTCTCGATAGCTCCCACATTCCCCGCCTCGCTCATCTCAGCCATTATCGGCGATCGGCGGGGCGCAGCCTTTGCTGTCCAAGACTCCTCGTCCCATACCCAAGGCGAACGGCCTGCGGACCCCGGTCTCCGACCGCCGGCTTCCGACTTCCAGCCTTCGGCTTCCAGCCTCCAGCTTCCAGCTTGCAGCCTGCAGCCTGCAGCTTCCAGCTTCCGATACTCTGCCCGCAGGCATGGACCTCAAACAGTACATCCGCGACATAGCGGACTTCCCCGAGCCCGGCATTCTGTTTCGCGACATCACGCCGCTGCTGCACCATGCGCCGGCGTTCCGGCACGCACTCGATGAGATGACGGCGTTCGCGGAGTCGCGGCGCGTCGACGCGATCGTGGGCATCGAGTCGCGCGGCTTTCTCTTCGCCGCGCCGATCGCAGCCCGGCTGGCGCTACCGTTCGTGCCGGTGCGCAAGCCAGGAAAGCTCCCGGCCGAGCGCATGTCCGTCGAGTACTCGCTGGAGTACGGCGACAACCGCCTCGACATCCACGCCGACGCGCTCTCCCGCGGACAGACTGCCATCGTGGTCGATGATCTGCTCGCAACCGGCGGCACGGCGCATGCGGCGGCCAAGCTCGTCGAGTTGCTGGGCGCGCGCGTTGACAGCGCGCTGTTCCTGATCGAGCTGGCGGCGCTCGGCGGGCGCGAGCGTCTCGCAGGGTATGAGGTGCGGGCGTTGCTGCGGTACGAGTGAGTTGTTGTCAGTTGTCAGTTGTCAGTTGTCAGTTTGTCGGTCGCTTGTTCTCAGTCGTTAGTCGTCGCCGTCGGTAGCCGGTCGTCGGTCTCCCACGCCGCGGCTGAGCGCTGAGTAGCCCTTCAGCCGGAGCATGAGCTACCATCGTCCGGAGCACGCTGAAGCTCGCGCATCTCAGTTCTCGCTCTCGATCATCCGGCCGCCCGCATCTCGCTTCTCGCATCCAAGAAGGCGCAGCCGATGCCTCTATTCTCCTCGAAGACCAACAAAGACAAGCGCCAGCTCATGGTGATCTCGCACACGCACTGGGACCGCGAGTGGTACCTGGCGTATCAGAACTTCCGCGTGCGGCTGGTCGGCCTCTTCGACATGCTGCTCGATATCTTCGACACCGACCCCGAATACAAGCACTTCATGCTCGACGGCCACACGATCCCGCTCGAGGACTATCTCGAGATCCGCCCCGACCGCTTCGAAGACGTGGAGCGCGTGGTGCAGCAGGGGAAGCTGCTCATCGGGCCGTGGTACATCATCCCGGACGAGTTCCTGCCGGGTGGCGAGGCGCTGATCCGCAACTTCCTGCGCGGGTACCGGGTAGCCAAGTTATTTGGGCCGGTGATGAAGGTCGGCTACATTCCCGATCCGTTCGGGCAGATCGCCCACATGCCGGCGATCCTGCGCGGCTTCGGCATCGAGTACGCCACCATGTGGCGTGGCGCCGACGACTCGTTGGAGACGACGGAGTTTTTCTGGCGCTCGCCGGATGGCAGCCAGGTGCTGACCATCCACAAGCCGAACGGCTACGGCGGCGCATCGTCGCTGCCGCACAGCACGAAGGCGCTGCTCGAGCGCATCCAGAAGATCCGTGATGCACTGGAGCCGCTGGCGACGACGCCGTACGTGCTCGTCATGAATGGCAGCGACCATCTGCCGCCGCAGCCTGAGCTTGGGTCGATGATCCGCGCGGCCAACATGGAGATCGAGGGCGCGGTGCTGGAACACAGCTCGCTGCCCGAGGTGTTCGAGAAGCTCGAGCGCTATATCGGCGACCGGCAGCAGGAGTGGCCGGTACACATCGGCGAGTTCCGCAGCGGGCAGCGCGCGCATTTGCTGCCGGGCGTGATCTCGGCGCGGATGTGGATCAAGCAGCGGAACCAGGAGTGCGAAGACCTGCTCGCGCACTGGGCTGAGCCGTTTTCGACGTGGGCGGACATCCTGCGCAAGCAGGCCGGTCCCGAATGGCGGGAGCCTCTGCCTCTGACCACCGCGCACATGCCATTCCCGACATCGGAGGCGTCGGTCACGGCGCTGGTCGACCGCGCCTGGCGGCACCTGCTCGAAAACCAGCCCCACGACTCCATCTGCGGCTGCTCGGTCGATTCGGTGCACGAAGAGATGCGCCAGCGCTACGACTGGGTGCAAGAGATCGGCGAGGAGATCGTGCGGCAGTCGCTCCGGGCGATTGGCGCCCTGGGCCCCGACGACCCGCTCGGCACGATCACCGTCTTCAACCCCACGCCGCAGCCCGCCACCGGCTACGTCACCGCCACCGTGCCGTGGCAGGAGGGCCGCCACATCGCCGCCGTCATCGCGCCGGATGGAACGCGAGTCGCCGCGGCGAAGGTCGGCGAGACGACGAGCTTCGAGATACCGCCGGGCGCTCCGAGCGGGTATGACCGCGCCCGCGCCGAGATCGGCTTCGTCGCGAAGGACGTCCCGGGCTATGGCTATCACACGTACCGGATGGTGGTGGCAGACGGCGAGGCGCCTGTTATCGCGCGCGCAACCGGGCGCCTGATCGAAAATGAGTTCTTCTCGGTGGAAGCCGACGCCGCGGACGGCACGCTGACCGTCACCGATAGGCGCGACGGCCGCGTGCTTCGCGGGCTCAATCGCATCGTGGACGGCGGCGACAAAGGCGACGAGTACAACTACTGCCCGCCCGAGACGGAATCCGTCCTGGACGCGCCCATCGTACCGCCGCGCATCCGCGCCGAGCAGGGCGCTGGCGTGCGCTCGCTCGTCATCGAGATGACGTACGCGCTGCCTTCGGGACTGGGCGCGGACCGCAAGTCGCGCAGCGGCAGCACGGCCGATGAGCGCATCGTCTCCAACGTGACGCTGACGGACGGCGTGCCGCGCGTGGATGTCAGCACGGTGGTGTTCAACGCCGCCGAAGACCATCGGCTCCGAGCGCATTTCCCGTCGCGGGTCACCACGACGGTCTCGAAGGCCGACGAGCACTTCGGCGTCATCGAGCGGCCAATTGCGCTGCCGGAATGGGACCCGGAGACGTGGATGGAGCAGCCGCTTGGCACATACCCGCAGAAGGCGTTCGTGAGCGTGGACGACGGCGCTCAGGGGCTCACCATCGCGAACCGCGGGCTGCCGGAATACGAACTGCTCGATACGCCCGGCGGCGCGACGATCGCGCTGACGCTGCTGCGATGCGTCGGCTGGCTCTCGCGATCGGATATCGCCACGCGGCGGGGTGGCGCGGGCCCGCAGCTGCGGACGCCGGGCGCGCAGCTCCACGGCCGCAACGTCGTCGAGTACAGCATCATCCCGCATGCGGGCGACTGGAACGCGGGCGGTGCGCACGTGCTCTCCGTGCAACATCTGCGGCCCATGCGCGCGCGATGGAACCGGCACGGCATCGGGCACATTCCCTCGAAGGGACAGCTGCTGTCCGTTGACTCGCCGGCGTTCGCCGTGAGTGCTATCAAACGCGCCGAAGATGGCGACGGGGTCGTTGTCCGCGTCTACAACATCACGTCCGGGGAAGCGGCAGCAGTCGTCGACCTAAAGCCGGTCGAGGGCGAAATTATCCTCACGAACCTGAACGAAGAGCCGATAGCGGAAGTGCCGCGCATTCGTGGCGGCGCTCCCATCACCGCGCGGCCAAACGAGATCGTCACGCTCCGCTTCGTCCGCGACGACTGAGCGCCGAAAGAGCTGCCCGATCTGCGATGACGGACAGCAAGTGGCTCGCGCTCAAGAGGAAACAATCGCGATCGGCCCGCCCTGGGCTAGCGGGCGGCCACTCCGGGAAGCGACGGCGCTGCGAAAACGTCAGGCCATCTTGCATTGCGGTGCGCAGCCGATCGTCGGACAATGGGAGTCCTTCGCAAGCGGGCAACGGGAGGCAGGATGACGGACGACACAACCGCCGCAGTGACAAGCCCCAAGATCTCGGCTGACGCAGCGGCGGTCAGCGATCTGATCTTCAATCCGATGGATCCCGCCTTCCGCCGCGATCCATATCCCTTTTACCGCCGGCTGCGGGAAGAGGCGCCCCTGTTCCACGGGCCCTTCGATCTGGCGATTCTCACGCGCTACGCCGACTGCGTTGCCATGCTGCGCCATCCGCACGCCAGCAGCGACGCTCGCAATTCCGACGCCTACGAGGCCCTTATGGCGCAGCAAGCGGCGGCTGGCGGCGCGGCGCCGCAGGGCCCAAACAGCTTCCTCTTCATGGACCCGCCGGACCATACGCGGCTACGCGGCCTTGTCAGCAAGGCCTTCACTCCGCGCGTCGTCGAAGGTCTGCGGCCGCGGATCCAGCAACTGGTCGATGCCCTGATCACGGCCGCGATCGAGCGGGGCACGATGGAGTTGATCGAGGACCTGGCGTACCCGCTGCCTGTCACCGTGATCAGCGAAATGCTGGGCGTGCCACACGAAGACCAGGAGACGTTCAAGGGCTGGTCTCGCGAGCTGGCGAGCTCGCTCGACCCGTCAATCAATGTCGCGCCGGAGGTCATGCAGCGCCGGCTTGAGGCGCAGGAAGCATTCACGGAGTACGTGCGCGCCCTGATCGCCCGCCGCCGTGCGGACCCGCGCGAGGACCTGCTCAGCGCGCTAATCGTCGCCGAAGAGCAGGGCGACCGGCTCACGGAGGACGAGCTGATCTCGACGTGTATTCTTCTGCTGATCGCCGGGCACGAGACCACGGTGAACCTCATCGGTAACGGCACGCTCGCGCTGCTGCGGCATCCGGATCAGGCAGCGCGGCTGCGTGCCGAACCGGCGCTGATCGCATCGGCGGTCGAAGAGACGCTCCGCTACGACCCGCCGGTACAGCTCACCGGCAGGACCGCGCTGGAAGACATCACGCTATCGAGCGGCATCGTGCGCAAGGGACAGCAGGCGATGCTGCTGCTCGGCGCGGCGAACCGCGACCCCGCGCAATTCCCCGAGCCCGAGACGCTCAACATCGCGCGCGCGGAGAACCGCCACATCGCCTTCGGGATGGGCATCCACTTCTGCGTGGGTGCGCCGCTCGCAAGGGTCGAGGGCCAGATCGCGTTGTCCGCGATCTTCACGCGACTGCCGGACCTGCAACTGTCCAGCGAAGAGCCGGAGTACAAACAGAACCTGACGTTACGCGGCCTGCAGTCGCTGCCGCTGACGTTTACGCCGGCCTAACCTCGGGGCTATCATTCCCGTCGTCGACCAGCGCTACAATTTCTCGCGCGAGCGGGAACCTGCCCAACAGGAGGGCTAGTGCCGCTTAAGAAGCCGATCGACCGCGTCCGTCAGATCTGCCTCGCCCTGCCGGAAGCGTGGGAGAAGGAGGCGTGGGGCGAGCCGACGTTCCGCGTCAACGGCAAGATATTCGCCCAGTACGAAGACAACCATCACGACAGCGGCATCGTGGGCCTGTGGTGCAAGGCGCCCGACGGGTTTCAGCAGGTGCTAGTCGCTTCTAATCCCGGGCGCTTCTTTGTGCCCAAGTACGTCGGCCACAAGGGCTGGATCGGCATCCGCATGGAGGGCGCCGTCGATTGGGCGCACGTCGCCGAGTTGATCGCGGACAGCTACCGGATGACCGCGCCCAAGCCGCTCCTGGCGCAGCTCGAGGCCGCCACATCCCTCTGACTGCCTCGGTTCGCCTGATGAGCCGTCCTCGCCGCGCCGGGTCCTGGGCATTCGATGCGGGGCGGCGCGAAGTCCGGCATAGTACCAGCGATGGCGGGCACTTCAGCCTCTGATTCGTCCGGACGGCCGGCTGGCGACGCGGCTCGGCGGTCCGCCTCGTCGCGTTTGCGGCGCATCGCTTTCAATCCGTGGGTATTCCAGATTGTCGTTGCGGCGGCGTTGATCGGGCTCGTCATCTGGCAGGTTGACCTGGAGGACCTGGGCCACGCGTTTCGCCACGCGGAGTACGGCTGGCTGGTGCTCGCGCTGCTGATCTATCTCGTTGCGCGCGTCGTGCACACGTGGGAGTGGCAGCTGACGCTGACGAAAGTCGGCCGCGCACCCTTCGGCGGTCTCTTCGGCGCCCTGCTCATCGGCAGTCTCGTCAACGCCGTGGTGCCGGCCGCCGCGGGCGATGTCGCGCGAATGCAGATCGTCGCGAACCGCTACGGCCTCTCTCGGACCGGGCTGATCACGGGCCGCGGCGCCGAGGCGGTCGTGAACGCGCTGATCATGGTGGTCTTTATTCTCGTCAGTCTTGCGCTGCCCGAGACTGGCTTTGCCTCGCGCCGCGTCGTCTTCCTTCTCGTCGCTGGTACGTTCGCCGGCTTTGTCGCCAGCGCGCTGTTGAGCAACGCACTGCAGCGCGAGGTCCCAGATTGGCGGCTGCTGAACCGCCTCCCGCGTCGCGCGCGCGGCGCACTGGAGCACATATGGCCGCGGGTATACGACGGCCTCGAGCTGATCAGGCGCCCGCGCCTGCTGATCGCCGCCATCCTGCTCAACCTCTTCGGCTGGGTCGTCGACCTGGCGATGCTGTGGTCGTATGGTCAGGCGTTCAACCTTGATGTGCCGTGGGGCGCCTATCTGTCGGTCACGGTCGCGGTGGCGATCATCACGACGTTTCCGATCACGTTTGGCAATGTGGGCACCTTCGAATTCGCCCTACTGCGGGTGCTCTCGTTGTACGGTGTTGCGTCCGACCGGGCGCTGGCCTTCGCCGTCGGGACGCACGTTTTCAACACGGTGTTCGTCATCGCCGTCGGACTCGTCGCGACATGGGTGATGGGCATCCGCCCGCGCGAGATCTTTGGCCTCCACCGCGAGCCTCAATCCGACGCTAGACCCCAGCCGACCGCCGTCAGTGCTCCTAAATAGCACACGGGGCCGCCACTCTATCAGCGAGGATAGACGGCACAGACGAGGTGCCATCCATCGGGGACTGTCACGCCTTCGGACAATTGAAAACTGAGAACTGACAACTGAGAACTAGGTGCTTACAACTCCCGACCACCCTACACATCGAGGTTCTTCACCTGCGTGGCGTGGCCCTGGATCCACTTCTTGCGCGGCGCCACTTCATCGCCCATCAGCGTCGAGAAGATCTCCTCCGCCTTCATGGCGTCTTCGATCGACACCTGCAGCATCGTGCGCTTCTCGGGGTCCATGGTGGTGTCCCAGAGCTGCTCCGGGTTCATCTCGCCCAGGCCCTTGTAGCGCTGGACGTGCGCCTTCTGGCCGTCCTTCACCTTTGCGAGCGCCTGGTCGCGCTCCTGGTCGGAGTAGATCCACTGGTGGTTGCGCCCGACCTGGATGCGGAAGAGCGGCGGCTGGGCGATGTAGAGGCAGCCTTCGTCCACCAACGAGCGCATGTAGCGGAAGAAGAACGTCAGCAGCAGCGTGCGGATGTGCGATCCGTCGACGTCCGCGTCGGCCATGATGATGACACGGCGGTAGCGCAGCTTGGTCATGTCCATGGTGTCGCCGAAGCCGGTGCCGAGCGCGGTGATCAGCGCGCGGATCTCTTCGTGCGCCAGCATCTTCTCCATGCGCGCCTTTTCGACGTTGAGAATCTTGCCGCGCAACGGAAGGATCGCCTGGAAGCGCCGGTCACGCCCCGTCTTCGCCGTGCCGCCGGCCGAGATTCCCTCGACGAGGTACAGCTCGCACTGGAACGGGTCGCGTTCCGAGCAATCGGCGAGCTTGCCCGGCAGCATGGTGCCGTCGAGCAGGCCCTTGCGCACGACGAGGTCTCGCGCTTTGCGCGCGGCCTCCCGCGCCCGCGACGCCATGATGCCCTTCTCGATGATCCGGCGCCCGTCGGAGGGGTGCTCCTCGAGGTACTGCATCAGGCCTTCGGAGACGGCGGCGCGCACGTGCTGCTCAACAGGCGCATTACCGAGCCGTGTCTTCGTCTGGCCTTCGAACTGCGGTTCCGGCAGCTTGACGCTAATCACCGCCACCAGCCCCTCGCGCACATCGTCGCCCGTGAGGTTGGCGTCGTCATCCTTGAGGAACTTTTGCTTGCGCGCGTAGCTGTTGAGCGCGCTCGTGAGGGCGCCGCGGAAGCCCGTGAGGTGCGAGCCGCCGTCGATGGTATTGATGGTGTTGGCGAAACTGAACTCCGCCTGCGAGAAGCCGTCGTTGTACTGGATCGCCGCCTCAACCTGCGTCGTCTCAACGGTCTTCTCGACGTAGATGGGGCGCGGGCTGAGCGTGTTGCGGCCTTTGTTCACGTGCCGCACGAAGCTCGCGACGCCGCCCTCGAAGCAAAAGTTCATGTCGCGCTCGCGGCCGGCGCGCTGGTCCTCGAAGCGGATCCAGAGGCCCTTGGTCAGATACGCCATTTCGCGCAAGCGCTGCAGCAGCTGGTCGTAGTCGTAGTCGATGGCATCGAAAATGCTGTCGTCGGCCAGCCACGAGGTGGTGGTGCCGGTCTGCTTCTGCTTGGGGTCGGGCGCCGTCTTCAGATTCCCCTTGGGGAGGCCCTTCTCGTATTCCTGCCGGTAGACCTTGGCTTCCCGGCGGACTTCGACCCACATCTTGCTGGAGAGCGCGTTGACGACGGAGGCGCCGACGCCGTGCAGGCCGCCCGAGACCTTGTACGCACCGCCGCCGAACTTCCCGCCGGCGTGCAGCACGGTCATGATCGTCTCGAGCGCCGACTTGCCCGTCGTCTTGTGCTTGTCGACGGGGATGCCGCGGCCGTCGTCGGTGACGGTCACCCAGCCGTCCGGCTGGATGACGACGTCGATGCGGCTGCAGTAGCCGGCCATCGCTTCGTCGACCGAGTTGTCGACGATCTCGGACACGAGGTGGTGCAGACCGCGCTGATCCGTCGTGCCGATGTACATGCCGGGGCGGCGGCGGACGGCCTCCAGCCCCTCCAACACCTGGATGTCGCTGGCGGTATAGGAGGGTGGCTGCTCCTTGCCGCGCTTGCGGCTGGGCACCTCGTCTTCCGCGCGCTGTCTCACCATGTGGCGTCTCTGTCCATAGCTACGGTGTGTCCGTGGATCGAAAAGACCCGCGTCTTCCGCCCTGGGAGCCGGGTCTCGGGAGGTATCCGGAAGAGGTCCCGCATCGTCTTAATTTTAGCACAAAATGGGCCTCCAAGACGGGTGATTATGCGCGGATATCCCCGGCAGTTCGCCCCTCTTTTCGGTTCATTTTGAGTCTGTGACCAGCGGCCTTTTTCAGGTTGTCCTGTCAGGAGATAAGGCGCGGCTTCTCGGGATCAGAACCATCGCCATCGCGCGCTACGGCGATGTGTCGTTATTGCGAAGCGACGGGCGTGCCGGTGATCTGCATTAGCTGATTGAGGATCTGCTTGAGGTGGTCGATCTCCAGCCCGTAGCCCGCAAAGTCCCCATTGCGCAGCAGCGCCTGTGCGCGGTCATACGACTGCTGAGCCTGCGCGACCAGCGTCGATACATCGCCGCCGAGAGCGATAGGCGTCCCCTGTGGCGATGGAGATGGCTGCGCCGCCGCGGTGGCAGTCGGACCGGCGGCCGCCGGCGTGGCGCTCGGCGATGGCCCCGCTCCTGTGCTGTCGAGGCCCGATGGTTGCGCGCGGCCCAGGAGCACGTCGATCGCGCGGGAGAGCGTCGGCTCCATGGCGATGCTGTCGCCATTGACGACGACGACGCGCTTCAGCTGCGGGATGGTGTTGCCGCCACCGCTCGCCGTCAGATACAGAGGCTCGAAGAACATGTTGGCGTTGCCGATCGGGATCATCAGCAGATTCCCCCGTATGACCTTCGAGCCCGACTGGTTCCACAGCGTCAGCTGCTGCGAAACCCGTCCATCAGAATCGATGCGGCGTTCGACCTGCGTCGGCCCCGGAACGCTCTCGCTCGACGGGAAACGGAACGAGACGAGCTGGCCGTAGTGCGCGCCATCGGAGCGGGCGGCGAGCCAGGCGATGGCGTTGGTGCGGCTGCGCGGCACGAACGGCAGGATGAGCATGAACTCTTCGCTGCTCGAGCCGGGCGTGCGGGCAATGACGTAGTACGGGCGCACCGGCTGGTCCTGGCTGCCGAATATCTCGGTCGGGATGTCCCATTGGTCTTCGCGCTGATAGAACTGCCGCGCGTCGGTGATGTGATAACGCAGGTAGGCATCGGCCTGGGTGCTGAAGAGATCTTCGGGATATCGCAGGTGGGGCTGTAGCGCAGCGGGCATCTGGCCGGCAGGCTTGAACAACGATGGGAACACGGCGGAGTAGGCTTTGAGGATCGGTTCGTCCGGCTGCACGGCGTAGAAGTCGGTCTGACCTGAATACGCGTTGACGACGACTTTCACGCTGTTGCGAATGTAGTTGATGCCGCCCGTCCGATGCGAATACGGGATGGCGTCGGTCGTTGTGTAGGCGTCCTGGATCCAATACAAGCCGCTCCTGTCGACCACAAGGTACGGGTCGCTATCGAGGCGAAGGAATGGCGCGATCGCATGGATGCGCTGCTGGATGTTCCGCCGGTAAATCAGCCGGCTGTTGCCGTCGATGGCGCCGGAGATGAGGATGTTGGCGTCGCGCATCTGCCACGCGTAGACCGCGCGCCGTATCAGGTTGCTGAGCTTGACGCCGCCGCTACCCTCGAACCGGGTCTCGACGTTCTGGTCGCCTCCGAGCGGTGTGAACTCGGGGTCTTTGCTGTCGACGATGATGTAGTTGTCCTGCTGCTCGCCGAAGTAGATCTCGGGACGATCGGTCTGGAGGGGCCCCTGCATGGGAATGTCGCTGACGATCAGCGCCGGGCTTCCATCCGGCTGGATCTGCGTCACCGCGGCGACGGTATAACCGTATCCGTGTGTGAACTGCAGGCGGCGGTTTACCCATGTCTGCGCGGCGGCTGGAAGCCTGTCCGGGTTGAGCTCTCGCGCGCTGAGCATCACCTGCCGGTACTTGCCGTCGATGGTGTAGCGGTCGACATCGACGTCGAGGAACTGGAAGAGCGGGCGGATGGTCTGGAGCTGTTGCAGCGAAGATCGCAGCGGGTCGGGATCCCAAAGGCGGACGTTGCTGATCGTGTCGTCGTTTGCGGCGACCTCCTGCTCCGTCGCCTGGAGCGTCGCCGGGAACTGCTGTTCGTCGATCCGGTCCAGCCCGTACGCGTAGCGGGTCATATCGATGTTGTGCTGCAAGTAGGGCTGTTCCTTCGTCACCTCGTTGGGCTGCACGACGAATTTCTGGATCAGCGCCGGATATATCTGCGCACCAACGAAGGCGACAATGATCCAGACGGCCACGCCCGCGATAGGCAGCACGATGCCGCGGCGAAAAGCGGTTAGCACGACGAGCGCGGCGACGACCGCGGCCGTGGCCATCAGCACGTACAGCACGGGCAGATTCGCGTGGACATCGGTGTAGAATGCGCCGAACTCGACGCCTCTGGTCGAGTAGAGGAGGTCGAACCGGTCGAGGTAATAGCGGATGACGTAGATGAGCAGCACGGCGGCGATCAACGAGCCGACGTGCAGTTTGATCGCCCGCGGCACATCGACGCGCATCAGCTCCCAGGCGATCGGGCGGGGGCCATCGACGCGGAACCCATAGAGCAGCGTCCTCGCCACGTACACCAGGATGACGCCGACGATGGTGACGACGAGCGCCGTTGTGAGCCAGTCGATGGCAAAGCGGTACAAGGGCAGCCGGAACACGTAGAAGCTGAGATCGCGGTGGAACTGCGGGTCCTTGATCCCAAACGACTGGCTGTGCCGGAACAACAGCACAGCGTCCCACTCCGACGCGGCGCTGCTGGCAAAGCCAATCGAGATGAGCATACCCGCCGCGACGATCGCGAGCGTCGCGAGACGGCGAATCCCCCGGGAGCGCAGACGCGTGGCGACCTCGCGGAACTCGGGACTGACCTCGAAGGACGGATCATCGGCGGCCGGAGCCAGTCGGCGGGCGAGCATGACGTTGGAGAGGAAGATGGTGAGGAACACGCCGGCGGCAACGAAGAAGAGCCATACACGCGTCGTGATCCGCGTGGTGTACACGTCGCCGTAACCGACGGTATCGAACCACAGGAGTTCGCTGTAGATGGACTTCGCCACGTCGAGGACGACGAAGAGCGCGAGCAGGGCTACGGCAATGGCAATCAACGGGATGGCACGGCCGAGGGGTGGCATCCCGAACTCGCCGACTCGAATGCCGCCGCGCCCTCGGGACCCGAAGCGAAACGGTCGTGGCGGAGGCCCCAGGTTCTCCCGGTCACCACCCGTGAAGCGTGTCAAATGGCGGTCGTCTTTCTCGTCTATCTGCCCGCGCAGCTGTGCCCCGCGCGAATCGATGCATGTACCGTACCGCAATTGCGCCGTCGCGACACGACGCGGCGCATTGCTCTCGCGCCGGCGCTCAGAGCTTCCGGATCTTGACGGCGGTTCCGTAGGCGCAGATCTCCGTCCACGTCGATCCCAGCTCCGACGTATCGAAGCGCATTGCCAGGATAGCGTCGCCGCCCTTCAACTCGGCTTCTTCGACCATGCGCTCAATGACCTGGTTGCGGCTGTCGGTCAGCGCCTGCGTCATCCCCTTGAGCTCACCGCCGAACACCGAGCGTAGCTGGGACCCGAGCTGGGACGCGGCGTTCCGGGATCGCACGGTGAGCCCGAATACTTCGCCGAGGACCTCTGTGACTTCATACCCGGGCAGGTCGTTCATGGTCGAGATCAACATCGTAGGCCCAATCGCTAAGGGGCTGCCACAGCCCCGCCGGCGGATTCCAAGCGTTAGGTTAGCAACCGTCGAACGTTGGAGCCGCCAGTAGCACCTGCTACGGACGGGCACTGCGACCTGCGATGACCGATGATCCAGAGGGTGTCAAAGCGCCGGTCATCCACGGCGCTACGGCCCACCGCCTTCAGGACACCTCGATCGTCTGCTCGCCGCCGCGCCTTCGGTGCCGAATCGTGTTAGATCGTCTCTCTAAGCCAGCCTCAATGATGTGGTTACCACTAGACGTAATCCGAATCCGCTACAATTGGCGTAGTTCTGCCCGCCACGGGAATGCCCCAGGACTAGGCCAATTCAGCACGAAGGCCGCGCCGGCAACTCCACTGTCCGGGATGTGACGCGCCTTCCAGATGGCTCAGCTGTGCTGAGCGATCGGAGTAGAATGACGGTTCCGCAGCCGTTCGAATCTGCGCCCCTGTCCCAAACTCTCGGCACGCTTAGGCGCCGCGTCTGGCGCGCGCTCGCGATTCCGCTCCTGAGCTTGGCCGCAGCGCCGATTCTTGTCGCCTGCCTACCGTCCGTCGTCGCTCGCCCGGTGGGTGCGGCACCCCTGCGATACCGAGACGAGGTCTTCAGCAACGTCACCGTGACGAGCGACCTTCAGTACGGCGCGGCACCGGGTGTCGATGGCAATGCCTCGGCGCTGAAGCTGGACCTGTATCAGCCGGCCGGCGATAAGGCGGCCGCGCGGCCAGCGCTGATCTGGGTGCACGGCGGCGGCTACGCGGGGGGCGACAAGGCCATCGGGCCCAGTGCGTTCCTCGCAAATGAGTTCGCCCGGCTCGGATATGTGACTGTATCAATCAACTACCGGCTGTTGGCGCCGCACGGGTGCACTGCTGCCGGCGGCATCTCGGCGACGTGCCTGGCGGCGGGCGTGGCGGCCGTGAACGATGCACAGGCGGCCGTGCGCTGGCTGCGGGCCAACGCCGCCACGTACCGCATCGACCTGGACCGGATTGGCATCGGCGGAGAGTCAGCGGGAGCGATCACGGCGACCGGCGTGGGTGTCGATTCTGATCAAGTAGGCAACTCGGGCAACCCGGGCTACTCCTCGAAGGTCAACGCGTGGGTCTCCATCTCGGGCGGCGTGCCGGGCGGGGTATTCGTCGACAACACCGACCCACCAGGGTTCCTCTTCAGCGGCACGGCGGACGGGACTGTCCCGTACCGGTGGTCGGTCGAAACCGCCACCGCCATGCAGGCCGCCGGTGTGCCGGTATTCCTAAAGACGCTGGAGGGAGCGGGACACGTGCCGTGGGTCCAGTATCAGGATCTGTTCGAGAGCCAGTCGGACGACTTCTTCTACGAGTTCCTCGATGACGCCCACGCCAGCAGCTGATCACCGCGTGTCACATCTGTTATTCCCATCACTGATGCCGGGTTGAGATGCCGCCGTCCACCGGCAGCACGACGCCGGTGACGTAAGCCGACGCGCGCGACGCGAGGTAGATCGCCGTGCCGGCCACGTCGTCGGCGCGGCCGATGCGGCCAAGCGGGCAGCTTGCCCTGATGGCGTCGCCGAAGCGTTCAAGCGTGTCATGCATCATCTTGCTCTCGAACGGCCCCGGTGCGATGGCGTTGACGGTGATGTGCCGCGCGGCGAGTCGATGCGCGAGCACGCGCGTCAGATGGTGCACCGCTGCCTTGCTCGTCGAATAGGCGTAGGTCTCGAGGGTGGGTGTTTGGAGGCCGTCGATGGAGCCGATGTTGATGACGCGCGCGGGGTCGTCGTCGTTGCCGGCTTTTTCGAGCAGCGGCACCATCAGCCGGGTCAAGTGGAAGACGCCCTTGAGGTTGAGCGCCAGCACCTTGTCGAACGCATCATCGGGATAGCTTTCGAGCGGGGCGCCCCAGTTCGCGCCGGCGTTGTTCACCAGCACATGCACGCGATCCTCCCGTTCCGCCATTTGAGCTGCGAGTTGGCCGCAACCCGCCTCGGTCCCGAGATCAGCGGGGACCGAGAAACACGGGCCGGCCTTCGAGAGCTCCGCGGCGGCGGCGTCACAGACGTCTGCCTTGCGCGAGGAGATGTAGACCTTCGCGCCTGCCTCGACGAAGCCGCGAGCGATCATCTGGCCGATGCCGCGGGAGCCGCCGGTGACGACGGCGACCTTGTCTCTGACCGAGAACAGGTCACTCATGTTCGGTCTCCTTTAGCGAAACTCAGCGTGACTGGCGAGGCAAAGCTTATCGGGCGACATGCCGAAGGTCACGGATGAGCCGCGGGAGCGCCGGGAGTGCAGGGCAGGCATTGATTATGCTGATGAGCGACTCGCCCTCCCCACGTGCCGGAGAAGATGGAGTGCTGTGGCGATCGATGCGAAGCTCGCGGACGAGAACTACTGCTACATCACAACGACGGGGCGTCTGAGCGGGCGCCCGCACACCGTCGAGATCTGGTTCGCGCTCGATGGTGCGACGCTGTACGTACTTGCGGGCGGCGGGCACAACGCGGACTTCGTGAAGAACGCGAAGCGACAGGCGTCGGTGGCCGTGCGCGTCGGAACGAGCGAGTTCACCGCGAGCGCGCGGGTCGTTACCGATGCTGCCGAGGACGCGCGCGCGAGGGCATTGGTCTACGACAAGTACAGCCGCGACTACGGCGATCTTAAAGAATGGCGGCGGACGGCGTTGGCGGTGGCGTTCGACCTCGACGGTCCTAGCGTGGCGACCTGACGGCGGCCGCATTCACTGCCATGCGGCATGGCGGTATCGAGTTGAACCCGGCACTATGGTCGGCATCGCTGACGCAGAGCGCTGCCGGGGCATCGCGCGAAGGGGAGTGCTGCCATGACGACGTGGTTCGATACGGCGCGCTTCGGCATGTTCGTGCACTGGGGGCACAGCTCGCAGCAGGGCGTCGAGCTGTCGTGGCCGCTGGTCGGCGGCGTCGCGGCGCTGCCGCAGTGCACGACGGTGCCCGTCGAGCAGTACCACGCGTCGGCGGCCACCTTCGACCCGAAGGCGTACGACCCGCGCGCATGGGCGCTTCAGGCGAAACGCGCCGGCGTGCAGTACGCCGTCTTCACGACGAAACACCACGACGGTTACGCAATGTTCGACACGGCGACGTCGGACTATTCCGTCATGCACTCGCCGTACGGCCGCGACATCTTCCGCGCGTTTGCTGGCGCGATGCGCGACGAGGGGATACGCGTCGGCGTCTACTTCTCGCTCATCGACTGGCACCATCCTGACTACCCGCCGTTCACGCAGGCCGACGTGCCCTACGTCGCGGGCAAGTGGCCGCAGCCTGACCCGCAGCGCTGGCCACGCTTCGTCGACGACATGTTCGCGCAGGTACGGGAGTTGCTGACCAACTACGGCCGCATCGATGTGATCTGGTTCGACGGCGGCTGGGAGCGGAAGAGCGAGCAGTGGCGGTCGAAGGAGCTTGCGGCGATGATCCGCGAGCTGCAGCCGGGGATCCTCATCAACGACCGGCTGCCCGGCGTCGGCGACTACACGACGCCGGAGCAGTTCGTCCCGGCGCAGGCGCCGGTCGGTCCGTGGGAAACCTGCATGACGATCAACGAGAGCTGGGGCTACAACACCAGCGACACGCACTTCAAGAGCGCGCGTCAGCTCATCCACAGCCTGTGCGAGATCGCCGGCAAGGGCGGCAATTTCCTGCTCAATGTGAGCCCGATGGGCGACGGCAACCTGCAGCCCGAGCTGGCAGAGCGGCTCGGCGTCATCGAGGCGTGGATGCAGCACAACAGCGAGAGCATCATCGGCACGACGCCCGGGCTCGAGCCCTGGCAGTGCTATGCGCCATCCACCCGCCGCGGCGACACCGTCTACGTGCACCTGCTGATGCGGCCCTACGAGCAGTTCACGGTGCGCGGCATGCGCATCCGTCGCGTGCGGTCGATGCGGGCGCTGGCGAGCGGCACCGAGCTGGGGTTCGGCACGCGCTGCTCCATCATCGATCAGTTGCTGAACCCTGACCCGCTGGGAGAGATCACGATCTCGGTCCCGGAGTCGGAGCTGGATGCGCACGCGACCGTGCTGGCGATCGAGTTCTCGGAGGGTGTGACCGCGTAGCCCTAAACCCCATACAACCACTGCACGTCGGCGCCCATGTCCGCGCGGAAGTCGGGGTGGGCGATGGCGATCAGCTCTTCGATGCGCCGGCCAGGCGCGGACTTTGCTCTCGCTCTGCGAGGTCTGTTGTATAGTGACCGGAATGAGCAGGTCGTTGCTCGACGATGCGTTTGCCCATCATGTTTGGGCGACACTGCGGCTGATCGATGCGTGCCTCGCGCTCAGTCCTGCGCAGTTGGACGCCGCAGTCCCTGCGACCGACCGCTCGATTCTCGCGACGATGCGCCACGTCATCGGGGACGGCTCCTTCGATCTCTTCGTCGCGAGCGGTGAGCGTGGCTCTTTCATCAGGGCGGACCGGATGGGGCTTGCGGAGCTCAGGGCTGCGATGGAGGACATCGGCACCGGATGGTCGCGACTTCTCGACGAGGGCATCGATGCGGACGCCGTGCTTCGTGAGGTCGACCCTGACGACGGGTACCAGAGGCACGCTCCGATGGGCATCCGTCTGGCGCAGGCGCTGCACCACGGGACCGACCATCGGAGCCAGATCTGCACCGCGCTCACGACGCTTGGTGTGGAACCGCCGGCCCTTGACGTGTTTAGCTTCGGCTTGCAGGATGGGCGCGTCGTTGAGGTGCCCGGCGGATCCTGATCTTTAAGATCGAGCATCGCCCCCAATCCAGCGCATTGTGTCGCAGTCGTCGTTCAGTCGTTCAACTTTGTGAGACCGCCCTCGCGGGTTCCGTGCTGTGGCAGCTGCAGCATCACACGCCGTAGATGCGGTGCGCGTCCGCGCGCATTTCGGCGCGGAAGTCCGGGTGGGCGATCGCGATCAGCTCTTCGACGCGGCGGCGCAGGGTCTGGCCCTTGAGGCGCGCGATGCCGTACTCGGTGACGATGATGTCGGCATAGCCTCTCGGCACGGTGACAGCGCTGCCCTGCGGGAACATCGGCACGATGCGCGAGCGGCGCTCTCCGTCCACGACGGAAGTCGAGGGGAGTACCGTGACCGAGCGGCCGTTCTTCGCGTGCAAGGCGCCGACGGCAAACGCGAAGGCGCCGCCGGTGCCGCTGTAGATCTCCGGACCGATGGTCTCGCCATTGATCTGGCCGGTAAGGTCGACGAGCAGCGCGTTGTTGACGACGCACATGTTGTCGTGCGCGGCGATGACCGCGATGTCGTTGGTGTGGCTCATGCAGTACAGCTCATAGCGCGGGTCGCCATCGACCGCGGCGAATTCGTCTTTGGTCAGCGGGCCGAAGGACGCGCCGACGACTTTGCCCGGATGCACGGTCTTGCGCGCGCCCGTGACGACGCCCTGCTCGACCAGTTCGGGGATGCCGCCGAAGATTAGCTCCGAGTGCACGCCGAGGTCGCGTCGATGCGACAGGAACGATGCCAGCGCGGCTGAGACGGTGCCGGTGCCCATCTGCAGCGTGTCGCCGTCCTGCACGATCTCGCTGCCGACGAGCGAGCAGATGACGGCCGCGATCTCGTCTTCCTCGCCGGTGCGCGGCGACCGGCGCAAGAATTTCCATTCGCGCGGCGCTTCGACCAGGCGCTCGAATTTGGAGATATGGATGCGGTTGTCGCCGCCGGTGCGGATGAAGCTCTCGTTGACTTCACCGATGAGGTGCGTGGCCTCGCGGGCGACCTCGGGCGCGCCCCAGACGCTCATGCCAAAGCTGCACCAGCCGTCGTCATCGGGCGGCGAGATGCTGACGAGAAAGACATCGGGCTTGCGGTCGAGCCAGTAGCTCTCGTCGGAGCGCGTGGGTGGCGCGATGACGTAGTCGAGCAGGCCCTTGCGCATGGCGGGGCGGTCGCTGGCCTGCAGGAAGAACGAGCGGACGTCGAAGCCGTTCGGCTGGTCGTCCGCCCACCAGGAGATGAAGGTGGCGATGGAGTTCTCAATCTCGACGCGCTGCAGCTCATCTCCTCGCGCGGCGAGGGCGCGGCAGAGCGCAAGCGGCGTCTGGTAGTGCATGCCGATGACGACGCGATCGCCGTCGCGCACGACGGAGACGGCGTCTTCGGGTGTGGAGAGCTTGTCCGCGTAGCGCTTGCGCCAGTCCAGCTGGTGCCGCCCTCTCTGCACGATCTATTGGAGGCGGTTCGAGGCTAGCATGCGTTGTGGGGTGATGCGAGCACGACGGCAGCGGCGGGGCGGCGCGGCGTTCTCGGGTGCGCTGGTGCTTGGGTACACTGGCTGCGGCGGGCCCTTAGCTCAGTTGGTAGAGCAGCGGACTTTTAATCCGTCGGTCCAGGGTTCGAATCCCTGAGGGCCCACCACCTTCTGGATGTTAGATGTTGGAAGTTGGAGGTTGGGACGCGGATCCCCGAAGCCTCCGAGGTCGCGCCTGATGGAGAAGGAACTCGCGTGACGAGGCGGCGGCACTACAGCTAGCGGCCGCCGTGGCGCGCCAGCTCTGCCTCCATGTCGAGCGCTTCGATGGTGGCCTCGTGCTCCAGCTCGCCCCACTGCTCCGGCGGGACGGCCCACATCACCTCGAACTCGATGCCGTCGGGGTCCTTTGCGTAGAGCGACTTCGACACGCCGTGATCGCTGGCGCCGACGAGCGCCTCCGCCTTCGCCAGCGTGTCGCGCGTCGACGCGAGCTCTTCGATCGAAGGCACTTCCCAGGCGAGGTGGTAGAGACCGACGGAGCCCCGCGCCGGTTGCGGCGCCGCATCGCCGACGGAGAAGAGGCCGAGGTCGTGGTGATTCTTCGAGCCGGATGCGCGGAGGAACGCGGCGCTCGTGCCCATCCGCTGCACGACGGTGAAGCCGAGCACGCCGGTGTAGAAGGCGACCGAGGCATCGACGTTGCGCACGTAGAGCACGGCGTGGTTGAGGCGGCTGATCGAGACCATGTGACGCTCCTTCGGCTCTTGTGTTGCTGGCGAGACAATTCACTCTAGCACCGGTTATTCGGAAATGAACCGCCGGTCTGGCGGTCGATATACTCCCTCAAGCGGTGCAGCGAACGGAGCGCGAACATGAACCAGGCCTCGGACCCGTGGATCGCCGCCGCGCGCGAGGTGGCGGATCTGGCCTTCTCGGATATGAGGGAGTGCATCGCCGGCGCTCCGCCGGACGCGCTGAACTGGCGGCCGCGAGCGGATGAGACGAACTCGATCGCCGTGCTAGCGGTGCATTCGCTGGCCAGCACACGCTCCTGGCTCGCCGTGGCGCTCGGAGCGCCGCGGCCGGAGCGCGATCGTCCATCCGAATTCGTGGCGACCGCCGCCGACGCCGCCGCGCTGCTCGCATTCGTGGACGAAATGGCTGCCCACTGCACGCGGCTCTTCGCTGCCGCCGCCGATATCGACTGGAACGCCGAGCGGAAGACGAGCGCCCGGCCGGGCGACAAGCTGGAGCGCGTGCAGGCGGCATGGGCGCTGATGCACGCGATGGAGCACCTGCGCGAGCACGTCGGGCAGATGCTGCTGACGCGCCAGCTTGCGGACGCCAGATAGTGTCCAAAGAGGACGTCGAAGAATTCACCATCGCGGGTCTGCAGGCGAGTCTCAGCTCGGGCGAACATAGCATCCGTTCGATCACGGAGATGTATCTCGACCGGATCGAGGAGATCGACCGAAACGGCCCCGCGCTGAACGCGGTTATCGAACTCAATCCGGACGCCGTCACGATCGCTGACTCGCTTGATGCCGAACGCGGGCAGCGAGGTCCGCGCGGACCGTTGCACGGCGTGCCAATTCTCCTGAAGGACAACATCGACACGGCAGACCGAATGATGACCACTGCGGGCTCGCTCGCGCTGGTGGGTTCGATCGCGCGCCAAGACGCCTTCGTTGTCCAGCGACTCCGCGAGGCGGGCGCTGTGATCCTGGGGAAGACCAACCTGAGTGAGTGGGCGAACTTCCGCTCGACGCATTCGACCAGCGGCTGGAGCAGTCGCGGTGGACTGACGAGGAACCCGTACGCGCTGGACCGGAGCCCAAGCGGGTCGAGCTCGGGCTCGGCTGCGGCGGTGGCTGCCAACCTTTGCGCCGCCGCCGTGGGCACCGAGACGGACGGATCGATTACGGCGCCGTCGTCGGTGAACGGCATCGTCGGGATCAAGCCCACGGTCGGTCTTGTGAGCCGGACGGGCATCATCCCGATCTCCCACAGTCAGGACACCGCCGGCCCGATGGCGCGAACGGTGGCGGACGCGGCAAGTCTCCTGAGCGCGATGACCGGAAGAGACCCTCGTGACGCCGCGATGTCAAAGTCGAGAGGGAAAGCGCCAGCAAGCTACCAGACAGCGCTGAACGCAGAGGGCCTGCGCGGCATCCGGATCGGCGTGGGGCGCGACTTTTTCGGCGGCGACGCGCGAGTAGACAAGGTGATAGAGTCCGCGATCGACGCGCTGAAACACCTGGGCGCAGAGATCATCGATCCGATCAGTACTCCGACGGCCGCCCGGTTAGGGGGAACGGAACGTGAAGTGCTGCTGTTTGAATTTAAGGCGGACCTGAATCGCTACCTCAGAGGCCTCGGTCCCGGCGCCGAAGTGCACTCTCTCAAAGACCTGATCGGGTTCAACGAACGGATCCGCGAACGCGTGATGCCGTACTTTGGCCAGGAGTTACTCAAGATGGCGCAAGACAAGGGATCTTTGACTTCGGAGAAGTACCTCAGCGCCCTGCACACCGGTCGCTCGCTGTCTCGAGAACAGGGCATCGATGCCGCGCTGCGCGAGCATGGCCTCGACGCCATTGTTGCGCCGAGCGCGGGCCCCGCAGGGCTGACCGACCTCGTCAACTGGGACGCCCGGAGCGCGGTGAGAAGCGCATCGTCCCTGGCCGCGGTCGCCGGCTACCCGCACATCACCGTTCCCGCCGGCCACGTCTTCGGTCTCCCGGTCGGCGTCTCTTTCCTCGGCGGCGCCTTTAGCGAAGCAACGCTAATCAAGATCGCCTTCGCTTTCGAGCAGGAGACACAGGCGCGCAGACCGCCCCGCTTCCTGCCCACCGCCGACCTGATGGTGGGAACGCCCTAGTCGCTGTCGCCTCTCAACCTGGCTTGGCATGCCTGCTACGCTGAGCGTATGGCAGAGTCAAACACCACCACGAATCTCGCCCAACTGCAAATCCGCCGTGACGCCGAGATCTATGCCACCGACGGCGGCTGGTTTCAAGCGCGCTGGCACTTTAGTTTCGACCAGTATCGCGACCCGGAGAATATGGGCATCGGCACGCTGCGCGTCTTCAACCACGACACGCTCGTGCCGGGCGCCGTCTGGCCCATGCACCCGCACCGCGACATCGAAGGCATAACCTATGTGGTGGCCGGCACCTTCGAGCACAAGGACAGCGGCGGGAACGGCGGCGTGCTGTATCCGGGAGCGGTACAGCGCGTGACATTGGGCTCCGGCATGCAGCACTCGGAGATGAACCACTCGAAGACAGAGCCGATGCAGTTCGTCCAGATGTGGATCATGCCGGAACAGCGCGATCTGCCGCCTTCCATCGAGCAGCGGCAGTATGGCGAGGAAGACCGCCACAACCGGCTGCTCCAGATCCTGCGTCCGATTGGCACCGAGGGCGACGGCGTGACGGTGCATCGCGATGTGCGGATGTTCGTCGCACGGCTCGACGCCGGGACGAAGGTCACGCACGGCTTCGGTGAGGGCCGCGGCGGCTACTTGTACCTCATCGACGGCGCTGCGTCGGTGAACGGCGACGCGCTATCCAAGGGCGATGCGGCGAAGGTGCTTTCGGCCGGATCGCTGGAGGTCTCCGCCGCAGCGACGAGCGAACTGCTCATCGTGGACACGCCGTTGTGACCAGCAGCCGGATCTAGACGCGTTTCACGTCCGCGGCCGCGTCTCCGACCAACTATCCCAGAACACCACCTTCTCGGCCGGCATGCGAGAAGGCGTGCCGAACTTGCCCCGGGGTATGCCGATCGGGATCAGGGCCATCGTCTCAACGCTCTCCGGAATGCCCAGCAGGGCCTTCACGTCTTTCTCGTGGAACTTGTGTAGCGTCGTCAGCGTCGTGCCGAGGCCAAGCGCGCGCGCCGCGAGCATGAGATTCTGCACCGCGGGATAGATCGATGCGCCAGCGATCGCGTCGAGCGGGATCGGGCCGCGCCGCAGCGTGGCGAGCACGAGGACGGGCACGTCGGCGAGATGCCGCGCAAGGTAGTCGGCGGAATTGTATGTCCGCGCGCGCGCCGGGTCGGCCGTCATGGCCTCCCGCGCCGGGCCGTAGCTCTTCTCCCATCCCTCGAGGTACCACTCTGCGATCTTTCGCTTCTTCTCCGGATCCCGAATGACGACGAAGTTCCACGGCTGCAGATTGCCGCCGTTGGGCGCCATGATCGCCGTGTCGAGCAGTTTCCAGAGGTCGGCTTCGGGGATCGAGTCCGGTTTGAGCCGGCGCATCGCGCGCTGTGTGTTCGTAACGTCGAAGAAGTCCATGCTGTTATCCTCCTGATCTGTCCACTTCCAATGCGGCCGTCCGGCGCTCCAGTATCCGTCGTTCGGGCACCCAGCGCTCCCGCAAGGCGCCAACGAGGAACATCGAGCCCGTGACGCAGATCAGATCTCCTGCCGAGGCGTCGGCGAGCGCGATATCGAAGGCGCGGTCGTGCGAGGGCTCGAAGCGCACGTTGGCATCCCCCAGCTCGCGGCGAAACAGCGCCAGCATCCGCGAAGGGTCGCCGATGCGCTCGCCGAGCGGCGGCTGCGTGAGCAGCACACGGTCCGCGATCGATGCGAACGCACGCACCATCGGCGCCTGATCTTTGTCGGCGAGAATGCCGGCGACCAGATGCACCCGCGGGCCGCCAGCGAGCCAGTGGTCACGCACGGTTTGCGCGAAACGGCGAGCCTCGGCAGGGTTGTGCGCTGCATCGAGGAGCACGCGCGGGCGATCCTGCACCTGTTCGAGCCGCCCGCTCAGCCGCACGGACGCGAGACCGCTCCGAATCTGCTCGTCACTGATGTCAATGCCAGTGCTCGCCGCATACGCATCGACGGCGGCGACGGCAAGGGCGGCGTTCTCGGCCTGGTGCGCGCCGGCGAGCGCCAGGCGCGCCCGCTCGATGCGGCGCGAGGGCGTCCTGATCGAGATTTTGCTCCCGCGCGCATCGGCGCTGGCGATGAGGGCCCGGACCTCGTGTTTGAGGCGCAGCAACGGTGCGCCGCTGCTGGCGCATCTCGCAGCGATGACGCGAAGCGCTTCGCCGGAAGCGCCGGTGATCACCGGGTCGCGCCGGATGATCGCCGCTTTCTCCTCCGCGATCGACGGCAGCGACCAGCCGAGGCGCTCGCGGTGCTCGTAGGATACGTTCGTAATGATCGTCGCTGCCTTCTCGTCGAAGACGTTGCTGTAGTCCGTGCGCCCGCCGAGGCCGGCTTCGACCACGGCGACATCGACGCGCTCGTCCGCGAAGTGCCGCATGCACACCGCGAACGCCACCTCGACCAGCGACGGCCGCCCGAAGCCGACGCCATCGATCACGTCGAGATGCATCTTGCGCACGAGCGGATCGAGGCCGAGGACCGCTTCGGCGAAGGCGTCGGACGCCATCAGCCGGCCGTCGACGTCGGCGCGCTCGATGAAGGTCTGGAGGTGGGGCTTGGTGTAGATGCCCGTACGCAGACCGGCTGCGCGCAGGATCGAGGCGGCGATCGCCGCGGTCGAACCCTTCCCGGCGCTGCCTGCGACGTGGATGGCGGGAAAGGCCAGGTGCGGGTCGCCGAGATGCGCGAGCACCTGCAGCACGCGATGCTGCAGCGCGCGCTCGACCGGCACGATCGGCAGCTCGTGCCACAACCGGCGCTGCAGATAGTCAACCGCCTCGAAATAGCGCCCGTGCACCATGCCTGAGCCTATCGGGTTTCACTTCACCGCGGAGCCAGCGGTCTGATTTCACCGCAGAGCCGCGGAGTGCGCAGAGACGACGACAGGGGATTGTGAATGTGAAAGCGGAAGCTCCCCTCCATACCCGCTCCCTATCCCAACTCCGCGTCCTCTGCGGCTCTGCGGTGAACCCCTAGCGAGCCGACCGGGTGCCGGTTCTGCCACATCTGAAGCGGATTCGCTAACATCACGCGCCGATAGCATCGAACACGGGCCCGGAGCAGGCAGATATGGCACTGGTCGTCCAAAAGTACGGCGGCAGCTCGGTCGGAAGCGCGGAGCTCATTAAGAACGTCGCGGCGCGCATCAAGGCGCGTTGCGACGCGGGCGACCACGTTGTCGCGGTGGTGTCGGCGATGGGCGACACCACCGACGAGCTGATCGCGCTGGCGAGGCAGATCACAGACGCACCCGAAGCGCGCGAGATGGACGTCTTGCTGAGCACCGGTGAGACGCAATCGAGCGCCCTACTGGTGATGGCGCTGCACGCGATCGGCGTCGAGGCGATCAGCCTGAGCGGCGGTCAGGCCGGCATGCGCACGGACTCCGTGCACCGCAACGCCCGCATCCTCGCCATCGAGCCGCAGCGCGTGAGGGAAGAGGTCGACCGCGGGCGGGTGGTCATCGTCGCGGGATTTCAGGGGCTGACCGAGATGATGGACATCGCGACAATCGGGCGCGGCGGCTCGGACACGACCGCCGTGGCCTTCGCGGCGGCGCTGGCGGCGCGATGCGAGATTTACACCGACGTTGACGGCGTGTACACGGCGGACCCGCGAGTCGTGCCGGAAGCGCGCAAGCTCCAGGACATCTCGTACGAAGAGATGCTGGAGCTGGCCAGCAAAGGCGCGAAGGTGGTGGCGCCCCGCGCCGTCGAGCTGGGCTCGGTCTACGGCATTCCAATTCTGGTGGCATCGAGCACGAAGGACGCGCCCGGCACAGTCATACATGGAGGCGTCGATATGGAGGGCTTCAATCGCGTCCGCGGTATCGCGCACGACCTGGACGTCGCAAAGATCACAATCCGGCGCGTGCCCGACCGGCCGGGCGTGGCCGCCGAGATATTCGAACCGCTGGCCGAAGCGCATCTCTCCGTCGACACGATCGTCCAGAACGCGAGCGAAGAAGCGCTCACCGACATCACGTTTACCCTCGGCAAGAACGACCTCGCACGCGCGCTCCCGCACGTCGAGCGCGTGGCGGCGGCGGTGGGCGCGAAGGACATCGTGACGGACGAGCACATGGGGAAGGTGAGCATCGTCGGCACGGGCATTCAGAGCGCCCCGGGATACGCCGCGCGGATGTTCCGGCTGTTGTTCGAGGCCGGGATCAACATCGAGATGATCTCGACCAGCGAGATCCGTATCACGTGCATCGTCCCTGAGGCGAACGTCGCCGACGCGGTGCGTGCCCTGCACAAGGGGTTTGAGCTGGAGAAGCCGGAGCCGGGGTTGTAGGGGTGGGTGATGGGGATTAGGGATTAGGGACTAGGGAGCAGGTGCATCGGGAAGTTCGCTATGCCTGCTCGCGATGCGATGCCGTATCGTGCGCTAGCCGGCCGACGAGCTACGACCGATAACCAGTAACCAGTAACGATTAACCAGCGCCCAACTACCGACTACCAACTCATGACTACCAACTCGGTCTCCGACATCACGATCATCGGCGCCGGTCCGACGGGGCTCTTTGCGGCGTTTTACGCCGGGCTGCGAGAGATGGCCACGAAGGTGATCGAGGCGTTGCCGGAGCCGGGCGGGCAGCTGGCGGTGCTGTACCCCGAGAAGCTGATCTACGACGTGCCGGGGCATCCGAAGATCCTGGCGCAGGACCTGGTGAAGCTCCTCGTGCAGCAGTGCGCGCTCTTCCAGCCGGAGTTTGTCTACGACACGCGCATCGACACCCTCACCCGCACGAAGGCGGGTGACGAGGAGGTCTGGCGCCTCGGCACCGCAACCGAGGTGCATCTGACGCGGACGGTGCTGATCAGCGGCGGCATCGGCGCCTTTACGCCGACGAAGATCGACAAGCCCGGCGTGTCGGAGTACGAGGGCCGGGGCGTCTACTACTTCGTGAAAGACAAACGCCCGTTCCGGGGCAAGCGCATCCTCATCGTCGGCGGCGGCGACACGGCCGTCGACTGGTGCCTCAACCTCAAGGACTGGGCGAAAGAAATCACGCTGATCCACCGGCGCGACCAGTTCCGCGCGCACGAATCCAGCCTCGCCGCGCTGCACATGACCAACATTCCCATCCACACATTCTGGGAGATCAAGCGCGTTGCCGGCGAGAACGGAAACGTGACCGGCGCGACCATCTACGACAACCGCACCGGCGAGGAGCGCGACATCGAGGTCGATGCCGTGCTGATCAACATCGGCTTCAAGGCCGCGCTCGGCCCCATCGAAGCGTGGGGCCTCGAACTGGCCGACAACCGCCACATCCGCACGGACGGCTTCATGGAGACGAACCTCAAGGGCGTATTCGCGGCCGGTGACATCGCCGCCGTGGACGGCTCCGAGCCGCTGAACCTCATCGTCACCGGCTTCGGGCAGGCTGCCGTCGCCGCGAACGCGGCGAAGCGCTCGATGGACCCGAAGGCGCGCCTGTTCCCGGGCCACAGCAGCGAACTGAAGCTGTAGGTTCGTTCGTCAGTCGTCGGTCGTCGGTCGTCGGTCGTCGGTCGTCGGTCGTCAGTCGTCGGTCGTCAGTCGTCAGGCATCAGTCGTCAGCCATAAGCGGCGCAACCGTAACCAGCGACCACTCAGCGTCGCACGTCACCAGTCGATACACTCGGCGCATGAAGTTCGATCCGGTGGTCTCGTTGCGGACGATCAACAACGAGCGGCTGCGGCTATCGCTCGGCTGGGGCGAGTATCGCGACCTCGGCGGGGCGCTGGCGTTGACATCGGACGCGGCGCTTCACGACCTGAACCGGATCGAGTCCTTCACGACCGATGAGCGCCGGCTCGATGGGCTGCTCGACATCGGTTTTGCGCTGCTGCGGGCATTCGACTGCGCGCCCGCGGTTTGCGTGACGCCGCTCGACCGGCCCGCGACGCTGCCGCTGTGTCTCGCGAAGCGCGGTCTATCCCTGCTGGAGACGAGCGTCACAATGGTCTTCCGCGGCGACGCTGACGCGATTCGCACGAACCCCGAAGTCGAGGTGCGCCACGCGGCTCCCGACGACGCGATGGCGTTCCGCGATGTGATCGCCGGTCCTTCGAACAAGTGGCTGCGCAAGCTTATGCTCGCCAGCACGATCGAGAGCATGCAGCACGCGGGGCATACCTTCTATATCGGCTCGACGGATGGCCAACCGGCCGGGACGCTGCACCTGCTCATCGACCACCAGACGGCAGGGCTCTACGCCGTGCACACTTCGAAATCGCAGCGAAAAGCGGGTGTGGCATCGACGCTGCTCGCCGCGGCCATCGCCGACGCGCAGGCGGCGGGCTGCGATGTCATCGGGCTGCGCACCGCGGCCGATGGCGATGCACGACGCCTCTTCGACGCGCTCGGCTTCGAAGTAGCGCACGAGAACCAGCTCTGGGTGATGCCGGAAGCGCCCGGCTAGAGGCTGACAAATACCCCTCGGCTGGATTAAGATCCCGTCGCATCCAAGAATGATGGAGGTACGCATGGCGACGCAAATGAGACTGCTGGTCGGGACGCGCAAGGGCGGGTTCATCTACACGCCGGACGCGGCACGCGGCCGGTGGGAGGTGTCTCAACCGATCCTGCCGGGGTGGTCGGTCTACCACATGGCGGGCGACCTCCGCGGCGCCGAGCCTCGATTCTACGCGGCGGCGAATCACTGGGCCTGGGGCCCGTCCGTCGCCAAGAGCGATGACCTCGGCAAGACGTGGGACTACCGCAGCACCGGCCTCGGCTTCGCGCCGGACGCGGGCAAGACGGTACAGAACGTCTGGCACGTGACGCCGGGGCACCCCTCGGAGCCCGGTGTCGTCTACGCCGGCACGCAGCCCGCCGGCCTCTTTCGCAGCGAGGACCACGGCCACACATGGGTGCCCGTCGAAGGCCTGAACCGCCACCCGACGAGCAGCATGTGGTCGATGAGCGGCGGCGGCGACTCCTGCCTGCATTCCATCGAGATCGATCCGCGCGACGCCCGGCACCTCTACGCCGCGATTAGCTCCGGCGGTTCCTACGAGTCGAAGGACCGCGGCGAGACGTGGTCGATGATCTCCCACACCGCCGTCCCGCAGACAGAGCTGGCACGCGCAATCACGCAGCAGCTGATCGATTCGTTTCCCGCCGTGCCCCGCCCCGATGACATGGACCCGCTGGCCATCGACGAGATGCACAAGATGCGCATCGACCTGAAGAACCCCGACCGGATCTGGGCGCAGGCGCACATGGGCGTCTTCCGCTCCGACGACGCCGGCGCGACGTGGGAGGACGTCACCCACACGCTGCCCTCGTTTCACGGCTTCCCGATCGCGGTCACGCGGCGCGCGCCGGACGCCGCGTTCATCGTGCCGCTGGCCTTCGCCGGCATGAACGATAACTTTCGCGTCTGCCCGGGACAGTTCACCGTATATCGCACGCGCGACCGCGGTGCGACGTGGCAGCCGCTGACCGAGGGTCTCCCTGGCCCCAACGACTACCAGAGCGTCTACCGCGAAGGCCTCGACACCGACGGCATGGAGCCGGAGGGCGTCTACGTCGGCACGTCGAACGGGCAGGTGTACGCAAGCCGGGACGGCGGCGACCACTGGCAGGAGCTGCCAGGCAGGCTGCCACCGATACTCTCGGTGAGCTGCGCGGCCTGGTAGCCCTCGCGCCTAACGCAGTACGCAGCACTGCGGCATGGGCGCGCTGTTCGGCGCGATTTGGCGTCAGCCAGGGGTGATGGGGCGGAGCCAGCGGTACCCGCTGCCGTCGTTAGTCGGACTTGCTGTACTGCGGGTATCGACCCCGGTAGCCGAGCAGCTTCAAAACAGGGACGAGCACCGCCAGGAGTCCCCTTTGCACAAATATTGGCGGCCAGGGGAAGAATGTCTCCGACTCCAAGCCGATGACAGCTGCCTGCAACGGGTTGGGCGTTCCTCGCTTGTTAGTCTTTCCATCCCGGGCCAGGCCGAAGAGGGTTTCAAACACAGTCTCGAGCGTCAACGCTGGCCGGGCTTCCACGATAACGTGAGCTTCCTCAACGCCGGGGTTCCATAGCGTGTGACGGACGCCCGGAGGAAGAACTGCGATCTCACCGGTGTCGAGGCGGTGCTCCGCCCCGCGCAGCCGGTAGCTCACCGTTCCGGAAACGACCTCGATGCGCTCTTCCTGTCGAGGATGTACGTGTTCGAACACAGGTGGTACGCCGGGCTTCATGAAGAAGTCGAATTCCAGCAGTTCGCCGCCGGTGTCCGCCGCTGTTCGTCGGAAAACCACCCGCTCGCCCCGGACCGGGTTCTCGATTACATCTCCTGCACGCGCCATGGCCCCTCCTCGTCTGTGAGCACCAGAGCACCTTAGAAGTTCTCATCGTAGGTGTCCATCACCGAGCGGCTGCACCGGCTTCGCCGCCTGATCGAGGATGAACCTATCGCAGCCGCAGCGCCGCGGCGTGGGCGCGCGCTTCGGCACGGTCATCGATCGGCATCAGCTCGACCTCCCCGTATCGCTGCCGCAGCGCGAGACCGATGACGTGGTCGGCGAGCGCCGGGTTCTTCGGCAGCAATGAGCCGTGGATGTAGGTGCCGATCGCATTCCGGTACACCGCGCCCTCCGTGCCGTCTTCGCCGTTGTTGCCGAAGCCGCTGCGGACTCGCGCCAGCGGCTTCGCGCCGGGGCCGAGGCGCGTGCGGCCGCCGTGGTTTTCGAATCCGACGATCGTCTTGTCGCCGCCGTCCGGTGCGTCCCACTCCGCAACGATGTTGCCGATGCACCTCCGCGCCGTCTCGCCCGGATGTTCCGTGTGCAGATCAAAGATGCCAACGCCCGGCAGTTCCGCGCCGCTGGCGTCGCGGTAGAAGCGGCCGAAGAGCTGGTACGCGCCGCACACCGCGAGCAGCGCGACACCGGACTGGACGGCGGCGCGCGCCGCCTCGGCCTTCGTGGCGAGCAGGTCATCGACAACGACGCGCTGCTCGCGGTCCTGCGCCCCGCCCGCGAAGATCAGGTCGCAGGCGCTTGGGTCGAGCCGGTCGCGCAAACCCAGCTCGGTCAGCTTGAATCCGATGCCGCGCGCTTCGCAGCGATGGCGCAGGCACATGATGTTGCCGCGGTCGCCGTAGATGTTCATGAGGCGCGGATAGAGGTGTGCGACGCGGAGGATCGGTGCCGCTACGAGTATTTCACGTGAAACATTCCTTGCTGCGACGTTCGTAGACGAACCCGTATCTCCGGGAGTCATCTGTCGCCCTCCCAGAAGCGTCGCGCTCCGCCCTGCTTGGCGAGCAGCTCGCGCACTTCGAGCATGGCCGTATACGTCGGCACCACGTGCAGGGTCGCCCCTGTGGGCGTAATTGCGAGCGCGCGGCGCAGCGCCGCCGCCGTGTCGTGCTGGATCTCGATCTCGTCGCCGAATCCCGCGTACTTGAGGCGCAGCGCGAGGTCTTCCGCGCGCTGGCCGGCGGCGAGCACCCAGTCGGCCTGCGGCCGCAGGGTCTCGTAGTCCGTGTCCCAGATCCAGGAGATGTCACGTCCGTCGGCGATGCCATCATTGAGGAAGAACAGCAGGCGTTTTCGGCCGGGCTGCGCGGCGATCGCCCGCAACACCTGGTTGAGGCCGGTCGGGTTCTTTCCGAGCAGGACTTGCACGTCGCGGCCTTCGACCTCGAATCGCTCCTGGCGCCCGAACGCCGCTGAGAAGCCGCCGATTGCCGCCACGATCGCGTCGCTCGGCAGGCCGAGCGCGATGGCGCCCGCTGCCGCCGCGAGCGCGTTGTACGCGTTGTAAAGGCCGGAGAGCGGCAGCGCGATCTCCATGCCGGTGTCGTCGTGCGTAAGCGTCAGCATCGTCCGATCTTCACCCGGCGACACGCGCGTAACGCTGATGGCGGGCGACGGCCGAGCGTTGGCGCAGTTCGTGCAACGCCAGTGGCCGAGGTGTCCGTAGAACGTGATCGTGTACGCAAGCTCATTCCCGCACTCGAGACAGGTGCGGAAGTCGGAGGCGTGCTCGTCGCCGTCTCCGGCGGCGGCGCGATCGTCGATGCCGTAGTAGAGCACGCGGCCCGGCGCCGAGCGGCCCAGGTGGGCGACGGCCGGGTCGTCGGCGTTGAGCACCAGCGTCGTTTCCGCCGATGCGCCGGCGAGCGCGCGCTCCCACGCCTTCGCGACCGTGTCGGCTTCGCCGTAGCGGTCGAGCTGGTCGCGGAAGAGGTTGGTGAAGACGATGACGCGGGGCGAAGCGGCGCGCACGATCTCCGGAAGCGTGGCCTCATCGACTTCGAGGACCGCAAGGCGGCGGGCTGCTTCCGGGATCGCGCCCACGACCGTCGCCTGTTCGACGAGCATGGCCGCCACGCCACGCATGAGGTTCGAGCCGGTGCGGTTGTGCAGCGGTCGCAGGCCGGCCCTGGTGGCGATCGCGCTGAGCATGAGCGTCGTCGTCGTCTTGCCGTTGGTGCCTGTGACGGCGATGGCGCCGTGCCCCGCCTGTGCCGTCAGCCGCCGGACGATCCGCGGGTCGACGCGCTCGGCCACGAGCCCGGCGATGGCGGTACCACCCCCGCGGCCGAGCGTGCGACTGGCAATGCCGGCGATCTTTCCGGCCCAGACGGCGGCGAGCGTACGCGGCTGCATGGCGCCAGCGTACCGAGTGCGAGCCACGAGAAGGCGGCTCTCGCCCGCGAGGCTTCTGCCATCTCGGGTTGCGGCGTCTCGCGATATACTTCGAGATGCCCTGCTTGGGCTGCAGCGATGGAGCCGCATTGAACCGAATTCGCATTGCCGGCACGGGCCACTACCTCCCCGAACGCATCGTCACGAACAGCGAGCTCGAGAAGCTCGTCGATACCTCCGACAAGTGGATCCAGGACCGCACCGGCATCAAAGAACGGCACATCGCCGCGCCGCACGAGACTGCGAGCTCCCTCGGATTGCGTGCGGCCAAGATGGCGCTCGAAGACGCGCGCATCAACCCGGAGGAGATCGACCTCGTCATCGGGGCGACGACGACGCCTGACGGCCTGTTCCCGTCTGTGGGTTCGATCATCCAGGACGGCATAGGCGCGCACAACGCGGGCGCGTTCGATGTGAACGCGGCGTGTGTTGGCTTCCTGTCGGCGCTGGCGGCGGGGACACAGTTCGTCGCTACGGGCGCTTGCACACGCGTGCTCATCGTCGGCACCGAGGTGCTGTCGCGCATCGTCAACTGGAAAGATCGCGGCACGTGCGTGCTCTTCGGGGACGGCGCGGGCGCGCTGGTGCTGGAAGCGGCCGAATTTGGCGGGCCTCTGGGGTTCGTGCTGCACAGTGACGGCTCGAAGAAGAATGCACTCTTCGCCGAAGGACCGTGCGGCGCGCGCGACGAGCACGGCGCTGGACCGGCGGCGGATCTGTGCTACATCAACATGGATGGTCCGGCGATCTTCAAGTTCGCCGTCCACGCGATGACCAACGCTGTCCGCGAAGCGACCGCGAAGGGCGGTCTGGAAATCGACGACATCGATTTGCTGCTGCCGCATCAGGCGAACCTGCGCATCATCCAGGGGACGGCAAAGGCGCTGGGTGTCTCGCAAGAGAAGGCGATCCTCACGGTACACAAGTACGGCAACACCTCTTCAGCATCGATCCCCGTCGCGATGAGCGAAGCGTCCCGAGACGGCCGCCTCTTCGAAGGCGCGCGGATCGCCATGTGCTCCTTCGGTGGAGGGCTGGCGTGGGGCAGCATGCTGCTGGAGTACAGCAAGACGGGTGTGAAGCCCTCGGCGCGTCCCCAGCGTCACGTCACGGCGGGAGCGGCTGGCTAGGTGTAGTTCCCATAGAGGTTGTTGACAGAGAGAGAGTGCTCGAGTCGGCTGTGGGTGTCTAAAGCCTGTAGTCGAAAGGAGCACTCTCTCATGGCGCATCGTAACGCACGACTTACCCCATACGGCCGTCGGCTCATTGTCGATCGGTTCAAGCAGGGATACCCGGCGACCGAGATCGCGGAGATGGCAGGCGTCTCTCGAGCGACGGTGTACAAGACGCTACGCAGGTTTGCGGACGAAGGAGAGGCCGGACTCGTCGACCACTCCTCCCGTCCTCGTCTGTCCCCCCGCAAGAGTAGCGCGGAACGCGAGGAGGCCATTCGGGCGCTTCGCTGCGAGCGGAACTGGGGGCCGCATCGGATCGCGTATGCGCTCGGTCTTGCCCGCTCCACCGTATACGCCGTGCTGCGCCGTCTCGGTCTCCACCGGCTCGACCTGCTGGATCGCGTCACGCGCCAGGTCATCCGCATCACGCAGACCGCGCCCGGCGAGCTGGTGCATCTTGATGTGAAGCGCCTCGGACGCGTCCCGGACGGCGGCGGCAAGCGCATGGATCCCGGCTTCGCGCGCTCAGGCATCGGCCGTACCGGGCAGCAGCGGGTAGGGCACGACTACCTCCACGTCGCTATCGATGGCTATAGCCGTTACGCCTACGTCGAAGCGCTGCCCGACGAACGTGGTGACACCACCGCCGGCTTCCTCTCTCGCGCGCTCGAAGCCTTCGGTGCGCTCGGCGTCCAGGTCCAGGCGCTGCTCACCGACAACGGCGGCAACTATCGCTCACATCCGTTTCGGGAGGTCGCGGACGCCGCCGCCGTCCGCCTCAAGCGCACCCGCCCGTATCGTCCGCAGACCAACGGCAAGGCCGAACGCTTCATCAAGACCTTGCAGTGGGAGTGGGCCTACCTCCGGCCCTACTACAGCAATCCCGAGCGCCTCGCCGCACTCCCCATTTTCCTGGACGAGTACAATGGGCACCGTCCACACACCGCCCTCGGAGGACTCTCTCCGATCATGCGGATCTGTCAATGACGTCCGTGGGAACTACA